>JAJZTZ010000059.1 GCA_021847305.1 Pseudomonadota bacterium | reverse complement strand
AAGACCTGGCTTTGCGTTTTCTCGAACCCAAGCTCTACAAGTCCATTGCCAAGCTGCTGCAGGAAAAGCGCCTCGACCGGGAAGACTACATTCAGCAGGTCATCAGCCAACTGGGGACGGAACTGGAAAAAGCCGGCATCAAGGCGGAAATCACCGGCCGACCGAAACACATCCACAGCATCGTCAACAAGATGCGACGCAAGGGTATCGACTTTCACCAGCTGTACGACGTGCGCGCCGTACGCGTACTAGTGGAAGACGTAAAAGACTGCTATACCGCGCTGGGCATCGTTCATCATCTGTGGCAGCCGGTGCCGGGCGAGTTCGACGACTACATTTCGCACCCCAAGAGCAACAACTACCAGTCATTGCACACCGCCGTAATCGGCCCGGGGGGTAAAGCGCTGGAAGTCCAGTTCCGCACTTTCGACATGCACCAGCACGCCGAGCTCGGTGTGGCGGCACACTGGCGTTACAAGGAAGGCGGCAAATCCAATGCCGCCTTCGAGCAGAAAATCGCCTGGCTGCGGCAGATGCTTGAATGGCGTGAGGACGTGAGCCATGGCAACGGCTCCGGCGAAGCCATCATGGAACAAAGCAGCGCAGAAAGCAGCGAGGAAATGATCGAACAGTTCCGCAACGAACTGTTTCAGGATCAGGTCTATGTGCTGACCCCGCAGGGCAAGGTTGTGGACCTGCCCCATGGAGCAACGCCACTGGACTTTGCCTACCATGTGCACACCGATCTGGGCCACCGCTGTCGCGGTGCCAAGGTAGACGGCCAGATGGTGACGCTCAACACGCCGCTGCAAAACGGCCAGCGGGTCGAGATCATCACCGCCAAAAACGGCACGCCCAGCCGCGACTGGCTGATGCCGGCGCTCGGCTATCTCAAGAGCCCGCGCGCCCGCGCCAAGGTGCGTCACTGGTTCAAGCACCTGCATGCAGAAGAGCACATGGCGCAAGGCCGCGCGATACTGGACAAGGAATTGCAACGACTCGGCCTGACTAATATCAATCTGGAAAAACTCGCCCAGCACTTTCACCTGAACAAGGTCGATGAACTGGTAACCGCAATCGGCCGCAGCGAAATCAGCCACAAGCAGTTGCTCGATGCCCTGCAGCCGGAATTGCCGCGACCCGAACCGCTGCCGGAGATCAAAACACGCCGGGCGCGCGACACGCAGCCGGGCGGGATTCTCATCGAGGGGGTCGGCAATTTGCTCACCGCCATAGCCAAGTGCTGCAAGCCGCTTCCCCCCGACCCTATTGTCGGCTACGTGACGCGCGGCCATGGCGTGACCATCCACCGGCAGAACTGCCCGACCCTGCAGCGCATGACCGGGCAACAACGGCAGCGGCTGATCAGCGCCAGCTGGGGCAGCACGACCAAAAGCGCCTTCCCGGTGGACATCCAGATCGATGCCTTCGACCGCAAAGGTCTGCTGATGGACATTACCAACATCCTCAGCCGGGAAAAGGTCAACGTCACACGGGTCAACACCGTCAGCGAAGACAGCTTCGCCCATATGCGCTTCACCCTGGAAGTCGACGATATCAACCAGCTGAGCCGCATTCTCACGCTCATTGGCCACTTGCCTAACGTGCAACAGGCAAAAAGAGTAAGATCATGATTTACATGAATAATTAATAAAGGCGACTTGACGCATGCCGCCAGCGCCGGTATGATTTCGCGCTGCAAACCACAACAACCACGTTGAACCTACTGTGCGCCTTTTCATCGGCCTTGCCCTAAGCTGCTGTCTGTCTGTTGCCCATGCCGGCGCATGGGACGACACCGCTCCGTTCGGAACGGACCAGCCGCACACCGACGCCCAGCAGGCAAGCGCCACCGCAGTCGCCCCGGCACAAACCCCAGAACAAACTGCCGTCATCGCCTGCCCGCTGCCGACGGCAACCCAGTCAGCACAAACCACACAAGCCGGCACCGATCCGTCTTCCAACTCCCTCCCTAGCCTGAAAATCTACCCCACGGACGATCTGTGGCAACGCATTCGCAACGGCTTTGGCCTGGCCGAGCTGAATGACCCGCTGGTGCAGGAAAACGAGCAGTGGTATGAAAACCGCCCCGATTACACGCGACGCATGCTGGAACGTTCCACGCGTTACCTGCACTACATCGTGCAGCAGGTTGAAAAACGCGGCATGCCCATGGAAATCGCCCTGCTGCCGATGATCGAAAGCGCCTACAACCCCAATGCCTACTCGCGCAGCCATGCGTCCGGCATCTGGCAGTTCATCCCTTCCACCGGCAAGCACTTCGGTCTGGAACAAAGCTGGTGGTATGACGGCCGCCGCGACATTGTTGCTGCCACCAATGCCGCGCTTGACTACCTTGAACGACTCTACAGCATGTTCGGCGACTGGGAGCTGGCACTGGCCGCATACAATTGGGGTGAAGGTGCCGTCGCTCGGGCCCAGGCAAAAAATGCCGCCCAGGGCGAGCCGACCGATTATCTGAGCCTCAATCTGCCCAACGAAACGCGCAATTACGTTCCCCGCCTGCTGGCAGTCAAGCACCTGATCGAGTCGCCCGACAACTTTGGCATCAACCTGCCGAAACTGGATAACAGCCCGCAGCTGGCACGCGTGCAGACCGAACAACACATGGACGTACGCGTTGCCGCAAAACTCGCGGAAATGCCGGTTGACGAATTCCTCAATCTCAACCCGGCCTACAACCAGCCGGTGCTGGCACGCAACGGCAAGTGCAACCTGCTGCTGCCCATCGACAAGGTCGACACCTTCAAGGAAAACCTGGCGCAATACGATCGGCCGCTGCTGAGCTGGCAGGCCTACCATGCCCGCCGCGGGGAAAAGCCGGAACAAATCGCCCGTAAATTCGGCATGACTGTGGCCGAACTTGAGCAACGCAACGAGCTGCGGCTGAATAAACGTCACCGCCTGGCAGCCGACACGACCCTGCTGGTGCCGCTACGACAGAACAAACTGGCCATCAACACCACTACTGCGGTGCCGGAAACGACCTCAAGTGAAAGCGATAGCGGCAGCCGCACGGAAGAGAAAAAGCTGCGCCTGGCCCACTACACCGTACAGAAGGGCGACACCCTCTATAGTATTGCCCGCCGCTTCAATGTAAGCGTGGCCGACCTGAAAGACTGGAACAAACTGGGCAAACAGGCCATCCATCGCGGCCAGAAACTGGCCATCAAAGAACAAGTGTCTGAAATCCGCCTCGCCAGCAACGCAAAAACCGCCGAACCGGCGAAGAAATCCGCCCACAAAATCGTCAAGGCACGCAGCCATAAAACCTATACCGTTCGCCGCGGCGACACCCTCTACAGCATCGCCCGTCGCTTCGACGTGAGCGTGGTCGACCTGGCCCGCTGGAACAATATGCGCGGACAGGCTGCCAGCTTGAGGCCGGGCCAAAAGGTTGTGGTGAGCGAGGCGTAAGGCGGTTAGATTATAGTTCTGCTCATGCAGACGCCTAAACCACAGTGACTTTAGCCTCGCCTTCAAGCAAACGACCAATCACGGCAGCCTGAGCAAAACCTTCATCGCGGAACACCCTCAGCACCTCGTCCGCCATTTCCGGCGCACAGCTGACCAGCAAGCCGCCGCTGGTTTGCGGATCACACAACAGCTTGCGCTGCCACTCAGCCATATTGTCCGGCAGAACAACATCTTTACCGTAGCTGTTCCAGTTGCGATTCGCCGCCCCCGGCGAGAAACCGGCCTGTACCAGCGGCAAGGCTTCCGACCAGACCGGCAGACGGGAAAACTCCAGCTCGGCGGCAACTTTTGAACCGCGACACACTTCCAGCAAGTGCCCCAGCACGCCAAATCCGGTTACATCGGTCAGCGCGTTCACGCCTTTAAGCGGTGCCAGGGTGGTGCCTGCCGTGTTCAATTGCGTGGTACTGGCAACCAGCTGCTCATAACCGGATCCCGGCAACTTGCCTTTCTTCATGGCATCGGCAAACACACCGATGCCCAGCGGCTTACCGAGAATCAGCACGTCGCCCGCCTTACCCTGGGCGTTGGTTTTGACATGGGCCGGATCGACAATGCCCAAGGCGACCAGTCCATAAATCGGTTCGGGTGAGTCAATCGAATGACCGCCGGCAATAGGGATTCCGGCCGCCTGACAGACGCTTTGACCACCGGCGAGAATAGCCTGAATCACCTCCAGCGGCAGCTTGTCGATCGGCATCCCCACCACTGCCAGCGCCATGATCGGCTTGGCGCCCATGGCATAGACATCAGAAATTGCATTGGTGGCGGCAATCCGGCCAAACGTGAACGGATCATTGACGATGGGCATGAAGAAATCCGTGGTCGCCACCACCGCCTGCTTGTCATTAATCCGATAGACAGCAGCATCATCACTGGTTTCTGTGCCAACCAGCAGGTTTTTGTCTACCAAACCAAGCGGCATCTTCGCCAGAATGTCAGACAGTACACCGGGGGCGATTTTGCAACCACAGCCGCCGCCATGCGAATATTCGGTCAGTTTGATATCAATTGCCATTTCGGGATTCCTTTTACTCAGCCCTCAATTATAATGTCCAGCCTTTGTTGCGCTCAAATTCTTATGCTTAATACCCTTGTCAGCACGGCCGAAATCGCTCAATTCGACACCATCATTGATGTGCGTTCGCCCGCGGAGTTTGCCGAAGACCACATTCCCGGCGCTATCAATCTGCCCGTGCTGGACAATGAAGAGCGCGCTCGCATCGGCACGCTGTACAAGCAGGTTTCTCCTTTTGAAGCCAAAAAGCAGGGAGCCGCACTGGTGGCGCGCAATATTGCCCGCCATATTGAAGAAAGCTGTCTGGACAAACCCAAGGACTGGAAACCGCTGATCTACTGCTGGCGCGGCGGCAACCGCAGCGGTTCGATGACGCTGATCATGAATCGCATCGGCTGGGCAGCACGACAGCTCGAGGGTGGCTACAAAGCCTACCGCCAGCAGGTCTTGCAAGACCTGGAAACGTGTCCCGCCACACTCGATTTCCGGGTGATATGCGGCCTGACCGGCTCGGGCAAGAGCCGCCTGCTTGCCGCCCTGCAAAGCGCCGGAGCCCAGGTGCTTGATCTGGAAGGTCTCGCCGTACACAAGGGCTCGGTACTGGGGCATGTGCCCGGCACGCCGCAACCGAGCCAGAAGTATTTTGAAAGCCTGTTGCGCCAAGCTTTAGCAGGCTTCGATCCGGCGCGCCCCATCTTTGTCGAAGCTGAAAGCAAAAAAATCGGCAACGTCCGCGCACCCGACAGCCTGATCGAACAGATGTGGCAAAGCCGCTGTCTGCGTCTGGAAGCCAACACCGCCGTACGCGTACAATTGCTGCGCGAAGAATATCCCCACTTTATTGCCGAACCGGAGCAACTAAGCGAGAAATTGCGTTTTCTTACGGCGCGTTACGGCAAAACCCAGATCGACGCCTGGAAACACATGGCGGAAGACGGCCAGTGGGATCAACTGGTATCCGAATTGCTGGAAATGCACTACGACCCCTCCTACACCCGCTCCATGATGCAGCACTACCCCCACTACCCCGACGCACCGCAACTGCGGGTTGACACCCTGGAACCGGACCCGTTCCCGGCACTGGCGCAACAAGCCAGCGCACTGGCGCAGACGCACTGACGAAAACTCACTGGCACGTCGCTTGCTTGCAGTAAAGAGACGAATGGCCATTTGGCCAACGCACCTCTCTTTAGCGCAAGGAACACGACGTGAGAAAACCACTCCGACTATTTCTTTTACTCTTCAGTCTGTCCCTGCTGCCGCTCTGCGCTCATGCCGATACGGCCAGCGACGCCGCCAGCGCATCACTCAGCGTGCCGGCGAGTACGGCTGTAAGCACCAGCACGGTGGATCAAAACGTCCAGACCGAGGCCGCGCCGCCAAGTGCGGCCCCCGCAGCGCCCGCACCTGCGACTCAAACACAAAACCGGCTGGATAGCGGTAACACAGCCTGGATGCTGGCTGCCACAGCACTGGTACTAATGATGACCATCCCAGGGCTGGCACTCTTCTACGCCGGCATGGTGCGCAAGAAGAATGCCCTGGCAACCATGATGCAAAGCTTTGCCGTAACCGCACTGGTGAGTGTTTTGTGGATGGTTGCCGGCTACAGTCTGGCGTTTACTGAAGGCACGCCGTTCATCGGCAGCCTCGACCGTTTCATGCTCGACGGCATGGAGCTCCACAGCCTGTCCGGCACGCCCGGGGCCAACATTCCTGAATCGGTATTCATGATGTTCCAGATGACCTTTGCCATCATCACTCCGGCCCTGATTGCCGGAGCGTTTGCCGAACGCATGAAGTTTTCTGCCCTGCTCTGGTTCATGGGTCTGTGGTCGCTGGGCGTGTATGCCCCTGTTGCGCACTGGGTATGGGGGCCGCATGGCTGGCTGCTGGATAAGGGCATTCTCGATTATGCCGGCGGCACAGTGGTTCACATCAATGCCGGCTTTGCCGGCCTGGCCGCGGCCATCGTACTGGGTAAACGTGTCGGCTTCGGCAGCGAACCCATGGCGCCACACAACCTCACCCTGACGATCACCGGGGCGGCCCTGCTGTGGGTAGGCTGGTTCGGCTTTAACGCCGGCTCAGCCGTTGCCGCCGATGAACGTGCCGGCATGGCCATGGCCGTCACCCAGATCGCCACGGCAGCCGCCGCACTGGCATGGATGTTTGCCGAATGGCTGAAGAAAGGCAAGGCCAGCGTGCTTGGCATTGCGTCGGGCGCCGTTGCCGGCCTGGTCGCCGTTACCCCTGCATCCGGCTTTGTTGCACCCGGTGGCGCCCTGATCATTGGCATTGCCGCAGGCGTGATCTGCTACTGGAGCGCCACGACGCTCAAGCGCCTGCTCGGCATGGATGACTCGCTCGACGCATTTGGCGTGCACGGCATTGGTGGCGTGGTGGGGGCTGTGCTTACCGGCATTCTGGCTGCAGGCTCGATTGGCGGTACCGAAGGCAGTCTCGACCAGGTTGTCACCCAGCTGATCGGTGTCGGCGCCACACTGGTATACAGCACGATCGGCTCACTGATCATACTCAAATTGGTGGATATCTTTATCGGTTTGCGTGTCAGTGAAGACGAAGAACGCGCCGGTCTGGACATCGCCCTACATGGTGAACACATCGACTAGAGCAACCGGCAGGCGGCGTGCCGCCTGCCGTCGCTGTGCCACAAAGGGGTGCGTGGCAGGCATCCGGTCACCAAGGTAGTGCACCTCGGTCCTACCCATCGCCCGATTACACCAGGCAAATGGGCCATGCAACGCCTAGCGGCTCTGCCCACAGATTGGCATAGCTTATGCTTTCTTAAACAGCGTATTCACGCACACCAGATTGAACCCGAGATAGACGGAGTGTTCATGTCCAAGGAAAACGACAAATTTGTACTGCAGACCCGTTTATTCGTGATCATGCGCCGCGCGCTCACACGCGTCATTGATCTGGAATATCTGCGTACCGACCGAAAGTACGCAGAAATCATTTTACAACTGGCAGAGGACTCAGATGATGAAGACTTGCTGGATGTCGTGGCCAAACTGCGCCTCTTGATGGGAATTCCCGGTCTTAAGCCGGCAGCGGCAGTCACTGCTCCACTCACGACCCCGCCGGCGGTATCGGACAGCAGTAGCAGCCCGCAGCCACCGACGGACAACAAATATATTGGCAGTCTGCGTTAGCAGGCTGCAATTTGCCTTGCCCAGAAACGCCCTTTGGCGCGGCAAGGCATTCCGACCAGCGGAACTGGGACGGCCTGCAAGAGGGGAACCGGACCGAGGCTCAGCGCCTCGGCCGGGCTTGTGGGAAACAGCCGGTTTGCAGGGTCAGACAGATCGCCTTTCCAGCAATGCCTGAGCGACGGTACCGCTATCCACATGCTCCAACTCACCGCCTACCGGCACCCCGCGTGCGATGCGGCTTATCTTGAGGTCGCTGGCAGCGAGTAGCTGGCTGATGTAGTGTGCCGTTGCCTCACCCTCGGCGGTAAAGCTGGTAGCAATCACTACTTCTTTTACTTCACCGTCCAGCACCCTGCGGCTTAACCGGTCCAGGTTGATTTCACGCGGACCGACACCGTCCAGCGGCGACAGGCGTCCCATCAGCACGAAATAGAAACCCTGATAACACTGCGTCTGCTCGATCGTGAGCAGGTCGGCCGGCATCTCCACAACGCAGAGGACTGCGGGATCGCGGCGCGGCGAGCTGCACAGCTCACATATCGGCGTTTCGGAAAAATTATTGCACTTCTCGCAGTGGTGAATCCGCTCCAGCGCCTGCGCCAGCGCGCCCGACAGTTGCCGGGCGCCAGCCGGATCGCGCTGCAGCAGATGGTAAGCCATGCGTTGCGCCGATTTCGGACCCACCCCAGGCAGGCAGCGTAAAGCCTGGATCAGACTTTCCAGGCTGGAAGGCGTTTGTGCCGACACAGTTCTGACTTAGAAAGGCATCTTGAAGCCGGGCGGCAGATTCAGGCCGGCCATGGCACCGCTCATGCGTTCCTGCGAAGTCGTCTCGATACGGCGCACGGCGTCATTAACCGCAGCAGCAATCAGGTCTTCCAGCATATCCTTGTCATCGGACAGCAGGCTGTCATCAATGCTGACACGTTTCACGTCATGCTTGCCGGTCATGACTACCTTGACCAACCCTGCGCCCGCCTGACCTTCGACTTCCATATTGGCCAGTTCTTCCTGCATGCGCTTCATGTCTTCCTGCATCTTTTGTGCCTGTTTCATCAGGCCGCCCAGACCACCCTTCATCATGCTTCTTACTCCTTAATTCACCGGTTTAATCGATGCCTCGTCAATGCGGGCATCAAACAGTTCCACGCAGGCCCGAACCACCGGGTCCTGCTCAATGGCCGCCACAGCTTCCGCCTGACGCACCGCTTTTTCCCGTTGCACCACTTCATGCGGCGTATTGCCGCTGCCGGCACCAATGCGCATCTGTACCCGCTCGATTCCGGCAATTTCCTGCTGCAGCGCCGCCGTCAGGCGCTCGACAAAAGTGGGGTCAAGCAGATGTTTATGCGCCGGCGGGACCTCAAGTATGAACTGACCGGCGCTGCTGGAAACGAGTTCGCAATGCTGCGCCAGCATCCGCGCCATACCGCCCAGTTTGAGCCGGCCAACCAGCGTCGGCCAGTCACCGTCGAACGTCGCCGTCGGCTGTGGCCTTGACTGGGCAACCGGTTCGCGCACGGTTGCCGGAATGTCAGCGGCAGCCGGCTCGCTGACGGCCGGCTGCGGTGCTGCCGGCGCCATGGGAACCGGTTCAGCAACGCGTGCAGAAGTTGCAGGCAGTTCAGCGGCGCGGGCTAACGAAATGGCTGGAGTTTTTTTTTCAGCCTCGGCTGTCAGCTCGCCGGGAACAAACGCCAGCATACGCAGTAAAGCCATGCAAAAACCGGTGTAGACATCCGGGGCCCACTCCATGTCGCGCACGGATGTAGTGGCAATCTGGTAGAGCAGCTGCACGGTCTGCGCATCAAGCGCCTGCGCCAGCCGCTCGATATCGGCACGCTCGGGCTCGTCTGCCGGAACGGCCTGCGGCACCAACTGCATCACGGCAATTCGCTGCAAAATCACGGCCAGTTCCTGCAACGCGGCATCAAGCGCAACACTGCGCGCCTGCATGGTATCGGCTTCGGCCATCAGTGCCGTGCCGTCCTGTCGCGCCAGCGCATCGAGCAGACGGAACAGATAATCGCGCGACACCGTGCCCAGCATCGCATGCACCACCTCGGCCCTGACGGCGCCGTCACCGTAGGCAATCGCCTGATCCAGCAGACTCAGGGCGTCACGCATACTGCCCTGTGCGGCATGCCCCAGCGCTACCAGAGCGGCCTCCTCGGTCACAATGCCTTCCTGCTGCAGCACATTGGCCAAATGCTGTGCCACCAGCGCCGGCGGCATCTGTTTCAAACCGAACTGCAGACAGCGCGACAAAACGGTAACCGGAATCTTTTGCGGATCGGTGGTCGCCAGAATGAATTTGACATGCTCGGGCGGCTCTTCCAGCGTTTTCAGCATGGAATTGAATGCCCCCTTGGACAACATGTGCACCTCGTCGATCAGATAGACCTTATAGCGGCCGCTGACAGGTGCGTACTGGGCGTTGTCCAGCACTTCGCGCATGTTATCGACACCGGTATTGGAGGCGGCGTCGAGCTCCAGCATATCGGGGAAACGGCCTGCATCAATCTGCTGACACGCAGCACACTGGCCACAAGGCGTAATGGTAATGCCGGTCTCGCAGTTGAGCGACTTGGCAAAAATGCGTGCCAGCGTGGTTTTACCGACACCGCGCGTACCGGTAAACAGATAGGCATGATGCAAGCGCTGCGCCGTAATGGCGTTGGACAGCGCAGTCACCACGTGATCCTGCCCTACCACCTGGGCAAACGTTTTGGGGCGCCATTTTCGGGCAAGTACCTGATAACTCATGGCAGTGATTCTACCAGAATCGCCACTCGGATGCCCTGTGCGAATCGCAGGGAATAACTGCCGGAAGCTGAAGACGCAGCATGGGGGAATTGGGGGGGTGGCGAGCCTTACCCCGGCACTTGCGCCGAATAGCTGTGGCTGCTTCCTTCCGGACCTGACCAGGTTCACTACCGTGCAATGCGGGGAGACCCGCCATAGAATACTGCCCGAACAAACAGGCAGCCCCGTATTATCGCCGACCGGGGCCGCCAAGTCAAAACAGCATTAGGCGGCGTTGGGAAAAGCCATGTCGTCCCACTCCCCGTGGTGATGCAAACGCGCCTGATAGACGGCATCAATGATCCGATCCACAGGCAGCAAACCGGCCAACCGGTTCTCCTCATCGAGCACCACGATCGGCTGGCCGCCAGCCTGCCTGGCCAGACCAAGCGCCACCATGACCGGCTCATCCTGCTGAATGCTGACAAAATCAGTCTGCATGATCTGACCGGCGACTTCGGGTTTATCCGAATTCGGGCCCGGTGTGCGCTTAACCAGTCCGCGGAGTTTGGCCTGCCAGCCCGGATGAGGCAACTGTGCGGCATGACTGACGAATTCACGCTCCGACACCAGGCCAATCACACGCCGCGCCCGGTCGACTACAGGTACCGCGGGCACATCTGATTGCTGCAGAGCAAGCCACACCTCTTCCAGTTCACTGCCGAACTCCATAAGCGGCGAGTCGCTCAGCATCAGATCAGCGCAGCGTTGCCCCGTCACATCGCGATGCAGCGCGTGCTGCTCAGCCAGACGGTATATCAGCGCCAAATCGTCGCGGCTCACGTCCAGCACGGCGTGCAATTCATTCAGTGCGGCATCGATGTCTTCGGCCAGTACAGCGCCGCCGGTCGGCTGAGCCCCGGAATCCTGGATCACACTGTCGTTCGTTACCGCGGCACTGCTGCGCTTTTCATACAAGCGCATCAACTTGCCATACACCAGCGACAGGGGCAGCAGCACCAGCACATTGAACAGCACCGGCACCGCCACAAACGGGTACCCCGGTAGCAGCCCCTTATGCGCCAGCACGGCCGCCAGAGCCGTAGCCGCACCCGGCGGATGCAGACAGCGCAGCTGATACATCGCCAGAACGGCAAACCCCACCCCCAGCCCAACAGCACTGGCTTGATCAGGCACCAGCGAGGCAATCAGTACACCGACCACGGCCGACACCAGATGACCGCCGAACAGCGGCCAGGGTTTGGCCATCGGGCTGTGGGGCACGACAAACACCAGAAAGGAACTGGCAGCAATCGAACCCATCAGCAAATGACCCTGTTGCGGTACGCCGGCCAGGACATCGCCCAGCATCCAGATCAACCACAAGGCAGTACCGGCAAAACCGGCGGCCAGCAACCGCTGCGACCAGTCAACCGGAAGCAGCCAGCGTAACGGCAGGGACACTTGTTTCTTCATTTTCGACTCAGCGAGTGTGAACACATTTTTATACGGCAATACCCGTCGGGCGCAACCGCGCGCCGCACAAGGAACGCAGATGACCTCATACGCACGCATTACGCCTGATACGCAGGCAACGTCGCAGCACTGCAACTGTTAGACCGTCTGATTACCACGATGGACCGCTGATTTGCACGGAAGTTGCCAAGCAAGGACGGCAAGCCGTTGCCAGCCGGGAGGTGGCGGCGCATATTGCACGGGCGCGTCAACACAATAAGGTTAACACGCCTTCCGTGCCTGCGCTTAGATCTCTGCCTGGTTTTTGTCAGGCCGAGATGGTAAAGGCGTCGGCATAAATATCCCGCATGGAAGCGCCCGCCATGAATGCGCGTTTTCGGGCCAGCTTGACCATATCCGGATTGCCACACAGGAATACCCGCCAGCCCTTCAATTGCGGATGATGCTGCAGAGCCACATCAAGCGCCCGGCCTGCAGCATAGCGCTCACCCGGCTCCTGACGGGAAACGCAGGGCACATAGCGGAACTGCTTATACTCGGACTGCAGTTGCTGCAGTTCTTCGCCCAGATAGAGGCCCGCGGCATCGCGTGCGCCGTGATACAGGTGAATTGGACCGGTATGCCCATGATGCAGGGCATCGCGGATAATTCCATACAAAGGGGCCAGCCCTGTTCCCGTGCCAATCAGCATCAATGGCTGTTGCTGGTCGTCTGCCACATAGAAGCTGTCTCCCAGGGGCCCGGAAACTTCAATTTTGTCGCCATGCGTCAACTCATCATGAATCCAGCCTGACACACGACCATCCGGCAGACGACGGACATGCAGCACCAGCTCGTCATCATGATGCGGATGACTTGCCAGCGAGTAGCAGCGGCTGGTTTTCTCGTCGCGGAAGAGATTGATAAATTGCCCGGGGCGATAGGAAAATCCCTCTGGGCGCTGTAATTTCACCTGAACCAGATCCTGCCCGAGCGATTCAACCCCGGTCACGGCAACCTGCAGACGTTCCATGATGGCAGCGGGTCTGATTTCAAGATTGTCCTGCGGCTGACAGATACAGGGCAGAAAGTATCCCTGTTCGCGCAAGGACGGCTTAAGTGGCGCGCTGGCCTGCTGTGGCACGCTACCCGCCACTGCCTGCACCATGCAGGTCTGGCAGCTACCATTGCGGCAGGAGTGGGGATGTTCGATACCATTGCGCAGCAGGCACTCCAGTACCGTTTCATTTTCCGTGCAGCTTACTGCACGTCCGGAGTAGTTGATTTCGTACATCCCCTGCCTCCTTAGCGACCCAGTACGTCGTTGCGGGTGGATTCACAAATTGCGGCGGCCTCGGCGATCAGTTCGGCCGGAACATTCAGTTCCTGCAGGGTGGCAGCCAGATTTTCCATTACGGCATCAAAATGCGTATCGTTCAAACCACGGGCAACCAGATGAGCATGACCACGGCGCATATCCGCACCGCTGTAATTGTTCGGACCACCCAGCGCCATCGTCAGAAATGCCTTCTGCTTGGCAGATTGACGTTCCATATCTACATCTTCGAAGAATTCGCTGATGCGATCATCGCTCAGCACCTTACGGTAAAACACGTCAACCGCTGCATCCACTGCGGCAACGCCGCCGATTTTCTCAAACACGCTCATTGCGATTCTTCCTTCATAAATTATTGAACATTTATATTTAATACATCTTATAGAGACAAAAAACAGGACTCTGCGCCCCGCGTATATCAGCATATAAGATATATCTGTTATGCATCTTATACAGGCTGTTTGAATCTGTCAAACTCGGTGATACAGTGACAGGCATGATGACAACTATTCAAGGCGCCTCAGCAGGCATTTTTGCTGAACCACCATGCAACTGACTCAATACACAGACTATTCGTTGCGCGTGCTGATTTACCTCGGGCGCCACGACAGCGGACTGTCGACGATCACTGAAATAGCCGATTTCTATCGCATTTCACGCAACCATCTGGTTAAGGTGGTGCATCATCTGGGGCAATGCGGCTACATCGAAACACATCGCGGCAAGAATGGCGGCATCCGTCTGGCCAAGCCGCCTGCGGAAATTCACCTGGGGCAGTTGATTCGCGATACCGAACCCAACCTCAATTTGGCAGAGTGTTTTGACCAGGCTAAAGACCACTGCGTCATCACGCGCGATTGCAAGCTAAAGGGCGTGCTGTACCAGGCCCGCAACAGCTTCTTATCCACCCTCAATGCCTATACGCTGGCCGATGTGCTGGGATAAAACAAAAACGGCAAGTAAAACTTGCCGTTTTTGCTTTATCTCGCAGCAGGTCAAAAATCAGCTCAGATAGTTGAACAACGACAAG
>JAJZTZ010000058.1 GCA_021847305.1 Pseudomonadota bacterium | reverse complement strand
AACCGTTGCCCAGAATCATGTTGCGGTCACCATCGCCGTCTGAAGCGGCCCCAAAATCCGGCGCATTAGTGCCAAACATCAGCTTGACCAGTTCCTCCGCGTACACCAGGTTGGGGTCGGGGTGACCGCCGCCAAAATCTTCCAGCGGGGTGCCATGCATCACAGTGCCGAGCGGCGCTCCCAGGCGTTTTTCAAGAATCTCCGTGGCGTAGGGGCCGGTAATGGCGTGCATGGCATCAAAACGCATGCTGAATTGACCGGATTTGAACAGAGCGCGGATGCGCTCGAAGTCGAACAACTGTTCCATCAGCTCGGCATAGTCAGCCACCGGGTCGATTACAGAAACCACCAGCTCACCCAGGCGGTGCTCGCCGATCTGGTCGAGATTGATATCGGGGGCATCGAGGATACGATATTCGCCAATGGTCTGGGTGCGGGCATAAATGGCGTCGGTTAACCTTTCCGGTGCCGGGCCGCCGTTATCGGTATTGTATTTGATGCCGAAATCACCGTCGGGCCCGGCCGGATTATGGCTGGCAGACAGGATAATGCCGCCAAACGCGTGGTATTTCCGGATGACGGCGGAAACGGCAGGGGTGGACAACAGACCGTTACGACCGACCAGCACGCGGCCGAAGCCGTTGGCGGCAGCCATTTTCAGTATGGTTTGCACGGCGGTTTTATTGTGATAGCGGCCATCGCCACCGACGACCAGTGTTTTCCCGGCAAATCCTTCCAGGCAATCGAAAACCGATTGCACAAAATTTTCCAGATAATGCGGCTGCTGAAACACACCGACTTTCTTGCGCAAGCCGGAGGTGCCAGGCTTTTGCCCGGCAAAGGGTTGAGTGGTAATGGTGCGGATGTCCGGCATAAGTGTCTCCCCGATCGTGTTGGGCTATGCGCTATGTGAAGTTTGAACTGGTGTATTTAAGCAGGATTTTCCGCCGTTTGCTGAGGTGTGATTGCGGTGTTCTCGTCATTCTCAGCGCAACTTGCTGTGCAGCAGAATACGCTCAGCTGCGATTCGATTTCATCGCGCGCTGCATTTCCCGATTGCTTTCCTTTTCCTTCTCGCTGGCTCGCTTGTCATGCTGTTTTTTGCCTTTGGCGAGACCAATCTGGGCCTTGATACGGCCGCGGGTGTAGTGCAGGTCAAGCGGTACCAGAGTATAGCCGGCACGCTCGACCTTGCCGATCAGCTTGCGGATTTCCTCGGCATGCAGCAACAGCTTGCGGGTGCGTACAGGGTCGGGATGAATATGGGTGGAGGCTGTCGGCAGCGGGCTGATGTGGCAACCAATCAGATACAGTGCCGCATTGCGAATGACGACGTAGGATTCTTTCAGATTGATGCGTCCGGCACGGATTGCCTTGACCTCCCAACCTTCGAGCACAAGGCCGGCTTCGTACTTCTCTTCGATGAAGTAGTCGTGGAAAGCTTTCCTGTTGTCAGTGATGCTCATCGGGGCTGCGAGAAGTGCCTAAATAGCGTATTCTATCAGCTTTTTCTGATTGCCCGGAGTCTATGGCAAAGGTCGAAAAATCTGTACTGGTCGGCTACCCGGCGGACAAAATGTTCGTGCTGGTCGACGAGGTTGAGAACTACCCGGTATTTTTGCCCTGGTGTGGCGGCAGCGAAGTGAAGTGGCGTGATGAAGCCACAACGGTGGGGACTGTACACATCAGCTACATGGGCATCAAGCAGAGCTTTACCACGGAAAACAGCAAGCACTTTCCCGAGCGCATAGAAATGCGTTTGCAGGAAGGCCCTTTCCGCCACCTGGAAGGAAACTGGGCGTTCACGCCGTTGAGTGATGAAGCCTGCAAGGTGAGTTTTTTTCTGCACTACGAGTTTTCCAGCAAGTTGCTTGAATCGGTGCTAAGTCCGGTGTTTGATCACATTACCGGCACATTTGTCGATGCGTTTGTAAAAAGAGCGGAGCAGGTATACGGCCTATGAGTGAACAATTCATGGTTGAGGTGGCTTATGCCAAACCGGAGGAACAACTGATTCTCACGGTATCGGTGAAAGAGGGGACGACTGCTCTGCAAGCAGTGGAAAAGTCGGGCATCCTTGAACGTTTTCCCGAAATTGATCCAGTCAAAGCCAAAATGGGTATTTTCGGCAAGCTGATCAAGTCAGACACGGTGTTGCGCGAGCACGACCGAGTCGAGCTCTATCGGCCTTTGATAGCAGACCCCAAAGAAGTTCGTCGTAAGCGTGCGGAAGAGGGGAAAGTGATGAAAAAAGGCGGTGGAGACATCGATCCAGCAGCCTGAGAGCGGTGGATTATTTACACCGATCTTATTTGCACCACTGTGAAACAGCTTTTTGCGCTTCCTGAATTGCGCTTTGGCGCATCGTGTCGTCCATGATCACACGCTCGCCCTGAGCGTTGTGCGTCGCCATACGAACACCGGATTGCAAATCGTTTAAACGGTTGCGGGCGTTGGTGCAGTTTTGAGCGGCTGCCTGTTTTTGAGCAGCTTCCTGCGCCGCCTTTTTGTCGGCTTCTTCACGTGCCTGTTGGCGCTTGCGGAATTCCATATCCTGGTCGGCGAGTGATTTTCCTGGCGCTGCACCGGATGCGGTGGCGGCAGGGCTGACCGGAGTTGCTGTCGGAATCGCCTGGGATTTTACGTTCTTGACGCTTGCTGGTGGAGGGGTGTCGCTAAGATGCCATTTTCCATCCGGACCTTTCCAACGATACAGATCTGCCTGAGCGGCGAAAGAGAGGCTAAGCAGGGTCAGAAATGTAAGGATGGAGAGACTTTTCATGGCGTTACAGGCAGGGTTGGCCCCTGCCTGTCCTGAACATTATTTCATTTCAGTAGTCGGGTAGTTCAGCTGAGCGATACCCAGGGCAGCCAGGTTGCTGGCTGCTTTAGCCGACTTGATGGTGGTGGCGCTGTCACCCTTGGCGGCAGCATCCTGAGCTTTTTTCAGGTCGGCTGCAGCAGTCGTCCACAGGGCATCTTTTGCCTGCGCGTTTTTAACATCGGTTTGAGCTTGAGCCAGTGCAGCAGAAGCCTCAGGGGTGATGGTCGGTTTGCTCTCAGCCTGCTTGGAAGATGCCGGCATGGATTGACAGCCTGCCAGGGAAATCAACGCGACAGCGGCCAGGGTCAAAACGGATTTTTGCATTGTTGTGCTCCTTTGGTTAAATGTGATGCTGATTTCAAGAGGCTCGAGGGTGTTTGTTATTGGTTCCCCCGAGCTTGTAGTAGTGAGCATACCACCTTGCTTAAATGATGTGCAATCCTTAACTTAAGGCACGGCCAATGCGCTCGATGGCCTGCTGCAGGTTTTGCATTGAAGTGGCGAAAGACAGGCGCATGTAGCCCTCGGCGCCAAATGCTGAACCGGGTACTACGGCAACGCCACCCTGTTCCAGCAGGTATTCGCTCAGCGCGACGTCGGTGGCAGCGGCAATTTTCCCGGCTGCGGCCAGTTTGGCAATCGCCGGGCGTACATCGGCAAATGCATAGAATGCACCGCCCGCCGGCAGGCATTTCACGCCAGGAATGGCATTCAGTCCATCCACTACAAATACATGACGTTCACGAAAGGCTTGCAGCATTGGTGTGATGCAGCCCTGGTCGCCATTAAGTGCAGCCTCTGCAGCCACCTGAGAAATAGAGGTGGGGTTGGAGGTGCTTTGCGACTGGACATTTTCCATTGCCGTAATGATGGCTTCCGGACCTGCGGCGTAGCCGATGCGCCAGCCGGTCATGGAGTAGGCCTTGGATACGCCATTCAGCACCATGGTCCGGGCGTACAGGTCCGGACAGGCGTTGAGAATGTTGACGAACGGCTCGTCGGTCAGGCGAATGTGTTCGTACATGTCATCGGTTGCCACCAGCACTTGCGGGTAATCGCGCAGTACGGCACCGAGGGCAGCCAGTTCTTCCAGGCTGTACACCGCACCGGTGGGATTGGACGGGCTGTTCAGCACCACCATTCGGGTTTTCGCTGTGATGGCAGCTTTCAGTTGCGCCGGTGTGATCTTGAAACCCTGTTCGATACCCGCTTCAATGATGACCGGTTTGCCATCGGCGAGAATGACGATGTCGGGGTAGGAGACCCAGTATGGTGCGGGAATGATGACCTCGTCGCCGGGGTTAATAACCGCCTGCACCAGGTTGAAGAAACTCTGTTTGCCGCCGCAGGACACCAGGACCTGCTTGGCAGTGTAATCCAGACCGTTGTCACGCTTGAACTTGTCAATGATGGCTTGTTTCAGGCTTGGTGTGCCGGAAACGGCGGTGTACTTGGTGAAGCCGCGGTTGATGGCGTCGATGGCCGCGTCCTTGATGTGCTGCGGGGTGTCGAAGTCAGGCTCGCCGGCCCCCAGGCCGATAATGTCGCGGCCCTCAGCCTTGAGCTTGGCGGCGCGCGCCGTGACGACGAGTGTAGGGGAGGGTTTGATCGCCTGAACGCGGGAAGACAGTTCCAAGATAAAGTCCTTAAACGAAACGGATATCAAACGCATGCCGACGCAGCCGACATGCTAAAATTCGTAAATTGCACAACTCTTCATTTTACCCGTGATCGTTACTTTTCCCAATAGCCCTTTCAAACTGCATGAGCCCTTTCCGCCGGCCGGGGATCAGCCGACTGCGATTGCCAAGCTGGTTGAGGGGATCGATGACGGGCTGGCATTTCAGACGCTTCTGGGGGTGACTGGGTCGGGCAAGACCTACACCATGGCCAATGTGATCGCCAGGCTGGGGCGGCCGGCGATTATCATGGCGCACAACAAGACCCTGGCGGCGCAGCTGTACGCCGAGATGCGCGAGTTTTTTCCGGAAAATTCGGTCGAGTATTTCGTCTCGTATTACGACTATTACCAGCCGGAGGCGTATGTGCCGGCGCGTGATCTGTTTATCGAAAAAGATTCCAGTATCAATGAACACATCGAGCAGATGCGTCTGTCCGCTACCAAGGCCTTGCTGGAACGCAATGACAGCGTGATTGTGGCGACTGTGTCCGCCATTTACGGTATCGGTGATCCGAGCGATTACCACGGTATGATCCTGCACCTGAAAGAGGGCGAGAAACTGCCGCAGCGCGATATTCTGCGCCGCCTCGCTGAGATGCAGTACGAGCGAAACGAACTGGATTTCACCCGCGGCAAATTCCGCGTGCGCGGCGATGTAATCGATATCTTCCCGGCGGAAAATGCCGAAATGGCGGTACGGGTGAGCCTGTTCGACGATGAAATCGAGCGCCTTTCCCTGTTCGATCCGCTCACCGGCAAGGTGCAGCAGCGGGTTTCGCGCTTTACTGTATACCCCTCGAGCCATTACGTGACGCCGCGCAGCACCGTGCTGCGAGCCATCGAAGGCATCAAGACAGAATTGCGCGAACGGATTGCATTTTTCCAGCAGGAGCACAAACTGGTTGAGGCGCAGCGCATTGAGCAGCGCACCCGTTTTGATCTGGAAATGCTCAACGAAATGGGCTTCTGCAAGGGGATCGAGAACTACTCGCGCCACTTGTCAGGGCGCAAACCCGGTGATCCACCGCCTACCCTGATCGATTATTTGCCGCCTGATGCGCTCATGTTCATTGACGAAAGCCACGTGACTATTCCGCAGATCGGCGCGATGTACAAGGGCGACCGGGCGCGTAAGGAGAACCTGGTTACCTATGGTTTCCGTCTGCCGAGCGCGATGGATAACCGTCCTTTACGTTTTGACGAGTTTGAACGGGTGATGCGCCAGACCATTTTCGTCTCGGCAACCCCCGCCACCTACGAGGCCGAACATGCCGGCCAGGTGGTTGAGCAGGTGGTCCGGCCGACCGGTCTGGTGGACCCCATCATCATTGTCCGACCGGCTACCACCCAGGTGGATGATCTGCTTTCGGAAGTGAATGCACGTGTGGCACGCGAAGAACGTGTGCTGGTGACTACCCTGACCAAGCGCATGTCGGAGGACCTGACTGACTATTTCTCCGAACATGGCGTGAAAGTGCGTTATCTGCATTCGGATATCGATACGGTGGAACGGGTGGAAATTATCCGTGACCTGCGCCTGGGCGAATTCGATGTGCTGGTGGGCATCAACCTGCTGCGCGAAGGCCTGGATATCCCGGAAGTCTCGCTGGTGGCGATTCTCGATGCTGACAAGGAAGGCTTCCTGCGTTCCGAACGTTCACTGATTCAGACTATTGGACGGGCAGCGCGAAATCTGAACGGTACGGCCATTCTGTATGCCGACAGAATCACCGATTCGATGAAAAAAGCGATGAACGAAACCGAACGGCGTCGTGCCAAGCAGCTGGAATTTAACCAGATACATGGCATCACACCGCGTGGCGTGTCGAAACGGATCAAGGACATTATCGACGGGGTGTACAACGAGGAGACCGCCGCAGCTGCTGTGAAAGCGGCAGAACGCGAAGCAGCCTATGGCCACCTGGATGAAAAGACTTTGACCAAGGAGGTCAAACGTCTGGAGAAGGAAATGCTCGACTGTGCGCGCAATCTCGAATTCGAAAAGGCGGCGGAATTGCGCGACAAGCTGAAGGTGTTGAAAGAGAAACTGTTTGGAGTAATTGAACATGACGACTAAGGTGCTGTTCGTCTGCATGGGTAATATCTGCCGCTCGCCTACTGCTGAGGGAGTATTTCGGCATCTGGTCAAACAGCAGGGCGTAGCCGATCGGTTTGTCATTGATTCGGCCGGCACGCACGACTATCACATTGGTGAAGGCCCGGATAAGCGCACCATGCAGGCCGCCAGACAGCGCGGCTATGACCTGTCGGCGCTGCGCGGACGGCAGGTGAGTGTGGCAGATTTTGCCGAATTTGATCATGTGCTGGCGATGGATAATGCCAACCTGGCTAATCTGCAGCGTATCTGCCCGCCCGAGCATCGTCACAAGGTGCGACTGTTCCTGGCTTATGGGCAGTCTGCCGAGCAGGAAGTGCCCGACCCCTATTATGGTGGCGCACAGGGCTTCGAGCATGTCCTCGATCTGGTGGAAGACGCGGCCAACGGGCTGCTCAAGGCGCTATTGCAGTCGCGATCCAGCTAGCTTTTGCTGCAGTCCTGGGCAGAAAACAAAAAAGCCGAACATGAGTTCGGCTTTTTTGTTGCGTAGCCCTATGCATGAGTGCATTGGGCTACGGAGGTGATTACTTCTGTGTTTCGATTTGCACCAGCTCTTCCGCCGGAGTTTCCTGAGCAGCTGCGCGGCGACGCGGGCGGCGCGGTTTTTCCGCCGCAACCTCCGCCGGTGCGGCGGCCGTCTCAGTTGCGACGGGTTCGCTGACTGCATCAGCACGGGTTTCCACCTGCTGCAGTTCGACAGCCGTTTCAGCCTGCTGGGCTTGTCGCGGCGCACGGCGACGCTGACGCGATTTGCGTTCGGCGGCGGGCTGGGCCGGTTCAATGGCAGGCGTTGCAGGTTCCGCTGCAACCGGCTCGGCAGATTCAGCGTCAGCTGCGGCAGGTTCTTGCGTGCTGCGGGTTTCCACCTGCTGCAGTTCGACAACGGTATGAACCATTTGCTCAGGCGGAATGGCTCTGCGACGTTCGCGCGGCGTGTGCTGGGCCGGACGGCTGACGGGAGCTTCCTCGGTCGTCACTTCGACGGCAACCGGGGCAGGTGCTTCCGCCTGTTCCATCGCAACGGCCTCGCTCTGGCCCGGTGCAACAGCAACGGGGGCCAGGGCAGTTTCAGCGGTTATACCTTGCTGAACAGCCACTTCGCCGTTTTGTACGTCAGTTTCACGTGCCTCGCCCCGTTCACGTCGGCCGCCACGGCGACCGCGGCGACTACCACCTGTGCGCTGTTCGTTCTGCTCTGTGCTGGCTGGTGCTTCGGCCGGGGTGGCCGGTGCTTTGGCAGCCTGCTCCTGCGGAGCGCGTTCGCCGCGAGGCTGGCGTTCGCGTTGCTGACGGTTGTCGCCGCCGCGCTGTTGCGGATTGCGTGGTTCCCGGTTTTCGCGGCCGCCTTCACGGGCTGCCTCGCGGTTGCCGCCGGCTTCGCGGCGTTCGCCACGCTCTGCGCGCTCGCCGTCACGTCCGCGCTCGCCTTCACGGCGGGGTTTGCGGTTGTCCTGGCGGCGACCCTGCTGTTGCGCCGTGCGGCCCGGCTGCGCAGCCGGTGCCGGGGCGGGCGATTCTTTAGCTGTTTCGGGTTCTTCACCCAGGCGGTTCTTCAGCCAGCCGAACAGGCGGCCGAGGAAGGTCGGGCGTGCAGCCGGTGCGGCCGGGGCGACAGTCGGTGCGGGTGCCGGTTGCGGCGGGGTAATGCCCTTAACCACGGCTTCCTGACGCTGCGGTGCCGGCTGCTCAGGACGATAACCAGGTTTTTCACCTTCCGCCGGCTGCTCAACCATCATGTAGCTTGGCTGACCGGAGTCGGTATGGTTCAGGTCGTCGTGGCGCAGGCGCGTCACAGTGTAGTTGGGGGTTTCAATGTGAATGTTCGGGATCAGGATCACATTCACCTTGAGGCGGGCCTCAAGGCGGTGGATTTCCGAACGCTTTTCGTTCAGCAGGTAGGTGGCAACATCCACCGGCACCTGTGCGTGTACAGCAGCCGTATTTTCCTTCATCGCCTCTTCCTGGATGATGCGCAGGATGTGCAGGGCGGAGGAGTCGGTACTGCGGATGTGGCCGATACCGTGACAGCGCGGGCAAGCGATATGACTGGTTTCGCCCAGGGACGGTTGCAGACGCTGGCGCGACAGTTCGAGCAGACCGAAGCGGGAAATCTTGCTGGTCTGTACGCGGGCGCGATCGAATTTCAGCGCGTCGCGCAGGCGGTTTTCCACCTCACGCTGATTTTTCTGACTTTCCATGTCGATGAAGTCGATGACAATCAGGCCGCCCAGATCGCGCAGGCGCAATTGACGGGCCACTTCATCGGCGGCTTCCAGGTTGGTGTTGAAGGCGGTGGCTTCAATGTCGCTGCCGCGCGTGGCGCGGGCGGAGTTCACGTCGATGGAGACCAGGGCTTCAGTATGATCGATAACGATAGCGCCGCCGGAGGGCAGGGGCACTTCGCGGGCAAACGCCGTTTCGATCTGGTGTTCGATCTGAAAGCGCGAAAACAGCGGAATGTCATCCTTGTACAGCTTGATTTTGTTGACATTCTGCGGCATCACGTGGCTCATGAACTGCACGGCCTGTTCGTAGATGTAGTCCGTGTCGATCAGAATTTCGCCGATGTCGGGCTGGAAATAGTCGCGAATGGCGCGGATGACCAGACTGCCTTCCTGATAGATCAGGAAAGCGCCGTTCTGGATCGTCGAGGCGCTTTCAATGGCGCGCCACAGCTGCAGCAGGTAATTCATGTCCCATTGCAGTTCTTCCAGGGTACGGCCGATGCCCGCGGTGCGAGCGATGATGCTCATGCCCTGCGGTACTTCCAGCTGAGCCATGATGTCGCGCAACTCATTGCGTTCTTCGCCTTCAATCCGGCGCGAAACGCCGCCGCCGCGCGGGTTGTTTGGCATCAGCACCAGATAGCGGCCGGCCAGACTGATAAAGGTGGTCAGTGCCGCGCCTTTGTTGCCGCGCTCGTCCTTGTCTACCTGGACAATGACTTCCATGCCTTCGCGGATGACGTCCTGGATGCGTGCTTTACCCAGTTCGCCGGTGTAATCCGGGCTGAAATAGGCGCGGGCGATTTCTTTGAAGGGAAGGAAGCCGTGACGGTCCGTGCCGTAGTCGACGAACGCTGCCTCGAGGCTGGGCTCTACGCGGGTGATGACACCCTTGTAGATGTTGCTCTTGCGCTGCTCTTTTGCGGCAGATTCAATGTCGAGGTCAATCAGTTTTTGTCCGTCGACAATGGCCACCCGCAATTCTTCTGCCTGGGTGGCGTTAAAAAGCATTCTTTTCATTCTTGCCCCAACGCGTGCAACGCGGGGCGACAGGTGCTAAACAACCGTGACTAAAGGGTCGGACAAAAGGTCCGAGACAAGTCTACTGTAGTGTAATCCAGGTTTGTTCCAGAGTTATGTAATCCATCAGGTGCAAACTCAAACCGTAATTCCTGTCGCTTTGAAAGTGTGTCTACTGGTCTGCTGTCAATCTTACTTCTTATGTCACAAAGCAGAGGAGCAGGCGCAATCAATTCAATCTGCGTCGCGCGCGTACAAGTTAGTTGGTTTAAAATGTAGCGCTTTGCCGTTTCTGCGACTCTCCTGAGAGCGGCGCAGAAACGAAAATCGTAATCCTGTGTTTCAGTCGCATCGTTTGATAACGCACTGGCTGAAACAGGCTCGGACAACATATACATGTCGCCAAACTTCGCTAGTATAGCAAAATGAATCAAATGAGCAAAAATTCAGTCAGCTGGCATACCATAGACGACTCGCATGCAGGTCAGCGCATCGACAATTTTCTGCTCGGCTTGTTGAAAGGCGTGCCTAAAAGCCATATATACAAGCTGTTGCGTAATGGCGAGGTGCGCGTCGGTACGCGGCGCGCCAAGGCAGAATACAAGCTGCAGCAGGGCGATGTGATTCGCGTTCCGCCGATTCGCATTGCCGAGCCCGCTGCCAAGCCGATGCCGGTTGATTCGCGCTTGCCGGATTTTCCCGTGCTGTTCGAGGACGAGGCACTGCTGGTCATCGACAAGCCGGCCGGAGTGGCGGTACACGGCGGCAGCGGGGTCAGCTTCGGAGTGATCGAAATATTGCGCCGCCAGCGCCCGCAGGCCCGCTTTCTCGAATTGGCCCACCGGCTGGATAAAGAGACTTCCGGCATACTCGTGCTGGCCAAGAAACGCAGCGCACTGCTGGCCGTGCAACGGGCGTTTCAGCAGAACCAGACGGATAAACGCTATCTGGCGCTGGTGAAAGGGCGGTGGCAGGGCAAGCGGCGCGAAGCCCGTTTCCCGCTGCACAAGGTTGTGACAGCAGAAGGCGACAGACGCGTCTACGTGCGCGAAGAAGGGCAGGCGGCGCTGACGATTTTCCGCCCGCAGGCGCTGTGGACGGATTGCAGTCTGGTGGAAGCCGAGCTGAAAACCGGCCGGACTCACCAGATTCGCGTGCATTTGGCACATATGCAATATCCCATCGCCGGCGACGAGAAATACGGCGATTTCGACTGGAATCGCGAATTGGCCCGCAACGGTCTGAAGCGGATGTTTTTGCATGCTGCAAAATTGACCCTCCCGCACCCGGTGACGGGCGAGCCCTTGTCGCTGCAGGCGCCTTTACCGCCCAATTTGCAGAATTATCTGAACAAGCTGAAGCAAAAAAGTGATGAAACAGAATTATGATCTGATCGTGTTTGACTGGGACGGGACGCTGATGGATTCGGCCGGCCTGATTGCCCTGTCGATCCAGAAAGCAGCAGCTGATGTCGGTTTGCCGGTGCCCGACGATGCCGCGGCACGCCATATCATCGGGCTGGGGCTGAGCGAAGCGCTGCAGGCGCTTTTTCCGCAAGCCGATGCGGCGACGCTGGCGCAGCTGGTTGAACGCTACCGCGTGCATTTTCTCGGCCAGGACCACATGATCCCGCTGTTTGACGGTGCCGCCGAGCTGGTGCGCACGCTGCATGCAAAGGGACGCTATCTCGCTGTGGCTACCGGCAAAAGCCGGCGCGGTCTGGACCGGGCACTGGAATACAGTCAGCTGGGTGATTTTTTCCTCGCCACGCGTTGTGCCGATGAGAGTTTTTCCAAGCCCCATCCGGCCATGCTGCTTGAGCTGATGGATGAACTGGCGGTGGATCGCGAGCGCACATTGATGATCGGCGACACGTCGCATGATCTGCAAATGGCCAACAATGCCGGGGTGCCGGCACTGGCAGTGACATATGGAGCGCACGAGCATGCGCACCTGTGCGAGTTTGCGCCGCTGGCCTGTTGCCATAGTATTGATGAACTGTCGCAATGGCTGCAGCAAAACGGTTGATCGGGCTCAGCGATGAACTGGAAGAGCGCGGGCGCGGGCTGAAATTCAGCGTGTCCGGCGCAGATGGTGAGAGCCAGCCGGCTTTTGCCATTCGCGCCGACGGCAAGGTGTTCGCCTACCTCAACCGTTGTGCGCACGTACCTATCGAAATGGACTGGGATAACGGGCAGTTTTTTGATTTCTCCGGGCAATACTTGCTATGCTCAACACATGGCGCACTCTATGACCCCTCCACCGGCCGCTGCGTTGGCGGGCGTTGTAATGGGCGCGGGCTGCAGCCGCTGAGGGTGCAGGAAGAAAATAATCATATCTATTTGCTGGAAGAAGACGCATGACACAGGAACCGGAAAACTGGGAACGCAAGGTGCTGGAAAAAGTCGCCATGGCAGCCGTACAGGAGCAACGCCGGGCACGACAGTGGGGTATCTTCTTCAAACTGCTCGGCTTCGGCTATCTGTTTTTGCTGCTGTTCCTGTTTGCCGGCAACTGGTCGGATTCCGAGGTGGCAACAGTCGGGCGGCATACAGCGGTGGTCGACCTGAAGGGCGTCATCGCCTCGAATGAACGCGCCAGCGCAGATATCATCATTGAAGGTCTGCGTAATGCCTACGCCGATAAAAATACCGCCGGGGTGATCTTGCGCATCAACAGCCCCGGCGGCAGCCCGGTGCAGGCCAGCTATATCAATGCCGAAATGCGCCGTCTGCGCGCTTTGCATCCAAATATTCCGCTTTATGCAGTGGTTGAGGATATCTGTGCATCCGGCGGCTATTACGTGGCCGTGGCGGCTGACCGGATTTACGTCAACCCGGCCAGTCTGGTCGGATCAATCGGCGTGCTGATGGATGGCTTCGGTTTTACCGATACCATGAAGAAGCTCGGTGTCGAGCGTCGTCTGCTGACCGCAGGGGAAAACAAGGGTTTTCTCGACCCGTTCTCACCGGAAAACCCGCAGCAGAAAGAATACGCCCTGGCTATGCTGAAGGAAATCCACGGCCAGTTCATTGGAGCAGTACGTGAGGGGCGCGGTAATCGTTTGCATGAGACCCCGGATATGTTCAGCGGCCTGATCTGGACCGGCGAGCGTGCGGTTCAGCTGGGGCTGGCCGATGCCTATGGCAGCACCGATGAAGTGGCGCGCAATGTGATCAAGGCGGAAAAACTGGTTGATTACACGCCGCACGAACGTTGGTCCGACAGGCTGGCCAAGCAGTTCGGCGTGGGTATGAGCAAGGCGCTGGATCCGCTCGAAGCCTGGACTCAGCCGTTCTTGCGCTAGGCCGGCGAATAATGGACGATTACCGGCCGATTGCCTGTATCGAGCACGAAAAACTGGAATTTGCCGTGCTCCGGCGCCAGACGCTGGAGCTGGTGTATCTGAATGCAGACAGGCAGCCGGTGAGCGTGCGCGCCTTGCCGCTGGATGTCTACACCCGGGACGGCGCCGAGTGGCTACGGTTTGCGACGGGGCCGGCCGCTGCCGCCGAAGTGATTCGGCTTGACGCGATTGTCCGCTTTGCCGTGGTGGCCTGAAGCCGTACGTGCGGTTGTCGCCAGAAACAGAAAAACAGTGGGTCTTTTGTCAAAATCGGGGACCGGGCTGGAACGCCATTGTTCTACCGTGCGGGTGACAATGCTTTCGCCCGGCAGGCTGACATCGGTTGCCACCGTAAGACGCGTATCGGGGCGGCAGGCCTGCAGCAGAGCGGCGAGCAGCTGGGCGTTGCGATAGGGCGTTTCAATCAGCAGCTGAGTTTCGTTGCCGGCGCCCGAGCGCTGCTCCAGTTGGCGGATTTTCTGTTCCCGGCTGGTCGCATCGACTGGCAGATAGCCGGAAAAAGCAAAACTCTGGCCATTGAGGCCGGAGGCCATCAATGCCAGCAACAGCGATGACGGACCAACCATCGGTCGGACTGCAATGCCGCGCTGGTGTGCCAGCGCCACCAGTGCGGCGCCAGGATCGGCAACGCCGGGACAACCTGCCTCCGACATCAAACCCACATCTTCGCCATCCAGCAAAGGCTGCAGCAGTGCGGCAACATCCTGCTGCTGGGTGTGCTCGTTCAGCGCCAGCAGACGGATTTGCTGCAGGGGCACCGGATGGCCTGCCGCCTTGAGAAAGTGCCGCGCAGTTTTTTCGTGCTCTACTACAAACGTTTTCAGTCGTTGCAGCTGACTCAGGGTGTCTGGCGCAAGTACGGCAGCAGGCGGGCTGGCCTCGCCCAACGGTACCGGAATCAGGAAAAGGGTGCCGGACATCAGAAAATGCTCACGCCTTCGTTGGCGAGCATGTCGATCAGTTCAATCAGCGGCAGGCCGATCAGGGCATTCGGGTCCGGACCTTCCATGCGCGCGATGAGCGCAATGCCCAGACCTTCGGTCTTGGCACTGCCGGCGCAGTTATAGGGCTGCTCTTTTTCCAGATAGGCGCGGATGGTTGCGTCGGAGTAATTGCGCATGGTCACGCTGTAAGGTACCACTTTGCTCTGGTTGCGGCCGGTTTTGCCGTTATGCAGGCACAGTGCGGTATGAAAGACGATTTCCTGGCCGCGCATCATTTGCAGCTGGCGCATGGCATTATCGAAATTGCCGGGTTTGCCCAGTTGTCGGCCATTGAGCAGGGCGACCTGGTCGGAGCCGATGGTCAGCGCGTCCGGATTGATTTTGCCGACTGCTTCGGCCTTGGCAACAGCCAGACGCAAAGAAGTCTGGTCGGCTGTTTCGCCGGGCAGCGGTGTTTCATCGACATCGGGGGCGATCGCCTCGAAT
>JAJZTZ010000057.1 GCA_021847305.1 Pseudomonadota bacterium | reverse complement strand
GAGAACCGTTTGCAGGGTTACCTGTCCCAGCATTAAGTAGCCTCCTGAGTCTGTTCGGACGATCTGCAAAACAGGCAGGGGTGTTTTCATAGGGCGCATGCTACCGATACGGTTGCGCGTACCCGGGCGAGAGTAGGGGTGCAATGGCACGTCGGCACAAACATGAAGAGCATGAAAATCACGAGCGCTGGCTGGTCTCGTATGCGGACTTCATTACCCTGCTGTTTGCCTTCTTTGTGGTGATGTATGCCATTTCTCAGGTTAACGAGTCGAAATACCGGGTGCTGTCCAATGCCCTCGTTAATGCGTTTAAAGACAATCCCAAATCGGAAACGCTGCTGAAAACGGAGAGCGGTTCCGGCGAGAGCGGTCGCATCAACATCAAGCAGCAGATTGTCATCAAGGAAGATCCGGCTAAGCAAGCGCAACGCAAGCAGCAGGAACAGACCATGAAGAGCGTGGCTACTGACCTGAATAAGGTGATGGAGCCGCTGGTGAAGGACGGCAAGGTGCGCGTGACGCAGAGCAACCGCGGCATCGCCGTGGAAATCAACGCCTCGATTCTGTTTGATCCCGCCGAAGCCAAGCTCAATCCCAAATCGGTTGATGTTCTGAAAGCCGTCGGGCAGGTGCTGGCTACCATTCCCAATCAGGTCCAGGTGGAAGGTTACACTGACAATATTCCTATCAGCACCCCGTTATATCCGTCCAACTGGGAGTTGTCCTCGGCACGCGCGAGCAGCGTGATTCGCGTATTCCGCGATGAAGGGGTCGGGGGCGACCGTCTGGTGGCGATCGGTCATGCCGAGAACAAGTCGGTAGCGAGCAACGATACTCCGGAAGGCCGGGCGCGCAATCGCCGCGTGACGATCATGATTCTGGCAGAGGGCGAAGGAGCCGTAAAAGAGCTGTCGATGGATAATGCGGCTTCAGCGAGCAGTGCCCTGGGCGTTCCCACATCGGTGGCGCAGTAACACGCCCTAAGTCAGGCGCGCTGGTCCGGAGCGGACAGAGGGGGGGACGGCTCAGACTTTGCCGATCGGACGACCTGGGTGCTGGGACAGGGGTCTGCCGTCAGGACCATATACCCCTTGCTGATTGGCGGCCGCTCTGAGAACAGTGAGCGCCTGCTGGTTGTGCTCCAGTTTCAGTTCGATGAGTGCACCGTTTTCCTGATTCTGGTGGTGTGCTTTACGCGCCTCGGTCAGCATGTTTTCCCACAGGGTGTGGATGCGTTGGCCCAGTTGACCGCGGGTGCGTCGGCACCATTCTTCCATGCCAGGCTGATCCGGCAGGCAGGAATGCGCAGCCAGAAACAGATTGCGCTGTTCAGCCAGGTGACTCAGTTGCACGACTTTTTCTGATTTCAGTTGGGCCAGATCCGCCAGGCGGTCGATTTCGTCGCTGGCAAGCGCCATTTTTTCCGCTTGCAGCAATTCGTTGAAATCGCGAAAGCCAGCCATCTCGGCGACGAGTGTCGCCTCAAACTGTTCGCTGCTATGAAAATCCGCTTGCTCAGCCAAGATTGACGCCCGTGTTGTGTCCGATCAGGCCAGGAATTCCTTGGCTGTCTTGATCAGGCTGTTGGCAACCGCTTCGGCGTTGACCTGGAAACGGCCTTCGCTGATCGCCTGTTTGATGGCTTCGACACGGGAGGAGTCCACTGCACTGACATCCCCCAGATTCTTTTCCAGTGACTGCAGCTGTGAGGACAGCGAGGTGAGCTGAACACTGTCGCCGCTGCTGCTTTTGTTGCCGGCAGGGGCTGTGGCAGTGCCGTTTGCGCGTTTTTTGTCGATCGCAGGCGTGCTGGACAGAGACTGCAAATTCTGTTCGATCTTCACAAGGGGCCTCTCAATTCATCATGCTTTGCCTGGTTTATCGGCAGGTGTGCGCAAAACTTTAGAAAATGCTTAAATTTGGTCGCAGCAAGCCTCACTACCAAAATTATATGCTTAAAACTCGACCTCGGCCAGACCGCTGCCGGTAATGGTGGCATAGATGATTCGCCCTGAGGATAACTTTACCGGGATGCGTTCACCCACGGCACCATTCGACATGGCGCGCCCCTGGTTGCTGACCTCAATGCCGTCGGTTCTGCCGCGGATGTGGATGGTTTGGCCCGACAGCACCGCAAGAGGCATTTTCAGCATGGAGGTGCGCAGGGGGAAGTGTGCCGGCAGCCCGATAGTGAGTATTTTGCCCAGTGCGTCTTCCGGCCGGCTCAGCACGCCCGGTCCCAGATCGCTCAGGTCAGCCTGTTCAACGGTCAGGTCGCTGGCGACGAGCACCTTGCCGCGCGCCAGCGGTGCGGCACTGTAAACCGCCGGGCCGAAAATGTGGATGCTGGTAGGTACGTAAATGGACCAGACCGGGTTGTTGCAGCGCAAGCCAATACTTGTTTGCCCCCACAAGCGTGCGCCGGGCGGAGTGAATGCTTCCGGTTTTGCACAGGCAGGCAATTGCAGCCGCGGATCGATATCTGCTGCTTCGACTTTGATGGTCTTGTCGTTGCCGCCCAGCTGAGCCGTGACGTAGGGTGAAATCAGCGCCTGCAGCGCGTTCAAATCCTGGTTGGCGGCCAGGCTGCGAGTGGCAAATAAAATGCACAGCAGCGCAAACAGAAAAGCCCCGGCTCTTCGAGTACAATGAGGCTGAAACAATAGGATCCCTGGACGAGCGTTCATCATGGCAAATTACACCAACCCGACCGATATTGCACGCGAAACCTTCAAGCAGCTGGCAAGCCGCCGGCTGCTGCCGACGCCTGACAACTACCGCAAGATTTATGCGGAAATTTCCGGCCAGGTGCAGCCGGATGACGGTGCGGCGGAACTGAAAAAGATTCTCGCGCGGGTTGCCAAAAAGGGCGCGGCGCGACAGTTGCAGGGACTGATCAAGGGGCTGGACGGCAGCGACTGGGGCGCGGTGGAAAAGGCGCTGGAGCAGCTCGCCGGTCTGGGCGGTGAAGGGGCGCAGTGGCCAGACTTGATACGCGAGCTGATCCGGCTGTGGGAGCGCAAGATCACTGGTGTAACGCCGTCGCGCAAAAAAGAGGCGCTGGAGTCGGTGCTGATCCATTTTGGCAACGATGCGAATCAGCTGGCGCAGAAGCTGGCGGCATTGCTCAAGAACTGGGCGGAGGGCGGTGCGCAGGAAGAGGCGCTGGTTGATGCCGTGCAGGCGGCTGAGGCTGCTTCGTCAGCGTCTGGGGCAGGGGCTGGGGGCGAGAGTGTCAGGGAGTTGCGCGATTTGCTGAGTCAGGCACTTGAGCTGGGGGTGGCAGCGCGTTTGCAGCATTTCCCCGATCTGGCTGACGAAGCCAGGCTGCTGGCCGGGAAAATTCGCGGCTTGCCAGATCTGTCTCCGCTGAACGGTTTGGCGAAGGACCTGAAACAGTTCTGGTTCAAGCTCGAAGTGCGCAGCGAGACCGATGCCGCCATTCTGGCCGGGGTGATTGATCTGCTGCGTTTGCTGATGGACAACATTGGCGAACTGGTAGTCGACGACCAGTGGCTGAGCGGTCAGGTGGCCGTGGTACAGGGTATTCTCGGACAGCCGCTCGATTCGCGTTCATTGTACGAGGCCGAGCGCAGTCTGAAAGAGCTGATTTACAAGCAGGGGCAGCTCAAACAGAGCCTGAATGAGGCCAAAGACACACTGAAGAACATGATCGCCACCTTTATCGATCGTCTTGGAGAAGTGTCGCAGAACACCGGCAATTATCATGATCGCATCGGTCTGTATGCGGAAGAAATCAGCAAGACGGACAATATTGTGGCGCTGAATCAGATTCTTGAGCGGTTGATGACAGATACGCGCGGCATGCAACTGGACATGATGCGTTCGCGCGACGATTTCATTGAGACGCGGCGCAAGGTAGAGGATGCGGAGGCGCGCATCCGCGCTCTGGAAGCCGAGCTGCAGGAGGTCAGTGAAAAGGTGCGCGAAGATCAGCTGACCGGTACGCTGAACCGGCGCGGCATGAATGATGCCTTCGAGCGTGAGTTCGGTCGCGCCGACCGCAGCAGCAAGCCGATCAGCGTAGCACTGCTGGATCTGGATAATTTCAAGAAACTGAATGATACCTTTGGGCATCAGGCGGGCGATGCGGCGCTGGTGCACCTGGCCAAGGTTGTGCAGTCGACTCTGCGTCCGTCTGATGTGATTGCCCGTTACGGCGGCGAAGAGTTTGTTATTTTGCTGCCTGAGGCCGGTGCTGCCGAGGCACAGCAAATCATGACCCGGGTGCAGCGTGAGTTGACCAAGCGCTTCTTTCTCGCCAACAACGAAAAGCTGTTTATCACTTTCAGTGCCGGGGTAGCCGAACGTTTGCCGGGAGAGGATCAGGAGGCCATTATCCGTCGTGCGGACAAAGCGGTGTATGCGGCAAAACTTGCCGGCAAGAACCGGGTGGAAATCGCCTGACGGACGGAAAACTTTGCCGTCGCAGATGTGGTTTTTGTGTGGATATTTATTTAATGCATTGAAAAATAACAAATAAATAGTGTGGCATGAATCCTGCTAAACATCTTGTCGTCGCAGTGTTGCGGCAACAGGAGAGATGTGATGGCAGGCGGAATCAACAATGCATTCGGATTTTTTGAGCAGGCACTCAATGTGCGGGCTTACCGTCAGCAGGTATTGGCATCCAATCTGGCCAATGCCGATACGCCGAATTACAAGGCGCAGGACATCGATTTTCATTCCATCCTGCAAAACAAATCCATGACCCTGCAGGCTCCCGCGCTTGAGGTGACCAATGCGCGTCATCTGCAAGGCAAGGGCGACAGCCCGCTTGACTCCTTCCTGAAATATCGTGTGCCAGACCAGCCGAGTATCGACGGCAATACCGTTGATGTGGAAAGCGAGAACGCTCAGTTCGCTGACAACGCCATCCATTACGAAGCCAATCTGACCTTTATTAATGGCAAGATCCGCACCTATCTTGCCGCTCTGCAGAGTCCGTAATCATGTCGCTCGCTAATGTTTTCGCTATCGCGGGTTCGGCGCTGACGGCCGAGTCCAAACGGCTGAATGTCGTGGCTTCCAATCTTGCCAATGCCGACAGCGCTGCCAGTTCCTCCGGTCCGGCTTATCGTGCCAAGCAGGTGGTGTTTACCGCCATGCCGATCGGCCCAAATGATTCGATTTCCACCGGCGTGAAAGTCACCCAGGTGATTGATGATCCGTCCCCCATGCGGGTGGTGTATGACCCGAAAAATCCGGCAGCGGACGCCAAGGGTTACGTGACGATGCCCAACGTCAATCCGGTGGAAGAGATGGTCAATATGATTTCGGCCTCCCGTTCGTATCAGACCAATGCGGATGTGATGAACACCGCTAAGAACATGTTGTTGAAAACCCTGACCCTGGGTCAGGGTTAATAGCAGAATTATCTAGGAGCACACGCCATGGCTAACTCGGTCAATTCAATTGCGGATTTTGCCGCGTCCATTAATGCGCAGGGTAAAACCACTACGACCAAAAGCGCCAACGACATCAACAAGGATCAGTTTCTGACCATGTTGACGGCGCAGTTGCAGAATCAGGACCCCACCAATCCGATTCAGAACGCGGAGCTGACCAGCCAGCTGGCGCAATTGAATATGGTGGACGGCATCAACCAGTTGAATGCCTCGCTGAGCAACATCAACACCATGTTTGCCCAGAATCAGGCGCTGCAGGGGGCGACGCTGGTCGGCCGGACAGTGCTGGCCCCGGGTAATGTTATGGCGCTATCCAACGGCACCGCGCTGGGTGGGGTGGATCTGCCGCAGTCTGTCGACAGCTTGCAGGTCAGCGTGCAGGATTCGGCCGGCAATGTGCTGCAGACCATGGATTTGGGACCGCAGAAATCCGGCACCCTGACCTTTAGTTGGGACGGTAAGGACAGTGCTGGAAACGCACTGCCGAACGGTGACTACACCTTCTCGGTCAAGGCGGCTGCGTCCGGCAAGTCGGTTGACGCCACTGCTCTGGGATTCGCTTCGGTGGGCAGTGTGTCGCTTGCTAATCAGCAATTGTCATTGAATACATCCACACTCGGGGCAATCAGTTTGTCCCAGGTTAAACAGATTTACTAAGGAGAGGTTGCCATGAGCTTTGCACAAGGTTTGAGCGGTCTGAACGCCGCAGCCAAGAATCTCGACGTGATCGGCAACAATATCGCCAACGTGAATACGGTGGGTTTTAAAGTTTCTACCGCCCAGTTTGCCGATGTCTATGCAACCTCGCTGACTGGCGGTGGCGGTTTGAACATCGGTATCGGTACCAAGGTGGCGGCGGTGGAACAGCAGTTTACCCAGGGTAATCTGACCACCACCAACAACCCGCTGGATCTGGCGATCAACGGCGCCGGTTTTTTCATCCTGAATGACAACGGATCCAACGTATTTAGCCGCAACGGTCAGTTCTTGATGGATAAGAACGGTTATATTGTCAATTCCAGCGGACTCAAACTGCGCGGCTTTAATGCTGACAACAACGGCAACATTCTCCAGGGGGTGCTGAGTGATTTGCAGATTGGTGCCAGCCGCTACTCGATCAGCCCGCAGGTCACCAGCAAACTTGAAGGTGTGGTGAACCTGGACTCCCGTCAGCAGGTGCCGTCGACCACGCCGTTTAACTACAACGATCCGACCTCATATAATTCGTCGACGTCCTCGACGGTGTATGACAGCCTGGGCAATGCCGCCACCTATTCGATGTATTTCGTCAAAACTGCCTCGAATACCTGGGATGTGTACACCACGCTCACTCAGGCCGGCACCGGGACAACGGTCGATTTGAGTTCCGGCGGTACGGTCAAGCTGGGTACACTGGGTTTTGATACATCGGGCAACCTGACAACCGCCATGCCGTTCTCGCAGAGCATCACCGCAGCCCAGCTGGGTACCGGTGCGGCAAACCTGACTTTCACCGCCGATTTTACTGGTACCACCCAATACGGCAGCGATTTTGCCGTGTCCGGCATGAGTCAGGACGGTTACACCTCGGGTAATCTGACCGGCTTCAATATCGGCTCTGACGGTATCATCCTGGCGCGTTACAGCAACGGCAAGTCGCAGGACGTGGGTCAGGTGGCTTTGTCTAATTTCCGTAACCCCAACGGTTTGCAGCCGCTGGGTAATAACGTTTGGGCGGAAACATCCGATTCTGGCACGCCAATCCCGCAGAACGGCGGTGTGCCCGGTACGACCAATCTGGGTTTGATTCAGTCGGCCTCTGTGGAGGACTCCAATATCGACCTGACCAATGAGCTGGTGAACATGATTACCGCACAGCGGAACTACCAGGCAAACTCGCAGACCATCAAGACTCAGGACCAGGTGATGCAGACCCTGGTGAACCTGCGTTAATGACCGGGTGATGTGATATGGATCGTCTGATATACATTGCGATGACTGGAGCCAAGCATGCGCTCTACAGTCAGGCAGTGACGGCCAACAATATTGCCAACGCCACGACAGACGGCTTCAAAAGCCAGATTTCTGCGTTCCGTGCCTTGCCGGTCTATGGCGAAGGCGCGCCGACCCGTGCTTTTGTGGTGGAAAGCACGCCGGGCAGCGATTACAGCCCGGGCGCGCTTATGGCAACTGGCCGCCAGATGGATGTGGCCATCCGCGGCAAGGGCTGGATCGCCGTGCAAGGCCCGGACGGCAAGGAAGCCTATACCCGTAACGGCAGCCTGCAGACCGATGTGAACGGCGTACTGCAAATCAACGGCATGAACGTGCTGGGCGACGGCGGACCGATTTCCGTGCCGCCCGACAATGAAGTGGCGATTGCCAAGGACGGCACCATTTCGACCATTCCGGTGAACGGGGTGAGAACCTCGGTGAATGTGATCGGCCGGCTCAAACTGGTTAATCCGCCCGAAAGTAACCTGGTGCGCGGCGACGACGGTTTGTTCCGTCAGGCCAACGGTCAGCCGGCGCCGGTGGACGAAAAGGTCCAGGTGGTTTCCGGCTCGCTGGAGGCCTCGAACGTCAATATGGCCGAAGCCATGGTGAACATGATTAACGATGCCCGTCAGTATGACATGCAGCTGCGGCTGATTACGCGTGCCGACGAAAATGCCCGCTCTGCGGCGCAGGTCGTCAGCATTTCCTAGGAGAATAAACTGTGATACGTGCACTGTGGACGGCTAAAACCGGTCTGGATGGGCAGCAAACCCATCTCGACATGATCGCGCACAACCTGGCCAACGTCAGCACCAACGGCTACAAAACCATGCGGCCGGTTTTCGAGGATCTGCTCTATCAGACGATTCGTCAGCCTGGCGCGCAGTCTTCGCAGCAAACTCAATTACCCAGCGGTCTGCAGATCGGTGTGGGTGCACGCGTGGTGGCCACTGAGCATATATTTACTCAGGGTAACCTGCAGCAGACCGGCAATGCACTTGATCTGGCGATCAACGGCCGGGGTTTCTTTCAGATTCTGATGCCGGACGGCACCACGGCCTATACCCGTGACGGTGCTTTCCAGGTTGATAACACCGGTCAGGTGGTGACTTCCAGCGGCTATCCGTTGCAGCCCTCCATCACTATCCCGGCCGATGCCCTGAGCGTCACCATCGGTGCTGACGGTACTGTCAGCGTGACCCAGCCGGGCAGTACCGCGGTCAACCAGATCGGTACCGTGCAGCTGGCCAGCTTTATCAACCCCAATGGTTTGCAGAGTTTGGGCGAGAACCTGTTTGCCGAAACTGCGGCATCCGGCGCGCCCGCTCCGAACACGCCCGGTACCAACGGCCTGGGGGTGATCAATCAGGCCTTCCTGGAAACCTCCAACGTGAATGTGGCCGAGGAGTTGGTCAATATGATCGAAACCCAGCGCGCTTTCGAAATCAATTCCAAGGCAATTACCACGTCCGACCAGATGCTCCAGCGTCTGGTGCAGATGTAAGGCGGGTAGGGTAATGATGCGTGCCTGGTTGTCGCTTCTGGCGCTCCTGCTGCTGGCCGGTTGCAGTTACTACGACAAATCGATCGTGCCGGGGCCGACCACGGCACGGCCCTTGCCTCCTGCACCGCCGACGGCTATCAATTCGGGCGCCATTTATCAGCCGGGTTACAGCCGCATGTCGCTGTTCGACGATCGCCGGGCGCGCAATGTCGGCGATATCCTGACCATTAACCTGCAGGAAAAAACTACGGCCAGCAAACAGTCGAATACCAAGATTCAGCGTACCACCAGTGCTGGCGTGAAGGTGAATACGATTCCTGGCTGGGCTGACCGCGTCGTGGGCGATATCGGTCTGGACGAAAATACCTCCAACAAGCTGGATGGTCAGGGGCAGAGCAACCAGAACAATCTGTTGACCGGTACCATTACGGTGACCGTGCTGGAAGTGCTGTCCAATGGTAATCTGGTCGTGGCCGGCGAAAAGCAGGTGGCGATTAACCAGGGCACCGAATTCGTACGCTTTTCCGGCGTGGTTAATCCGAGTACGATTGATAGTAAGAACAGTGTGGCTTCCACTCAGGTGGCGGATGCACGCATCGAATACAAGGGCAAAGGTACGATGGATGAAGCGCAAACCATGGGTTGGTTGTCACGTTTCTTCCTCAGTGTCCTGCCATTCTGAAGTTAAGGTTGCCTGATGAAGACATTGCGCACGATTCGAGCCATGGCGGTTTGCCTGACCCTGGGCCTGCTGCCGCTGTCCGCCATGGCGGACCGGATCAAGGATCTTGCGAGCATTGGCGGTGTGCGGGATAACCAGCTGGTGGGGTATGGCCTGGTGGTCGGCCTGGATGGCAGCGGTGACCAGACCACCCAGACCCCATTTACCGTGCAAAGCGTGATCAGCATGCTGTCGCAGCTGGGCGTGAATCTGCCGCAGGGCACCTCGCTGCAGCTCAAAAATGTGGCCGCGGTGACGGTGACGGCGGAGCTGCCACCTTATTCCAAACCGGGGCAGCAGATTGATGTCACCGTGTCTTCCATCGGTAATGCCAAAAGCCTGCGGGGCGGTACCCTGCTGATGTCCCAGCTCAAGGGGGCGGACGGTCAGGTGTACGCGATTGCCCAGGGCAACGTACTGGTGAGCGGTGCGGGGGCCTCTGCTGGCGGTTCGAGCGCCCAGGTGAACCATCTGTCGGCCGGCCGTATTCCCATGGGGGCGACAGTTGAGCGGGCGGTTAACTCAACCGTAGGGCAGGGCGAGTACGTCGATCTGGAGCTCAATGACGCCGATTTCACCACGGTCAACCGCATGACCCAGGCAATTAACAAAGCATTCGGTGACGGCACGGCGTTCCCGCAGGATGCCCGTTTGATCAAGCTGCACGCGCCGCTGTCAACTGCCGACCGGATTGCTTTCCTGTCCCGCCTGGAAAATCTGTCGGTCGATCCGGCTGTGCAATCGCCCAAAGTCATCATCAATGCCCGCACCGGTTCGGTGGTCATGAATCAGACCGTGACTGTGGATAATTGCGCGGTGGCGCACGGCAATCTGACTGTCACCATTGGTACCACGCCGCAGGTCAGCCAGCCCAATCCGCTGTCGCAGGGGCAGACTGTCGCCACCCAGCAGTCCAATATCGATATCAAGGCCGACAAGGGCGGCCTGGTGAACCTCCCCAAGAGCGCCAACCTCGACCAGGTGGTCAAGGCGCTCAATGCCGTGGGCGCGACCCCGCAGGATCTGCTGGCTATTCTTCAGGCCATGAAGGCCGCCGGGGCGCTCAAGGCAGAACTGGAAATCATCTGATGAGCGACGCGCCGGATATCTCCACCCGCTTTGTCCTTGATACCAAGGGCTTGGCTGATGTGCGGCGTTTGGCCAAGAACAATGATCCGGCGGCAATCAAGACCGTCGCGCAGCAATTCGAGGGCATGTTTCTCAATATTCTCCTCAAGAGCATGCGTGCTACCGTGCCCCAGGATGGCATGTTCGACAATCAGCAGACCCAGATGTACACCAGCTTGCTGGACGAGCAGCTGGCGCAGGAGATTTCCACCCACCATAGTCTCGGTCTGGCCAAGGTGCTGGAGCAGCAGTTGCGCCGGCAACAGGCTGGTGGCACGGATCCAGCCAGCCAGGGCGACAAGATCGGTTCGGGCTATGCCATCCATCAGCCGGCCCCGGCCTATTCGCTGCACCGTCCGCAGCCGGCTTATCCTCTGCACGTGCCGGCGCAGGATTTTGCCGTGCCGACCGACAAAGCCAACGCGGCCGCAGCGAACGGCAAACCGGAAGATTTCGTCAATAGCCTGTGGCCCCATGCCGTGCGGGCCGGAAATCAGCTGGGCGTACCGCCGCACTTCCTGATTGCCCATGCGGCACTGGAGACCGGCTGGGGCAAAAAAGAGCTGCTCAACCCGGATGGCACGCCCACTTACAATCTGTTTGGCGTCAAGGCGGGCAGCGCCTGGAAGGGCAAGACAGTTGACTCGACCACCACCGAGTATGTGAATGGCGTGCCGCGTAAACAAACCGAGCGATTCCGTGTCTATAATTCATATGAAGATGCGTTTTCTGATTACGCTGCCATGCTGCAGAGCAACCCGCGCTTTTCCGGTGTGTTCGAAGACGGTGCCGCGTCGGCGGCAGATTTTGCCAAGGGCTTGCAGAAAGGTGGTTATGCAACCGATCCGGCATACGCCAGCAAGCTCATGCGTGTGATTGGCAGCACCACGTTACGCAGCGCCTTGCTGGCCTGAACAGTGTATTTCGGCGCTCAAGTTTGCCGGCCGGCTGCCGATAATGAACATAGACAGCGTAGCATGTGTGTTGCGGCGCAAGCAGGAGTATTGAATCATGGCTGACATTCTTGGAATTGGCATCTCTGCATTGCAAAGTGCGCAGGCAGGTCTGCTCACAACGCAGAACAATATTGCCAATGCAAATACCCCGGGTTATCACCGGCAGATCATCACCCAGGTACAATTGCCTTCGCAATTGACCGGTTCCGGCTATGTCGGCAGCGGTGTGGTGGTGGATGGTGTGGCGCGTGTCTACAGCCAGTTTCTCGATAAGCAGCTCCTCTCCGTTGGCACTCAGAATTCCTACCTGCAAACCTACAATCAGCAGGTGACCCAGATCGATAATTTTCTGGCCGACCCGAATGCCGGTTTGTCGCCTGCGTTGCAGTCGTTTTTCTCCGCCGTGCAGGATGTGGCATCCAATCCGTCTTCCGTGCCGTCGCGCCAGGCCCTGCTCAGTAATGCCAATGCGCTGGTGGGGCGGTTTACCTCCATGCAGAGCCGTTTCAATGATATTCGCGATGGCATCAATCAGCAGGTGCAGAGTACGGTAAATACCATCAACTCCTACTCCAAGCAGATTGCCTCACTTAATGACCAGATCGCGCTGGCCACAGGCGTGGCGGACAGCGGTCAGGTGCCGAACGATCTGCTCGATCAGCGTGATCAGCTGATCGGTCAGCTCAATCAGCTGGTTAAGGTTTCTACGGTGAGCGGTTCCAATGGTGAATTGAATGTTTTTATCGGCCAGGGACAGCCGTTGGTGGTAGGCAATCATGCCACTCAATTGAGCACCATGCAGTCGCAGGAAGATCCGGATAATCTGGTTGTCGGCATCATTACCAGCGGTTCTTCGACTCCCCGCGAAATTTCCTCCAGCCTGCTTAGCGGCGGTTCGCTGGGCGGCTTGCTGGATTTCCGCAGCCAGAGTCTTGATCCTGCCCAGAATGCGCTTGGGCGTGTGGCTGCAGGACTGGTTCAGACGTTCAATGCACAACATGCGCTTGGGGTAGATCTGAATGGCACGCTCGGCAACAACTTTTTCAATACCTTTACCGGTACCGCAGCCCCGGTGGTGCAGGCAAATGGCCTGAATACCAGTACAGCTTCGATATCTGCCGTGTACGCCAATACTGCAGATCTGACAACCAGCAACTATCGGATCTCCTTTGACGGCACCAACTATTCACTTACTGATCTGAGTACCAATAAGGTCACCACAGGCATTTCACCGGCCAGTCTCGCTACTGCTGTGCCGGGTTTGACGCTGACGGTGAGTACTACGCCCAATGCCGGTGACTCATTCCTGGTTTTGCCGACACGCTATGCCTCGCGTGATATCAACGTGAACGTAACCAATGTCAGCGAAATTGCGGCTGCCCTGCCGGTGACAACCGGAACCGGAACGGCTAATACCGGCACAGGTGTGATCAGCGCGGGTGATGTTACCAGCACCTCGACACTGCCGACTTCTGCAGTAACCATGACATACAACAGCACGACGCAGAAGTTTGATCTTACTTCGACCGACCCGTCCTGGAATGGTATTAGCGTCCCGACTTCCGGCACATATACATCGGGTGCCACGATCAGTGTCAACGGCGTGAGTTTCGCTGTTACTGGCGCACCAGCCAACGGTGACGTGTTTACCCTCAACCCGAATTACGGAGCCTCTTTCACTGGTGATGCCGACAATCGGAACGCCATGAAGCTGGGGGCACTGATATCGAAACAGACCCTTGTAAACAACTCAAGTGGTACGCCTACAGCAAGTTATCAGGATGCCTATAGCCAGCTTGTCAGCTTCATTGGCAACCAGACAAGTGAAATGCAGGTGAAAAGCACTGCGCAGCAAACGTTGCTTGATCAGGCCACGCAGGCGCAGCAATCTTTCTCTGGCGTGAATCTGGATGAAGAGGCTGCTAATCTCGTGCGCTATCAATATGCCTACCAGGCTGCGGCCAAATCGATTCAGACGGCACAGACGGTATTTCAGACGCTGCTGTCCCTTGGCGGTTAAGGAGTAAGTCATGCGAATCAGTACCAGCACGATGTATGACCAGGGGATTACCTCGGTTCAGAACCAGCAATCCGATCTGTTTAATCTGCAGCAGCAGATTGCTTCAGGTCGTCGCATTCTCAATCCGGCGGATGACCCCATCAATGCCGCCAGGGCACTGCAGACCACGCAGTCGATCAACGTCAACCAGCAGTACCAGACCAACGTCAGCAATGCCAAAAGCCAGTTGAATGTGGAAGAGGGCGTGCTGTCGCAGATCATGAATGTGATCCAGCAGGCCAAGCAGCTTACGGTGCAGGCGGGCAACCCGACCGTGGGGGCGGCCAATTATGTCAGCATGGCGACTGACGTGCAGAATCTGTACAACCAGCTGCTCGGTCTGGCAAATCAGACAGACGGTAACGGTCAGTACCTGTTCTCCGGCTTCAAAGGGTCGACCCAACCGTTTACGCAAACCAGCGGCCCGGGCGTGTATGCCGGCGATCAGGGGCAGCGGCGTCTGCAGGTGGGCCCGTCTCGCTATATTGAGACCAGTGACGACGGTCAGAGCGTGTTTCAGCCGGGTGTGGCCGGCAAGGATCTGTTCAAGACCCTGGACGACCTGAAAAATGCACTTGCTTCCGGTGCGCCGACAACCGCCAGTCTCAATCAGGCTTTGAATGAGCTGGATAGCGAGCGCGTCAATATTTCCACGGTTACGGCTTCGGTTGGTTCGCGTTTGCGTGAGCTGGATTCGGTGGACACCAGTACCAGCGGTCTGATTCTGAATTACCAGCAGGCACTGTCGGACCAGCAGGATCTGGACTATTCCAAAGCCATCAGCGACCTGACCAAGAAGCAGTTTAACCTGCAGGCAGCGCAGCAGTCCTATATCAAGATAACCGGCTTGTCGTTGTTCAACTATCTGAGCTGATTTTTGACCTGCTGCGAGATAAAACAAAAACGGCAAGTTTTACTAGATCGGA
>JAJZTZ010000056.1 GCA_021847305.1 Pseudomonadota bacterium | reverse complement strand
GCTTTCGGCGAGCAGGTGTCGGCGTTTTTGATGGATGTGGTGCGTAACCTGCCGGTAAGTATCGGCTTTCTCATCAGCAAGGGCGGTATCACCTCCAACGATGTGCTGAGCGACGGTCTGGCATTGCGCACTTCGCGCGTAGTGGGGCAGATTCTCGCTGGCTGCTCGGTGGTGCGCTGCCCGGCCGATCACCCGCGTTATCCCGATCTGCCAGTGGTGATTTTCCCCGGCAACGTCGGCGACGAATCGGCCCTGGCCACGGTGTACAACCGTTTGCGCGGGAATGCCGGCTGATGTCGCACCACTGCTGCGAGCACGAGCACACGCCAGGCATCGGCAAAGCCGAGCTGGTGGCGCAACTGTTGCAGTTGCTGCCGCCGGATTGTGTTTTGTACGAGGAAGAAGACCTGCGGCCGTATGAGTGCGACGGTCTGTCGGCTTATCGGCAATTGCCCTGGGTGACCGTGCTGCCGCAGACAGTGGAGCAGGTGCAGGCCGTTATGCGTCTGTGCCATCAGCACCAGCTGCCGGTAGTGGCGCGCGGTGCCGGCACCGGCCTGTCGGGCGGGGCTCTGCCGCACCCCAATGGCGTGCTCCTCAGCCTCGCCAAGCTGAAATCCATTCTGTCCATCGACACGCTGGCGCGCACCGCGCGCGTGCAGCCGGGCGTGCGCAACCTGGCTATCTCCCAGGCGGCGGCGCCGTTCGGCCTGTATTACGCGCCGGACCCGTCGTCGCAAATCGCCTGCACCATCGGCGGCAATGTGGCGGAGAACTCGGGCGGCGTGCATTGTCTGAAATACGGCCTGACCGTGCACAATATCCTGCAAATCAAGCTGGTTACCGTTGAAGGCGAGCTGTTGGTGATCGGCAGCGAGGCCCTGGACAGCGCCGGTTACGATTTACTGGCGTTGATGACCGGCTCGGAAGGTATGCTGGGCGTGATTGTGGAAGTCACGGTACGTCTTTTGCCGGTACCGGAAAAGGCCAAAGTCATGCTGGCGGCCTTTGATGATGTGGAAAAAGCCGGTGCAGCGGTTGGCGCCATCATAGCCGCCGGTGTGATTCCCGGCGGGCTGGAGATGATGGACAAGCTGTCCATCAGCGCAGCGGAAGACTTTGCTCATGCCGGTTATCCGCGCGATGCCGAAGCCATTTTGTTGTGCGAGCTGGACGGTACCTGTGAAGAAGTGGCCGAGCAGGTTGAGCAGGTGCAGACCATTCTTAAGGATATTGGCGCGACCGAAGTGCGCCTGGCGCGTGACGAGCAGGAGCGGGCACTGTTGTGGAAGGGGCGCAAATCGGCTTTCCCCGCCGTCGGCCGTCTTTCGCCCGATTACTACTGCATGGACGGTACCATTCCGCGCCGCCATTTGCCCTTTGTATTGCGCCGGATTAACGAATTGTCGCGCGAATACGGTCTGGCCGTTGCCAACGTGTTCCATGCCGGAGACGGCAATCTGCACCCGCTGATTCTCTACGATGCCAACAAACCGGGCGAATTGGCGCAGGCCGAGGCATTCGGCAGCAAGATTCTCGAACTGTGCGTCGAGGTGGGCGGCAGCATCACCGGCGAGCACGGTGTGGGCATGGAAAAAATCAACCAGATGTGCGTGCAGTACAACAGTGCCGAATTGACCCAGTTTCACGCGATTAAAGACGCTTTCGACCCGCAGGGCCTGCTTAATCCGGGCAAGGCTGTGCCGACATTGCACCGTTGTGCCGAGTTTGGCGCCATGCACGTGCACGGCGGCAAACTGCCGTTTCCTGAGTTGGAGCGTTTCTGATGGCGGGCAACGATCTTACCGCCGCATTGCAGCAAGAGGTGCAGGCCGCCTATGCCGGCAAAACCCCGCTGAAAATCGTCGGCGGCAACAGCAAGGCGTTTTACGGGCGGCAAACAGCAGGGGCCGTGCTGGATGTGTCCGGCCACAACGGCATCATCAGTTACGAACCGACCGAACTGGTGCTAACTGCCCGGGCCGGCACCCCGCTGGCTGAAATAGAGGCCGTTCTGGCGGAAAAGGGCCAGATGCTGCCGTTCGAGCCGCCGCACTGGGGGCCGAATGCCACACTGGGCGGCACCATTGCCTGTAACCTGTCCGGCCCGCGCCGTCCCTATGCCGGCTCGGCGCGTGATTTTGTGCTTGGCTGCCATGTGATCAACGGCAAGGGTGAGCTGCTGCACTTCGGCGGCGAAGTGATGAAAAACGTGGCCGGTTACGATGCCGCCCGCCTGATGGCCGGTGCGCTGGGTACGCTGGGCGTGATGCTGGATATCAGTCTTAAGGTGCTGCCGGTGCCGCAGGATGAATTGACCCTGGTGCAGCCGGCATCACTGACGACTGCACTGGAGCAGATGAACAAGCTGGCCGGCCGGCCCCTGCCGCTGTCTGCCTCTGCCTGGGTGGACGGGCACCTGTATTTGCGCTTTGCCGGGGCAAAGAGCGCCGTAGCTGCGGTGCAGCAAAAAGTGGCGGGCGACGTGCTGATCGATGCGCCGACGTTCTGGCGCAGTCTGCGCGAGTTGCAGCTGCCCTTCTTCGCCGGTGCCCACACCCTGTGGCGCATTGCCTTGCCGCAGGTGGCCCCGCAACCCCATCTGCCGGGCGACTGGCTGGTGGAGTGGGGCGGTGCGCAGCGCTGGCTTAAAACCTCTGAACCGGCTGAATTGGTGCGCGCCAGCGTTGCGGCACTGGGCGGCCATGCCACCCTGTTCTACGGCGGCAATGGCGCATCGGTATTTCAGCCGCTGCCTACGGGCCTGTGGCAGGTACACCAGCGCCTGAAATCCGCATTTGACCCAGCCGGTATTCTCAACCCCGGCCGCATGTACGAAAAACTCTAATCATGCAGACTTCTCTCAGCGACGCATTCAAAAATACGCCGGCGGGGGCAGAAGCCGATGCCATCCTGCGCTCCTGCGTGCACTGCGGCTTTTGTACCGCCACCTGTCCGACTTACCAGATCAAGGGCGACGAGCTGGACGGCCCGCGCGGGCGCATTTATCTGATCAAGCAGGTGCTGGAAGGTCAGCCGGCCACGGCAAAAACCCAGACGCATCTGGATCGCTGCCTGACCTGCCGTTCGTGCGAATCGACCTGTCCGTCGGGCGTACAGTACGGCCATCTGGTGGACATCGGCCGGGCAGTGGTGGAGCAGCAGGTTGGCCGCAGTTTTAAGCAGCGTCTGCTACGCCGTGCTTTGCGCAGCCTGATTCCGTATCGCGCGCGTTTCGCCACTTTGCTGCGATTGGGCCGCTTGGCCGCGCCGTTCCTGCCGGCCCGCCTGCGGGCGAAAATGCCGCAGGCGCAGGTGGCCGGCAGCAGACCCACCACGCGCCATGCCCGCACCATGCTGGCGCTGCAAGGCTGCGTGCAGCCATCCGCCACGCCGCTCACCAATGCCGCCACAGCGCGCGTGCTGGATAAATTGGGCATCACCCTGCTGGAAATCAGCGAGTCCGGCTGTTGCGGTGCACTGAGCCAGCATATGAGCGCAGAAGAGGAAGCCAAAGCCTTCGCCCGGAGCAATATCGACGCCTGGTGGCCTGCTATCGAGGCGGGGGCCGAGGCGATTGTGATTACCGCCAGCGGCTGCGGCGTGATGGTAAAAGACTACGGCCACCTGCTGCGGCATGATCCGGTCTATGCCGCCAAGGCCGCACGGGTGTCGGCACTGAGCCGCGATCTGGTGGAAATCCTGCTGGGTGAAGATCTGGCGCGGTTGAAACCGGCCAAGGCCGGCCCGGTTGCCGTGCATGCGCCATGTACACTGCAGCACGGCCAGAAACTGCCCAATGCGGTGGAAACCCTGCTGCAGCGCGCCGGCTTTACTCTTACCTCCGTGCCGGATGCTCACCTGTGCTGCGGTTCTGCCGGTACCTATTCATTGTTGCAGCCGGAACTGTCGCAACAGCTGCTGACCAACAAGCTGGCGGCGCTGGGTAGTGGTCAGCCCGAGCAGATTGTTACCGCCAACGTTGGCTGCCAGATGCATCTGGCCAGCCAGTCCACTGTGCCGGTGCGGCACTGGATCGAGCTGTTTGATCCACTTTGAGCGATTTTTGCACACTGCCTGCGCCCGGCTGTAACATTTCGTTCATCTTGGTGCGAGTAAGGGCGCTTGTGCACGCAATTGGCGCCGGTCACGACGCCTGAAAATGATCCCTTCCCCCGCTTTCTTGTCGAATTTTTCCTAATCATCCCTGCTTTCCGCTTTCTTTCTGTAGCTTAAGAAAACTTTATTTGTCGCGCGTTAGCGGGGTGTTTCTGACGATTTCTGGAAAAATAATCATGGCTGTTTTTTAATCTGGCACGGACCCTGCTTATGTGGGCAGTGAGAGGCGCATTTGTGCCTTAAGGTTGGCTAGGGTTCCGGTTTCCTGATAGAAATGCCTGGTCCAAGAGCCGGCCGGTTCCGCACTTCCAGTGAATGTTGCGGGATTCCACGGAGGGATAAAAGCCCGGGAGAACGCCATGCAGGCTGCCTCTCGAGTAAAGTCCGGACAGGAATCTTGCATAGAGTGCTGTTTGCAGGGGTAACGCATCTGATGCCTGTCCCGGTTTAACGCAAACTTAAGGGGATGAAAATGAAATTGAAATTATCGCTGATTACTCTGGCTGTGCTGGGTATGGTGTCGGTGGCCCATGCCGAAGAGGCGGCTTCCGATGTGACGGTCACCGGGCACGTCGATCTGGTGAGCAAATACATTTTGCGCGGTGCAACCAAAACTTATGGTACTGCGCCGCTGGGCAATGCCGGCGCTGATGCGCCGGAATCCAAGGACCCGGTACTGCAGTGGGGCGTCGATGCCAGCTGGGCCAACGGCTTCTACCTGGGCTACTGGGGTTCGCAGATCAACTACTCTTACAAGCATTTGGGTGAATCTTACGATTCCTACATGAACAGCACGGCTTTCCCGACCGATTATCAGGCGGACAAATCGATTGAAAACGATTTTTATGGCGGTTATGTCGGCAAGATTACCGATGACCTGAGCTATACCGTAGGTCTGACCGGCTACTACTACATCAACGGCAAATATGCCAATGCCTTTGAAACCAAGCTGGGTCTGGCGTACGGGCCGTTCAGCGCCTACGCGCAAACCCTGTTGAAGGATACCGTGTGGGGTAACAAGGGTGATACCTACTGGACCTTCAACTACAGTACTCCGCTGCCGCACGATATTACTCTGAATGCTTCACTGGGTTACTACACCTACAAGAAGCAGGGCAAGTTTCTCGGTAGCACGGATCCGCTCACCGGGGCTGACTGTGGTGCCTTTGCTGTGAGTGCGTGTGACAGCACCGGTCATGTTGTGTCCAGCGCCTGGCGTCACTTTAACATCGGCATCAGCCAGCCGATCACCAAGAATGTCAGCTGGGGCCTGACCGCCATCTTCGGCGGCGAGAACCGCTATGGCGTGAAACAGAAGAACGATGTGGTGGCTAACCTGAGCTACTTGTTCTAAACCGAGCAGTTTTTGCATTGAACCTCCTCAGTGTGTGTTTTCGGGCGACTTCGGTCGCCCTTTTTTTTGTCTGAACCAGAGTGGTGAGGCTGCACCTGATTGGTGCGCTTGCCGGGCCGTGTCGCCTGCCACGGGATGCCGGGTTCGGCAATAGATTCAATAAATCATGTGGTTGTGTTTTTGGCACAGAGCGTGCTTTAGAGTGAATCAGAGAGGCGCCAAAGGGTGCCTTAGGTTGGCTAGGGTTCCGGTTTCGCACAGAAACGGCTGGTCCGAGAGCTGGCCGGTTCCGCCGATGCAGGCGGGGCTCCACGGAGGGACAAAAGCCCGGGAGATTGCTGAATGGCCTCTCTCGCGTATTTCCGGACGGTAGCCTCGCTGCATATTGTATTACCTGCAGGTTTGCTGACTGGTCCGGATGCCAGCTTGAGGCTGGATGATTCAACAGATCAGGATGACAAATCATGCGACGAACAAGTCCAAAACGTTCTGCCCGGCCAGGAATCTGGTCGATTCGCGGCCCCATGACCCAGCGTCAGTACTGGGGCTTTGCCCTGTTTGGTTTGCTTATGCCGTTGCTCGGCTGGTGGCTGCTGTCACACATGGGCAGCGACGACAGCGTGTTCATGCCCGGGCCGGTTGAAGTGTTCCACCGCCTGATTCAGTGGTACCAGGAAGACGACCTGCTGGGCGATATGTGGATCAGTATCTACCGTGTCACGGCCGGTTTTGTACTGTCGGCCCTGATTGCCCTGCCGCTGGGCCTGCTGATCGGTACGTTTCGCCCGGTGCAGGCCATGCTCGAGCCGCTGACCGATTTTATCCGTTACATGCCGGCGGTGGCATTTATTCCGCTGGTGATGCTGTGGGTGGGCATCGACGAGTCGTCCAAGATCGCCATTATCTGGATCGGCACCTTCTTCCAGATGGTGCTGATGATGGCCGAAGACGTGCGCCGCGTGCCGCTGGCACAGATCGAAGCAGCGCAGACCATGGGCGCCACGCGGGGCGAAATTATTCAGCGGGTGATTTTTCAGTCGGCCAAGCCGGCCCTGCTGGATACCCTGCGTGTGACCATGGGCTGGGCCTGGACCTATCTGGTGGTGGCTGAGCTGGTTGCGGCCAATTCCGGTCTGGGCTACTCCATCCTGAAAGCCCAGCGTTTCCTGCAAACCGACAAGATTTTCGTCGGCATCATCCTCATCGGCCTGATCGGGCTGATCATGGACCAGCTGTTCCGTTTTGCCCACCGCAAAGCCTTTCCCTGGCTTTACCTGAGGAAGTGATCATGACCGCAAAAATCGAAATCAAACAGGTCGGCAAGGTTTTCGGCGAAGGCAGGCACACCGTCGAAGCACTGAAAGACATCAACCTGACCATCGGCGACAACGAATTTGTCACCTTCGTCGGCGCTTCCGGCTGTGGCAAATCCACCCTGCTGCGCATTATCGGTGGGCTGGAATACCACACCGCCGGCGAGGTGCTGGTATCCGGCGAGGCGATTTACGGTCCCGGCGCCGACCGCGCCATGGTGTTCCAGCACTACAGCCTGTATCCGTGGCTCAAGGTGATGGAAAACATCAAATTCAGCCGCCAGCTGAAATATGGCCGGGAGAATTTGACCTCCAGCGATGTGGAAAAGGCATCCGGTCGCGCCGATGCGCTGCTGGCACTGATGGGCCTGCAGGCAGCCGCCAACGCCTATCCCAACCAGCTGTCTGGCGGCATGCAGCAGCGCGTGGCGATTGCCCGTGCGCTGATGGGGCGGCCGGAAATCCTGCTGATGGATGAACCGTTCGGTGCGCTGGATGCGCAGACGCGCGAAGTAATGCACGACCTGATTCTGCATGTGCACAAGCTGGAGAAGTCCACCATCGTGTTTGTCACGCATGATGTGGAAGAGGCGATTTATCTAGGTCAGCGCGTGGTGCTGATGGCGCCGCGCCCCGGACGTATCGACACCATTTACGACGTGCCGTTGCCGGCCGAGCGCGATCAGGACATGAAACATGCGCCGGAATTTCTGGCGCTGAAAAAGGAAATCCTCGCTCGCATCCGCGACACATCAGGCATGCGCACCGACCACAGTATGCTGGAACAACTGAATATGGAGCAGGCCGACGCCTGAAAAAAGGAGTAAATAATCATGAGCGAAAGCCCTTTTAACATCGATCCCCATCTGGTTTTGTGGGAAGAAGACGTGCCGGCCGGTACCCACTGGAGCGGCATCATTCGTCGCGGTACCACTTTGCGCCTGATCGACATGGACGGTGGCGCCAACATTTCCACGGTGTTCTACAACGCCGACGAAAAGCTGGAACGCTACAACATGCCCGACACCCTCAAGGCCCAGCACATTGCCTACCTGACCACTGGCCGGGTGCTGTATTCCGACATGGGGCGCGTACTGTGTTCTGTTACCGCCGACACCTGCGGCTGGCACGACCCCATCAGCGGTATGACCGATGCGGCGCAGATTCGCGCCAAATACGGCGATGCGCCGTATCAGAGCCAGCACAACGCCATGTACCGCAATGCCAAGGATAGTCTGCTGATTGAAGTGGGCAAGTACGGCCTGGGTAAGCGCGACTTGATGGCCAACGTGAATTTTTTCAGCAAGGTGGTGGTGGAAGACGACGGCAGCATGCGCTACGTGCCTGGCAATTCCAAGGCTGGCGATTTTGTCGACCTGCGCTGCGACATGAACGTGCTGGTGGCGCTGTCGAGCAATCCGCACCCGCTCGATCCGAATCCGCAGTACGCGCCGAAACCGCTCAAGCTGATTGCCTGGCATTCCGGTACCGCTGGGCCGGACGACCTGTGCCGCAATTCCTGCGCTGAAAATCAGCGCGGTTTTGCCAATACCGAACGTCTGTTTCGTTAGGATTTAGGAGTCAAAAATGATCGTCGAAAGCAAACTCGATCCGCAAAACGCCGTGTACGACTATGTGCTGCCGGCCGGTGAAGCCTGGCTGCACGAAGTGAAAAAGGGCCAGATCTTCCGCATTCTCGATCTGGAAGGCAATCAGGCTGTTGATACCCTGTTCTACAGCACCCAGGACCCGGAAGAGCGTTACAGCGCGGTCGATACCATCCGTGCGCAGGGCAATATCTATCTGACTGCCGGCACCAAATTGCTGTCTACCGAAGGCAATGTGCTGATGACCATCGTGGCCGACACCTGCGGTCGTCACGATACGCTGGGCGGCGCCTGTGCGGCGGAAAGCAACACCGTGCGTTATGCGCTCAACAAACGCCACATGCACAGCTGCCGCGACAGCTTTCTGCATGCCCTGGGCCATTGCGGCTGCGACATGACCAAGAGGGACATTACCCATAACGTCAATTTCTTCATGAACGTGCCGGTGACACCGGCCGGTGAGCTGACCTTTGAAGACGGGATTTCCGCACCGGGCAAATACGTGGAAATGAAAGCGGAAATGGACGTGACCGTGCTGATTTCCAACTGCCCGCAGCTGAATAACCCCTGCAATGCCTATAACCCGACGCCGGTACGGCTGTCGGTCTGGAACAGTAACTGAGCAAGCTATAACGAACACCTGTCCGGGACGGCCCGGACAGTACAACCGGGCGGGACGACCCGCGGGACACACACCATGTTTGAGAAAATTCTGATTGCAAACCGCGGCGCCATCGCCTGCCGGGTAATCAAGACTGCACGCAAACTCGGCATCAAGACCGTAGCCGTGTATTCCGAAGCCGATCTGCATTCGCGTCACGTGGCGCTGGCGGACGAGGCGTATTGTATCGGCCCGGCCCCTGCGGCCGAGTCCTATCTGAAGGCCGACGTCATTCTGGATGTGGCATTGAAGCATGGCGTGCAGGCCATTCACCCCGGTTACGGCTTTCTGTCGGAGAACGCCGGTTTTGCCGAACAATGCGCGGCCAAGGGCATCGCCTTTGTCGGCCCGCAGCCGGATCAGATGCGCGCTTTCGGTCTTAAACATACCGCTCGTGAACTGGCGGAGCAGAATGCCGTACCCCTGTTGCCGGGTTCCGGCTTGCTGTCTGACGCCGGTCATGCGCAGGCGGAAGCGGCCCGCATCGGTTTTCCGGTGATGCTGAAAAGTACCGCCGGTGGCGGCGGTATCGGCATGCGCCTGTGCTGGAGCAGCGACGAACTGCAGGAGGCCTTCCAGTCGGTCGAGCGGCTGGCGCGCGCCAACTTCAAGGACGCCGGCATCTTCCTGGAAAAGTATGTCGAGCATGCCCGCCACATCGAGGTGCAGATTTTCGGCGATTCCAACGGCCACGTGGTCGCTCTGGGCGAGCGCGACTGCTCGGTACAGCGACGCAATCAGAAAGTCATTGAAGAAACCCCGGCTCCGGGTCTGACGGACGAGCAGCGTAGCCGCTTGCTGGCAACGGCCGTGAAGTTGGGCCAGGCGGTGGCTTACCGCAATGCCGGTACCGTTGAATTTGTGTATGACACCCAGACCGGCGAATTCTACTTTCTGGAAGTGAACACCCGCTTGCAGGTGGAACACGGTGTCACCGAGGAAGTCACCGGTGTCGACCTGGTGGAATGGATGCTGCAAGAGGCTGCCGGCGAGCTGGATCTGTCCGGCTGGCAAGCCCAGCCGCGAGGGGCGTCGATCCAGGTGCGTCTGTATGCGGAAGATCCGGGCAAGAATTTCCAGCCGTCTGCCGGTACCCTGACCGAAGTGCAGTTCGATCCGGATTGCAGGGTGGAAACCTGGGTAGAGCGCGGCAGCGACATCCCGCCCTATTACGACCCGCTGGTAGCCAAGCTGATTGTTTACGGCAAGGATCGTACTGAAGCACTGAACAACATGCTGGCGACACTGGCGAAGACCAGCGTGGCCGGTATTGAAACCAATCTGGATTACCTGCGTCAGGTGATTGCCGACAGCGTGTTCCGCGAAGGCCGACAGACCACCCGTTACCTCAACAGTTTCCATTTCCACCCTGCCACTATTGAGGTGCTGGAGCCGGGCGTGCAAAGCAGCATACAGGACTGGCCGGGTCGCACCGGCTTCTGGGACGTCGGCGTGCCGCCATCCGGTCCGATGGACCACCTGGCCTTCCGTACTGCCAATAAGCTGGTCGGCAATGCCGAAGGCGTGGCCGGGCTGGAGCTGACAGTGGCCGGCCCGACCCTGCGCTTTAACGTGGATAGCGTGATTGCCCTGGCCGGTGCTGATATGGGGGCGGAACTGGATGGCATCGCCTTGGCCAACTGGACGGCGCATAGCGTAAAAGCCGGTGCCATTCTGTGTCTGGGCGCCGTCAAGGGCGCAGGTTGCCGCGCTTATCTGGCGGTGCAGGGCGGATTTGACGTTCCGGATTACCTGGGCAGCAAATCCACCTTTACCCTTGGCCAGTTCGGTGGCCATGCCGGCCGTACCTTGCGCACCGGTGATGTGCTGCATATCAGCGAACACAGCGACAGCAGTCGCATGACTATGCTGGCCACAGCCAACATGCCGGTCTACAGCCGCAACTGGGAAATCGGCGTGCTGTACGGCCCCCACGGCGCACCGGATTTCTTTACCCCGGCCGACATCGATATGTTCTTCGGTACCGACTGGGAAGTGCACTACAACTCCAGCCGCACCGGCGTGCGTCTGATCGGTCCGAAGCCGGAGTGGGCGCGTACTGACGGCGGCGAGGCCGGTCTGCACCCGTCCAATATTCACGACAATGCCTATGCCATCGGCGCGGTGGATTTCACCGGCGACATGCCGGTGATTCTGGGGCCGGACGGTCCCAGCCTGGGCGGTTTCGTTTGCCCGGCTACGATTGTGCAGGCCGAGCTATGGAAAATGGGCCAACTGCGTCCCGGCGACACCGTGCGCTTCAAGCGCCTGAGTCAGGCCGATGCGGTGGCTATGGAGCAGGCGCAAAACAGCGCCGTGGCGACCCTCGCGGCTGCCGTATCGCCCGCGTTGCCGCAGAACAGTGCTGATCTGGCCGAGCCGGTGCTGCTGAGCCAGCCGGCCGAAGGCGATAAAGTGGCGGTGGTGTACCGTCGCGCCGGCGACAAATACCTGCTGGTGGAATACGGCCCGCTGGCGCTGGATCTGAATCTGCGCTTCCGCGTGCATGCGCTGATGACCTGGCTGCAGCAGCGCAACACGGCGGGCATTCTCGACCTGACGCCGGGCATCCGCTCGCTGCAGGTGCACTACGACTCGCAGCAACTGCCGCTGGATACGCTGCTGGCGTTGTTACAGCAGGGCGAAAGCGAGTTGCCGGCCATTGAAGACATGCAGGTGCCTACCCGTATCGTGCATCTGCCGCTGTCGTGGGACGATGCGGCTACCCGTCTGGCGATCGAGAAGTACATGCAGTCGGTGCGCAAGGATGCACCGTGGTGCCCGAGCAATATCGAGTTCATCCGCCGCATTAACGGACTGGATGACATCGAAGCGGTGAAGAAAATCGTCTTCGACGCCAGCTATCTGGTCATGGGGCTGGGCGACGTGTACCTGGGTGCGCCGGTAGCGACTCCGGTCGATCCCAGACACAGACTGGTCACCACCAAATACAACCCGGCCCGTACCTGGACGCCGGAAAACGCCGTGGGGATCGGCGGCGCCTACATGTGCGTGTACGGCATGGAAGGCCCCGGCGGCTACCAGTTTGTCGGCCGTACCCTGCAAATGTGGAACCGCTGGCGTCAGACGGCTGATTTTGTTGACGGCAAGCCCTGGCTGCTGCGGTTCTTCGACCAGATCCGCTTCTACCCGGTGAGCGAAGTCGAGCTGCTGAAAATCCGCGAGGACTTCCCGCTGGGCCGTTTCAAGCTCAAGGTGGAAGAGACGGTGTTCAGCCTGAAGGAGTACAACGCCTTCCTGCGCGACAACGCCGAAACCATCGGCGCCTTCAAGACCACGCAGCAGGCGTCGTTCGACGCCGAGCGCGAGCGCTGGCAACAAAATGGCCAGGCCGATTACGCCAGTGACGCTGGTGTGGCGGCCGCCGGTCCGGACAGCGAACTGGATCTGCCGCCCAATGGCCGCGCACTGGCAACTCATGTGGCCGGCAACGTGTGGAAGATTGAAGTGGCAGAGGGCGCGCAGGTGAAAGCCGGCGACCCCTTGGTGATCGTCGAGTCGATGAAAATGGAAATTCCCGTCACCGCCCCCTGTGACGGTGTTGTGTACAAGCTGTTCTGCCGCGAAGGCGGGCAGGTGAGCGCCGGGCAGGATCTGCTGGTGCTGGTGACGGAAGGGGAGTGATATGCTGGATATGACCATTGCCGGCCTGCGCCAGCAGTACCTTGGCGAAAAATTGACCCCGCTGGAGTTGATCGAACAGCTGCTTCCGCGGCTGGAAGCGGAAGACAGCCATCACATCTGGATTCACCGGCTGGATGCCGATACTCTGCGCGGCTATGCCCGCGCATTGGCAGACCGCAGAGCGGAAGAGTTGCCGCTGTATGGCATCCCCTTTGCCATCAAGGACAACATCGACCTGGCTGGTGTGCCGACCACGGCGGCCTGCCCGGAATTTGCCTATACGCCGGCTGAATCGGCCCATGTGGTGCAAAAGCTGATTGAGGCAGGTGCCATCCCCCTAGGCAAGACCAATCTGGACCAGTTTGCCACCGGGCTTAATGGTACGCGCTCCCCCTACGGTGCCTGCCGCAACAGCTTCAATCCGGACTATATTTCCGGCGGCTCCAGTTCCGGCTCCTCTGTAGCCGTCGCACTGGGGCTGGCGAGTTTCAGTCTGGGTACCGACACGGCCGGTTCGGGTCGTGTACCGGCTTCCTTCAACAATCTGGTCGGCCACAAGCCGACCTGCGGTGCGCTGTCCACCCGCGGCGTGGTGCCGGCCTGCCGTTCGCTCGACCAGGTGTCGATTTTCGCGCTCACCGCCAATGATGTGGAAACCGTGCTGGCCGTCGCGGCGGATTACGATGCCGCTGACCCGTATGCCCGGCCGCTGGCGGCGTACGGCTTCGATTTCGGGCGGGCGGCCTCGTTCCGTTTCGGCGTGCCGCGCGAACAGGATCTGGCCTTTTTTGATAACCCGGACACCCCGGTGCTGTTCCGTCAGGCGGTTGAGCGTTTGCAGGCACTGGGCGGCACGCCGGTAGAATTCGACCTGCAGCCCTTCCTGGAAACGGCCCGGCTGCTGTATGACGGCCCCTGGGTGGCGGAACGCTACCAGGCCATCCACAGTTTCATTGAAGCCCAGCCGGAGGTTGTGTTTCCGCCTACGCGGGAAATTACCCTGAAAGGTAAATTGCCGAGCGCCGCTGACGCCTTCGCCGGCCAGTACCGCCTGAAAGAGCTGGGCCAGGTATGCGGGCGTGTCTGGCAGGAAGTCGATTTCTTAGTCACTCCCACTGCCGGGACAATTTATACCGTGGCCGAAATGCAGGCCGACCCGATTCGCCTCAACAGCAATCTCGGCTACTACACCAATTTCATGAATCTGCTGGACCTGGCTGCCACCGCCGTGCCGACAGGTTATATGAGCAATGGCCTGCCTTTTGGTGTGACGCTGGTGGCGCAGGCGCATCAGGATGCGCCGCTGCTGCATCTTTCCGCCCGCATGCAACAGCTGCTGGGCGGTAAAGTCGGCGCGACCGATATTCCCTTGCCGGAACAGCCGGCGCAAAACCTGCTGCCTGCTGGCCAGCTGCGGGTGGCAGTAGTAGGCGCCCACTTGTCCGGATTGCCTCTCAACAGCCAGCTTACCAGCCGCAAAGGTCGTCTCGTTGCCGCTACGAAAACCGCGCCGCTGTACCGTTTTTATGCGCTGTCTGATGGCAAGCGCCCCGGTCTGATTCGCGTGGAGCAGGGGGGCGTTTCGGTCGACTGTGAGGTATGGGAGCTGCCGGCCAGCGAATTCGGCAGCTTTGTCGCCGGCATCCCTGCGCCGCTGGGCATCGGTCAGGTGGAGCTGGCCGACGGCAGCCGTGTCTGCGGCTTCATCTGCGAGCCGATTGGCGTTGAAGGCGCGCGCGATATTAGCGAGTATGGCGGCTGGCGCGCCTGGCTTGCCGCGCGTGATTTATAGCAAATTGTGATTCTTGCCTGTCGCCATCACAAATCTATCCGCAAGACAGCAAATAATACGGAGTCGGAATTGCTGTCTTGACACGTAAATATGTATGCCAATAACATTAATACATTGGCATACATATTTATTCAAAAATGAAATCCCTCACCGATCTCTCCAGTCTCCTTGGTCTCGACGGTTCCCTGTTTAACACCACCAACCGCCTTCTCAAACTCGATCTGGGCACCGACGGTAACTGGGACAACCTTCTCATCATC
>JAJZTZ010000183.1 GCA_021847305.1 Pseudomonadota bacterium | reverse complement strand
AAAGCGGCGAGCTGGCGATCTGCTGCCAGCCGCGGAAATCGCCCACCGCGGCCCACATCTGGCGCCACCCTTTTTCGCTCAGTGGATCGTCGGTGCGGCCGCGGTAGCGACGTCCGCCAACGGGCTCGCCGTGGCGGATCAGGTCTATGATGGTCGATTGCATGGAAGGATGGAGAAGGGGGTCTAGCCGCCCACCCAGCCCGCGAGGGTGAGCAACAAGAGCAACACCAGCCACAGCACTATCGCGCGCCATACCAGGCTGACGGAGCTATCCAGGTAATCGGCATCGGCGTCGTCGCCGAGACCGAGCTCCGGACGAAACTCGATCGTACCCCCATAGCGCAGCGGCTCACCCAGCTTGACGCCCAGGGCGCCCGCCCCGCTCGCCAGCACGATGCCCATGCCCTGCTGCACCCATGCTGCCGCCTGCGAGCGCCAGCAATACACCGCGTCCTCGAAATCGCCGACAACCGCGAAGCTGACGGCGGTCAGACGCAGCGGCACCCAGTCCATCATTTCGTAAACCTGCGTGGCGGTTTTCCCGAATTCACCGGATTCCGGCTCAGTGAGGGCGCCCCATTTCTGGCTGGCCAACTGGGACAGGCGGTAGAGCACGGCACCCGCCGGGCCGAACACGACGAACCAGGCAATCACGCCGAACAGGTTCTTATGGGCGCAGGCCAGCGTCTGTTCAATGCCGACACGCGCGATTTCCGCCTCGCTGAACTCGTCGGCCGGACGTCCATGCCATTGCGCAAGCAGCCGCCGCGCCTCGTCCAGGTTCGCCGAGCGCAGCGCCAACGCGATATTCTCGGCCTGGCTGCCGACCTGTTTCAGGCTCAATACCGCATACAGCACGGCCGCGCCAAAGGCCCAGGCCAGCAGGTGATTGAGGTAATACAAGGCAGCATAAATACCGCCGACCAGGATCGTCGGCAGCAGCGCTGCCAGCAGCCACGCCAGCATGCCATGCACCCGCTGGCCGGCATTGAAATGGCGCTCGAGATAGTGGGCGTAGCGGGTGAACAGCAAGGTGACCGGGTTGCGGCTGCCCAGCGGGCGGAAATGCTCGAACAACAGGGCGGCGATCAGGGAAAACAGGCTCATCAGATATCCATTTCAACGCTAAGTTGATTGTTCTGGTAAATCTCCAGCGTGGGCAGCTTGAGCTTCATGCCACGCCCATCCAGGTATTTCAGCAGCGCAGCATAAGTCTTTCCGGCAGCCAGCCGGGGATGGGCCCGCACCTGCACCACCAGCACCCGCCTGGCCGGCACGTCAGCCACCTTGAGCGGCTCGCGCACGCTCACGCCCGGTGCAAGCAAATAACCGGTCTGCGCGGCCAGCTTGTCCCTGGCAGTGGTGCGCGGATCGTTTTGCATCAATGTCACCGCCGCGCCGCGGGCAATGCCCTGGGCCTGCAATTCCCGCAGCGCCTGGAGCTGACGCTCGGGCAGCTTGGCGTAATCCCCGCTGTGCTCCAGGTAGGCATAATGGTAGGGCCCTCGCAGTATATTTTCTTCGATATGTGCGCCGGCGAAACCTCCGACCCACCAGAAAATACTCACCAGGGGTACGACAAAGGCGGCCAGAAAATACAGCCATTGCTTCTTCAAACGTTTTCCCGTCTAGGAGCCTGCAAAACGCAAAAATACCACAATCGGACGCGCTTGTCCTGACCGGCCTATCCGCCTCTCAGCGCCTTCAGCCCCCACACCCACACATACAGCACACCGGAAACCACCGCCGCCAGCGCGGTCGCGCCATGTGCGATGGGCAGCCAGGGGGCGACGTTCAGCCAGCCGGCAGCCTGGAGCAGCACCAGCAGGATCAGGCTGATCTGCATGAATGTATTGACCTTGCTGGCAAGCAGCGGGGCCATTTCCAGGTGCCCGAACAGCAGACGGAAACCCAGCGCCCCGGCGACGATGACCGCATCCCGCGCCAGGACGACAAGCACCAGCCACACCGGCAGCAAGCCCTGCGCCGCCAGGGCGATGACACAGGAAACTATCACCAGCTTGTCGGCGACCGGATCGAGCAGCGCGCCGAAGCGGGTAAACTGGTTCATTCTGCGCGCAATCTGGCCATCCAGCGCATCGCTCAAGCCCGCCGCGAGAAAGACCCACAAGGCATGTGAATACAGTCCGCTGACAAGAAGATAAACCAGGACCGGAGCGAGCAGCGCCCGGAACAGGGTGACCGCGTTCGCAAGATTGAGCCAGTCAGCACGTGCCATAATTTATACAGAAAGTCCGACGAACTGCTGGCGGCATTTGAATTCCACGCAAAATCATACCCGGAATATGATAGCATCCACTTGCAGGCCGATAAAATGCTCATACGCGCTCTTCTATTGCTCCCGGGATACCCTTCGTGAAGCGAATCCTTGCATACCTTAGCTTAGCTAATGTCCTTACGGGATGTGGTTCAGCGGCATTCCCGCCTCATCTCGACAGCCCGAAGGTTCCATTCGCAGCAGCCGTTGGTGCCGGCGTATTCTATCTCTATAAGGACAACTGGGCAGTGGAAGAAATTCCGGCGAACGGCGACCGGTTCCGCATCACCCTGAGAAAGAACATATTGAGGGCGGGCGGCAATTCCGAAGCCGGCCTCCTGTTCAAGCGCCGGGCGGGGGAAATCGTCGCCGAGCACGGCTTCGATGGCTACCGCATCATGGAGTACAGCG
>JAJZTZ010000055.1 GCA_021847305.1 Pseudomonadota bacterium | reverse complement strand
GCTGTGGGGGACGTGCCGGACTCTGCTCTTGAGCATTTGCGCAACAGTGCAGAAGGCCTGCGCAGTGAAGCTCAGCAGGCGCTGCTGGAAGCGCTGGCCGGTCCACGTTTCCAGCTGTTCCTGCTCGATGTTGCCGGAATGCTGCTGACTCCCCCGATCCTGGCACGCTATCGTCAAAACCGGCTTGAGCCCGTTCTGCACCGGCCGCTGGATGGCTGGCAGGACAAACTGGTCCGCCGGCTGGCTAATCTGCCCGATCTGTCGGTCGAACAGCGTCACCGTCTGCGTATCCGGGCAAAGCGGCTCCGTTATGCCAGTGAGTTTGTTGCCGCCCTGTATCCGCAAGCCAAGTGGAAAACCTACCGCAGCGAGCTGGCGCAGATTCAGGATGCACTTGGCACAGCACAGGATCGGGTAGTGGCGATGCAGTTGAGCCAGCTCATCGGCGAGCGTGATCCGGCTTTATGGGCAGATGTTCAAACGTTCCAGGATTGGCTCAGTCGTACCGCGAAAAAGGCTGGAGTAACGCGGAAGCAGGCACGTTCATTGGGCAAATTAAAACCATTCTGGCAGTGAGGAGCCGGCATTATGTTTGAATCCGCCGAACTGGGGCACAAGATAGACAAAGCCAGCTACGACCGGGAGTTGCCGGTATTGCGCGAGCAATTGCTGGATGTGCAATACGAGCTGCTGCAGAGCAAGGCCTTCCCGGTGATCATTCTGATCGGCGGCGTTGACGGGGCCGGTCGCGGCGAAACGGTCAATCTGCTGAAGGCCTGGATGGATCCGCGCCATATTGAAACGCATGCGATGGGCGAGCCGACCGACGAAGAGGCCTCACGCCCCGACCTGTGGCGCTTCTGGCGCAACCTGCCGCCGAAAGGCAAGATCGGCATCTTCTTCGGCTCCTGGTATACCCAGCCCATCCTGCAGCGGGTCTTTGGCGAAATCAAAGGCGCCAAACTGGATATGTACTCAGATCAGATTGTGCGCTTTGAGCAGATGCTGGTTGCCGAGGGCGCGCTGATTCTCAAATTCTGGATGCATCTGTCGAAGGACTTCCAGAAAAAGCGCCTTAAGGCGCTGGAGAAGGATCCGAAAACCCGCTGGCGCGTCAGTGAACGTGACTGGCTGCATTACAAATTGTATGACCAGTTTCGCGAAACCAGCGAACGGGTGCTGCGTCAGACCAGTACCGGTGAGGCACCCTGGATCGTGGTTGAAGGCGTCGATGAGCATTATCGCAGTCTGCGTATCGGCCGGATTGTGGCAGAGTCGATTCGCCGCCGCCTGGATGAAGAGAAAGCCGGCAAGCGCCGCAGTCTGGCTGCCGTCGCACCGTTTATTCCCGCCATCGACAAGCTCAATGTTCTGGAGCAGCTCGATTACACGCAGAAATTATCCGGTAAGGTGTACAGCGCCGAGTTGGAAGAACTGCAAGGTCGTCTGGCGCTGTTGACCCGTGATCCGAAATTCAAAAAGCTGGCAGTGGCCTGTGTGTTTGAAGGTTCCGATGCGGCCGGGAAGGGCGGAGCGATCCGGCGTATTACTGGTGCACTGGATGCCCGCCAGTATGATGTGATCCCGGTTGCCGCGCCGACTGAAGAGGAGCGGGCGCAGCCCTATCTGTGGCGCTTCTGGCGCCACGTGCCGCGCAAGGGGAGGCTGACTATTTTCGACCGGTCCTGGTACGGCCGTGTGCTGGTCGAACGGGTGGAGGGATTTTGCAGCGAGGCAGACTGGATGCGCGCATACGCCGAAATCAATGATTTCGAGGAACAGTTGTCGCAATCGGGTGTGGTGGTCGTGAAATTCTGGCTTGCCATCACCAAGGATGAGCAACAGCGCCGCTTTGAGGAGCGTCAGGCCACACCATTCAAACGTTTCAAAATTACCGAGGAAGACTGGCGTAATCGGGAAAAGTGGGACAGTTACGTGGCCGCGGTGTGTGACATGGTTGACAGAACCAGCACGGAAATAGCTCCCTGGACCCTGGTTGCAGCCAACGACAAAATGTATGCCCGTATCAAGGTGCTACGGACGTTGTGCGAGCGCATCGAGGCGGCAATGAAGGTCAGGCGTACCTAAGGCGGTAGTGATGAAACTGCGGGTGCTCGGAGCAAGCGCTGGTATTGGCGGCACCCGCAGGACACTGTGCCTGCAACTGGGTGACGGCACACTGATCGACGCCGGAACCGGGGCGGGGACGCTTGAATTGCAAGACATCCTCGGTATCGAGCACGTCTTCCTCACTCACAGCCATCTCGATCATATTGCTCTGTTGCCCATGTTGGCAGATGCGGCGGCCAATTTTCGGACAACATCCCTGACTGTACATGCTTTGCCGGCAACCTGGCAGGCACTGCAGAAATCCGTGTTCAACGGCTTGCTCTGGCCCGATTACACCCGCTTGCCAGCGCCGGATGCGCCGTATATCCGTTTTGCTCCGCTTGCTGTCGGGCAAACAATTGCAATGGGGGGCTTCCAGATACGGGTGCTGCCGGCGGTTCATGCAGTCGAAAGTGTGGCTTATGCTGTCATGGGTCCGCACGCCAGTCTGGCGTACTCGGCGGACACCACGCTCTGTCCGGCGTTTTGGCAGGCGTTGACCGACGTGCCCCGTCTGCGCCAGGTTATGCTGGAGTGCACCTTCCGCGACAGCCAGACAGATGCGGCGACGCGCGCCGGACATATGACTCCGGCCTTGCTGCAGCAGGGGTTAGCTTTTCTGCCCGAAGAGGTCGAGGTTGGTGTCTTGCACATGGAACCGGGTATGGAAGCGCTGACACTGAGCCAGATTGCCGGATATGGCAGAGTAGTGCGGCAAATCTGCGAGGGTGATGAGTTTGAGTTGTGAACTCCGGCTTGGCTGTCGTCATTTCTTCATGCGCGGCTGGCATAATCGCCCCGCCTCGGGAAAGCGGGGCAGTTTTGAGTGAGGACAGCATGGAATTGATATTGTGGCGTCATGCCGATGCAGAAGACGGCATGAACGATATGGCTCGTCAGCTGACGGGAAAAGGTCATAAACAGGCAGAAAAAATGGCTGACTGGCTGCGCAGTCACGTAGCCCAGCCGTTTCGCGTGGTTGTCAGCCCGGCAGTTCGGACGCGCGAAACAGCCGATTATCTGACTGACAAGTATGATATAGAGCCGATGATTGCGCCCGGCGGCTCGGTGGCGTCGATTCTGACGGCGGCGGGATGGCCGGACGCCAAGGGAACAGTGATAGTTGTCGGCCATCAGCCGGCTCTGGGCGCTGCTGCAGCATTTTTGCTGGCGGGACAGGAAATGCCCTGGAGTATCAAAAAATCGGCAATCTGGTGGCTATCCAACCGCGTGCGCCTGGGCGAGCATCAGACCGTACTGCGCTGTTCGCTGACGGCCGATATGCTGTAGCAGGGCGATAAATTGGCTGGGTATTCAGCATGCCCGGGACAATTTGTGCGGGGCGGCTTAAATGCCCAGATGCTCCACCCAGGCGAGCGCTGCGAGGTGCGCTGCGTTGACTTGCTCTGGCTTGATAGACAGCAGACTCGCCACTTCGACGATTTTGTCGCTGTCTTCATCTTCGCATGCTTCCGCCAGCTGCAGGAATGGACCGTATACACCCTGACGGTCGAGCAGGGCATCGGTGATGCTTTCCGGCAGAAGGAGCTTGTCCAGAACCTGTTCCATGGGCATTTCCAGCATCGCATCGAGCAGCGAAAACACGCCAACGATGAACAGGTTGTCGCGTTCCTGCTTCTCCAGCAGCCCCTCGCCGAGCAATTCGGTCAGGCGACCGCGGGTCACGGCAGTCTTCATCAGGGCTGGGGAGGTGGAGCTGGCACCCGCCGTGACCAGCAGCAGGGTTAACCAGCGATACAACTGCTCATAGCCGAGAATAGCCACGGCATGGCGGATCGACTGGATTTCGCACGACAGGCCGAAGCCCACCGAATTGATGTAGCGCAGTAGCTTGAACGACAGAGCGACATCGCGTTTGAAGGCTGTTTCAATATCCTTGACGTCGGCATTCTGCCGGGCCAGATTGAGCAGCTGCATCACCGCCGTGTGGTCCGGGGTAATGACTTTGGCACTGAGCGTTTCCGGGTGGGCAAAGTAAAAGCCCTGGTAAAAGTCGAAACCGGCATTCTTGCAGTGATTGAACTCTTCGTGCGTTTCAACCTTTTCAGCAATGAATTTCACCGGAAATTTCGACAGGATCTTGATGTACTGCTCGGTTTTGCTGGCACCGATATGCTGGACATCCAGCTTTACATATTCGGCCAGTTCCAGCCACGGCAGATTTTCCTGGCTGGGAATAAAGTCGTCCAGGGCAAAGCGGTAGCCCTTCGCCTTCATTTCGCGTACGCGGGCGAGCAGTTCTTCGGTCGGCAGAACGGTTTCGATCAGCTCAAGAATGACTTTCTGCGGCGGCAGCAGTTCGAGAAAGTCACTGCTGAGCATGGGGGCGGCAACATTGATAAAAGCCAGCTTGTCGCCAAACAGCCACTCGGCCCCCATGTTGGACAAGGTATTGACCAGAACTCGAGTCCCGGCTTCCAGATCGTCGGCTATGTTGGCCGAAGTCGCATGGCCGCTGTCACGAAACAGCAGTTCATAACCAACAATCTTCTGTTGTTTGTCGACAATGGGCTGACGCCCGATAAATACGTGTTCTGACATGCCTTACCTTAGATTGCTTGTGACCCAGTTCAGGCGCGCTTGAACAGTGCTGCGCGGGTTTCGGTGGTACTGGTACGCAGCAGTTCTTCCATATCCAGTACGAGCACTACCTGACCATCGCCAGAGAGCGTGGCGCCGGCGATGCCTTTGGGTTTGATGTCCAGCAGCGGTTTGATGACCACGTCGTCGCGTCCGACAAAACCATCAATAGCGAGAATAAATGAGGTGTCGCCGGACTGCATCAGCACGCCAAAGGCAGGGATGGCCGTCTCCGGCCAGCCGATCAGGCTGGCCAGCGAACGAATCGGCAGCACTTCCTCGCGTACTACCATGGTGGCCCGGCCGGAAATCTGCTGTACCTGTTCCGTTTGGATCGGGATAATTTCACGTACCAGGGACAGCGGTACGGCAAACGGCTGCGTCCCGACTCTGACCACCAGCACTGGCAGAATTGCCAGCGTCAGCGGCAGGGAAATGGTAAAGGTGGTGCCTTCGCCAACGATCGAATTGACTTCGATACGGCCGTTCATGCGCTGAATATTGGTTTTCACCACATCCATACCCACGCCGCGGCCGGAAATGTTGGAAATTTCGTCCTTGGTGGAGAAGCCGGGCAGGAAAATCAGATTCAGGCTTTGCTTGTCGTCAAGGGTATTGGCCGTATCCGCATCGATAATGCCTTTCTCGATGGCCTTGCGGCGGATGACGTCCGGCCGCATGCCGCGGCCGTCGTCGGAAATAACGATGAGGATGTGGTCGCCGACCTGAGTAGCCGAAAGTCGCACCAGACTCTTGGCCGACTTGCCGGTAAGGGCGCGTTCTTCTGCATCCTCAATACCGTGATCCACGGCGTTGCGTACCAGATGGACCAAAGGATCGTTCAGATCCTCGATCATGGTCTTGTCCAGTTCGGTTTCTTCGCCGCTCAACACCAGTTCTACATCCTTGCCGAGCTGGCGTGCCAGATCGCGGGCCAGGCGGGGGTATTTCTGGAACAGTCGACCGATCGGCTGCATGCGGGTTTTCATCACGGCATTCTGCAGGTCGCCCACCAGCAGATCGAGCTGGTTGACCGCATCGTCCAGGGCTTTATAGGTTTCGGCATCATGCTTGCCGGCCAGAATGTCGGCTCGCAGACAGTTCAGACGGTTTTTGGTCAAACCGATTTCGCCGGACAGGTTAAGCACCTGGTCGAGACGCTCGGTGTCGACACGAATGGTGGTTTCCTTGGCAACTGGGGCACTGGCGGCCTGGGCCGTGGGCTTGGGTGCGGCAGGGCGGGGCTCAACCGGCAATGAGGCATGTGGGGCAGGGTGTGCTGCTCCGCTGCTGAGCGGAATGGCGGTGGTTTCGACGGTCTGGCCGGTGACCGCATGATACAGCTGCGGCCAGTTCGGCTCGCCGCCAGAGGATTCCACCATGCTGTGCTGCGGGGTTGCATGCGCTTCCGGTTCGGCGTGTGCTGTCGCGGTGCCGAGTTGGTGCCCGGCAATGGCGTCGTCCAGAGCCTGGAGCAGGTGAGAGGCAGCCGGTGCCGGCATCTGCTTCTGTGTCAGGGCGCCAAACATATCGCGCACAGTTGCCGTGGCGCTCATGATGACGTCCATGATTTCGGCATCCAACGTCAACTCGGCGTTGCGCAGTTTGTCGAACAGGTTCTCCGTGCGGTGACACAGTGCCACCAGCTCATGTACATTCAGGAAGCCGGCTCCGCCCTTGATGGTATGGAAACCTCGGAAAATGTCGTTCAATAATTCCCGGTTGTCGGGTTGACGTTCCAGTTCCACCAGTTTGTTGTCGACGTCCGACAACAGTTCGCCTGCCTCGGTCAGGAAATCCTGCAGCAGTTCTTCCATTCCACCAAAGTCGCTCATTTTTGTATTCCTTAAGCCATTGCTTGCGAGCACATGTTGATTTTGCCGGTCAGAAACCCAGGCTTTCCAGCAGCTCGTCCACCTGTTCCTGGCTGGTTACCACATCGCTCCGTCCCTCGGCGTTGATCACCGGGCCATTGAGGAGTCCGTCGGCGTTATCCGGCCGGCGCTCAGGCGGGGTGGCGGTCAGCAGCAGCTGCAGCAGTTGCTGCTCGAGTGACTGAGCCATGTCGACTACACGTTTGATGACCTGGCCCGTCAGATCCTGGAAGTCCTGTGCCATCATGATTTCAGTGAGCTGCGCGTTAGTAGCGCGAGTGTGCTGCGGCACCTCGGCCAGAAACTTGCGGGTTTCCACTACCAGCGATTTGAATTCTTCCATGTCCATCTGCTGGTCAAAAACTTTTTGCCAGCTGGCGGACAAGGCGGTTGCGCCTGTTTCGAGCTTGTCCTGCAACGGCCGCGCCGCTTCCGTGGCATTAATGGCGCGCTCGGCCGCCTGTTCGGTCATGGTCGTAATGTACGCCAGCCGGTCGCGCGCGTCAGGTATGGCCTGCACTGCATCCTCAAGCTTCTTGTCGTAGCCGAGTTCGCGCATGGTGTTGTAGAGCTTGCGCGTCATGTGGCCGATCTGCTCGAACATGGTGTCGCAGCTGCCCCCTTCGGCGGCAAGTGTACTTGCGTCGGCCTCCGCCACAGGCTGCGGTGCGGCGGTGGTTTCGATAATGTCTTCCGATTGCGCGGATACAATGCTGTCGAACAGGGCTTGCAAATCGTCGCTGTCGCCGGAAGAGGCGGATTCCTTGGCAGGTGCAGGAGCGGCGGCGGGAGCGCTGACTGGTGGCTGGGCCTGGCTCGCTACACTGTCAAACAGGGCCTGCAGGTCGTCGTTGTCTCCACTAGCATCTGTGTGGGCCATTGTTGTTTCCTCCTTAACCCGGAATTACTTGCCGAGCTTTTCGAAAATTTTGTTGAGTTTTTCTTCTAGGGTGGCGGCAGTAAAGGGTTTGACAATGTAGCCATTGGCGCCGGCCTGGGCCGCTTCGATAATGTTTTCTTTTTTCGCTTCGGCAGTAATCATCAACACCGGCAGATGTTTCAGGTTGGCATCGCTACGAATATTGCGCAGCAGATCGATGCCGGTCATGTTGGGCATATTCCAGTCGCTGACAACGAACTCAAACCCACCACCGCTCTGTAGTTTTTGCAAGGCAACAACGCCATCCTCGGCTTCATCGACATTGTTAAACCCCAGCTCCTTGAGCAAGTTGCGAACGATTCGACGCATGGTCGAAAAATCATCGACAACCAGGAACTTCATATTCTTGTCAGGCATTTATATTTGCTCCACGTTCTTACTTATTGTCGTTAGACAGATTGTTTTGCCTCAGCAGGCATTATTGGATGTGATCCTTGTTCAGCGCAACAGCAGGGGGCGCAGCGTATCTGCCAGTTGCAGCGCGTCGAATTTGGCGACGTAAGCATCTACCCCCACGCGCTGCCCCATCGTCTTGTTGGCTTCGGATGACAGCGATGAATGCATTACCACAGGGATGCCCTCAAAACGGGGATCCGATTTGATGTTGCGGGTCAGCACATAACCGTCCATTTCCGGCATTTCTGCATCCACCAGGATCAGCTTCAGTTGATGTGACAGGGGTACATCATCAACCTGGGCGCGGCTGGCCATGTTCTGCAGGCGATCCCATGCTTCCAGTCCATTATTGGCCTGCTGGTATTTCACCCCGAGCTTGTCGAGAACGCTAATGATTTCCTTGCGGGCAACCGCCGAATCATCAACGAAGAACATGGTCAACTCGCTGCCCGTATCGATGGGGGGCAGTTCCGGGGTAAGCGGTTCGCCGGTGGCACTGGCCAGAATTTGTTCAACATCAAGAATGGAAACCAGCTTGCCATCCGGCAATTCGGTGATGGCGGTGATCATGGCATCGTTGCCGGACAGCATGGTTTCAGGCGGTTTTACCTGATCCCAGTCCACCCGGATAATGCGGTCGACGTCTTTCACCAGGAACGCCTGAGTGCGTCGGCTGTACTCCGTTACAATCATGGTGGGCCAGCCGCCTTCCGGGGTTTCGACGTTGAGGAACGAAGCCAGACCGATTACGGGGATAATATTGCCGCGCAGCGAAATTACGCCCTCGACCCCCAGAGGCATATTGGGGGTTTTGGTGATCATGGGGGTCTGGGAGACTTCGCGTACCTTGAATACGTTAATCCCGAAAATTTCGTCGTTGCCCAGCGAAAACAGCAGAATTTCCATTTTGTTCGAGCCGGCCAGTTTGGTGCGGGCATCGATGGTGTCCAGCAATTTTCCGTTTTGATTGCTCATGTTCGGTGTTTCCGTTCTGAATTATCGCACTTTGCCTGCCGGGGCATCTTCCTGCTTCCTGCGCAGCATGCGTCCCAGTACTTCGGCCAGACGCTGCGGTTCGAATTTGGGGACATATTCGTCTACACCGACATTGAACCCGAGTTGGGCATTGGCCGAACTGCTCAGGGAGGAGTGCATGATGACCGGGATACCCTTGAAGCGCGGATCGGTTTTGATTTTTTTGGTCAGCACATAACCGTCCATTTCCGGCATTTCCACGTCGGTGAGAACCATCTGGATAACGTCGGTCATCGGCCGTTTGCTGGCTTCCGCCTGACGGGCCAGGCGTTGCAGTTCTTCCCAGGCCTGTGCGCCGTTATTGGCGCTGTAATAGTGCACATTCAAAGCGTTAAGTGTGTTTTCGATCTGCTTGCGTGCCACAGACGAGTCGTCGCAGAAAAAGATGGCGTGATTCGGGTCTTCAAACGGCTCCAGCCCCATGTACAGGTGGCTGTCATCCATCGGGTTGGTTTCGGCGAGAATTTTTTCAACATCCAGCATCATCACCAGACGGTTGTCTGGCAATTCGGTCACGGCAACGACAAGTCCGCCCATTTGTGCAGTCAGCATCTCCGGCGGAACGCGCATCTGCGACCAGTCAAGACGCAAGATTGTATCCACGGACTCAACCAGGAAACCCTGGGTGTGATTGTTGTACTCGGTCACAATCATGATTTGCGCCGGCTTGCCATCGTCAATGCCGGTATATTTTTTCAGGTCGACCACCGGCACCAGAACGCCGCGCAGGCTGACCATACCCTCGACTGACGGAGGCATATCCGGAGCATGGGTGATTTCCGGCACGCGCATGACTTCACGCACTTTAAATACATTAATGCCGAAGGTTTCGTTCCGGTTGGTCATGGGGTTGACCCCCAGCGAGAAAAGCAGGATTTCCAGTTTGTTGGTACCGGCCAGTTTGGTTCTGGCATCAATTTTTTTCAATAAATCCGACATACGTTTCTGTCCCTTGCGTCCCCATCCGGGGTGTCCCCGTTCGACTTTCTCATAGTAACTATAGAGTAATTCTAGCGCGTTATCCGTTTTTATTGCTGAAAACGCATGATGGCGCTCTTAAGATTGCGCGCCAGAGCATTCAATTGATGTGCGGCTTCGGCCGTCTGACGGATGGCCTGGGCATTGTTTTCGGTCATTTGCGCAATTTTTTCCACGTTTTGGGCAATTTGCGTGCTCGCCATGGCTTGTTCCTGGGTGGCACCGGTAATGCTGTCCATGCCATTGGTAACATTCTGTACCGAGTGGCTGGATTCCCCGAGAATAATCGCAATGTTCTCCAGCAGGTCCTGCGTCGAGGACAGATGTTCCAGCCCGCTGGTGATGGAGGATTCCACCTCGGTAGATTGCTCCGAGATCGAGCGGGTGATCTCATCGATCGCGCGGGCGGAGGCGCTGGACTTCTCGGCCAGCTTGCGCACTTCGTCGGCGACAACGGCGAAGCCGCGTCCCTGTTCGCCGGCACGTGCAGCTTCAATGGCAGCGTTCAGTGCCAGCAGATTGGTCTGATCGGCGATTTCACGCACTTCCTGCGTCATATTATTGATCTGCTTGGTGCTTTCAATAAATTTGGCGACGCTCTCGGAGATGCTGTGTACCGACTGTTCCACACCAGTGATTTCGCCAACCATTTGCGAAACCCCTTCGTTGCCGGCATGGGTGCGTTCAACACTGGTATGGGCGGTGTTGCGGACGTTATCGACGCTTTCTGCTACGGAACTGATGCTGACAGTCATTTCTTCGACGGCTGAAGCGGTTGCCGATGCTGCATCATTCTGCTGGTTGGAATTTTCCTGCACCGCTTCAGTGATTTCACTCAGTGACTGCGAGTGGCTAACCAGCTTTTCTGCGCTGTCGGTGACTTCCTTGGTTAAGCTGGAAATGGTTGCCAGAAGGGCATTGTAGGCCTTGGCGGCCTGGCCGATTTCGTCATTGTGGTAGGCGGTGACGCGGCGTTTGAGGTTGCCGTCTGCCTGCGTTGCCATCATCGCCTGGGCGAGTTCCTGCAGCGGTCGGGTAATGGAACGCAGGATCAGCGGGCCAAATACCATGGTGAGAACCAGATTGATACCGCCGGCCACCCAGGGGGAAAATCCAGCCAGAACGGTCACGCCGGAAATGCCGAACAGAGTCAGAATGGCGAGGATGAGTTTTGCCTGGACATTGAAATCGGCGATGCCGCGCAGGTGCATCATGAATTTGCCGCCGGAGCCTTTCTTCAGGGTGCGATAGAGCTTCTCGGCTGCCGCAACCCTGGCGGCGTCGGGTTTGGTTCGCACGGACACATAGCCGGTAATTTCACGCCCCTGCATGATTGGCGTGACGTTGGCTTCTACCCAGTAGTGATCGCCGTTTTTACAGCGATTTTTGACATAGCCATGCCACAACTTGCCTTTTTTGATGGTTTTCCACAGATCCTCGAAGGCGGCGGGGGGCATGTCCGGGTGACGCACAATGTTATGCGACTTCCCAATCAATTCTTCGCGGCTGAAGCCGCTGACTTCTACAAATGCATCGTTTACTTCGGTAATAATGCCTTTGGGGTCGGTTTTTGAGAGCAAAATGGCGCCAGTCGGGTAATCCAATTCCTTGTTGGTGACAGGCATGTTGACCTTCATTGTTTCTCTCCGTTCCCTGACTTCATTCTTGTTAACAGGGAAAGAATATTAACCATCGCCACACATTGGAGCAAGTGTATAGGCGAAAACCGGGGCTCCACAGGTTATCAGCGGCTGTGGCTATAACTGCGACTGAATCTTATTATATGTATAGTCGAGTTATTGCTCCGGCAGGAAAACTCTTGCAGATAAATGATTCAGGGGAAGGTTGGCGGAATGAAAAGCAGTCCGGCAACATGTTCAGAAGCACCGCAGGATGGATATAATCCGACAATGAACCAGGAAAAAAATACTTCCAATCAGCCGGTTTCACTTTCTCCCTCGCTGCAAATCACCGGGCCGCTGTCGCCGGATCAGCTGGCGGAGGCGTTCCGCTTGTTCGCCCAGTCATCCGTACGTCTGGAAGAGGCCTATCAGGAACTGCAGGAGCAGGTGCAGCAATTGAATGAGCAGCTGGCTGTGGCCAATGGCGAATTGCGGCGCGAATACGAAGCCAAGGAGGCTTTGTCTTCGCGGCTGGCTCTGCTGCTGGATGTGCTGCCAGGCGGGGTTCTGGTGCTTGACGCCGACGGGTGCGTGCTGGAAATGAATCCGGCTGCCCAGCGCATCCTCGGTAATCCTTTGCCGGGGGCGATGTGGCAGGACGTGTCGGCCGCATTGGTCAAGACGGACGCGCCGCATGAATACCGGCTTGAGCGCGGCGGTGAGGAGCGACGCATTGTTTTGCATGCCAGCAATATTGAGGGTTCGGGCGAAACGGTTCTGCTGCTGAATGATGTGACGGATGCCGAGGTCCTTAAGCAGCAGCTTGAACATCACAAAAAACTTTCCTCCATGGGCGAGATGGCGGCGTCCCTTGCGCACCAGTTGCGGACCCCGATTGCCACCGCTTTGCTCTATTCGTCGCATCTCGGGCGCCATGACCTGCCGGAGGCGGAGCGCGAACGGTTTGCCTTGCGGGTGCAGGAGCGCCTGCATCACCTGGAACGCATGGTGCAGGACATGCTTGGCTTCGTGCGCGGCCGGTCGGGCCTGCGCGAGGCGGTGGAGCTTGCCGAGTTAATGGCGGACCTCAATCAGATCGTGCAGCCGCTGATGGTGGATCGGCATATCGACTACCATATTGACGCGCCGCCCGACCGGTTGGTCCTGCAGGTCGATCGCAAGGCCTTGCTTGGCGCGTTGGTGAATGTGCTGGAAAATGCCATGCAGTTTTGCGGTAAACCGGGGCGGATCGAGTTGCTGGTGCAGACCGATGCGGACAGAATTTGTTGGCGGGTGAAAGACAATGGCGCAGGCTTGTCCGAGAGCGTCATGCACCGGCTGTTTGAGCCGTTTGTGACCACCCGCAGCGAGGGCACAGGTCTGGGATTGGCGATTGTTCGTAATGTGATCACGGCCCATGGTGGTCGAGTTTCTGCCAGCAATGCGCAGGAGGGCGGCGCACAGGTTGAAATCTGTTTGCCGTTGGGCGGAAGTCTTGAGGTGTAAAGAGTGAGTTCATTGCCGGTATTAGTGGTGGAAGATGATGCGCCTTTGCGCGAGGCGCTGTGCGACACGCTGCGGTTGGCGGGTTATGCGGTGGTGGCGGCAGCTGATGGAGGCGAGGCGCTGGGGTTGTTGCAGCAGCAGCCGGTCGGCATCATCGTCAGCGATGTGCAGATGCAACCGATGGACGGTTTGACTCTGCTGCAGCGGGTACGCGAGCTTATGCCGCACATTCCGGTGCTGATGATGACGGCGTTCGGCGATATTGATCATGCCGTAAAAGCCATGCAGGCAGGGGCATGTCATTACCTGGCCAAGCCGTTTGAGCCGCAGCGACTGTTGTCCGAAGTCGCCCGTTTCATGTTGACCGCCGGCAACGACGTGGCGGGCGAGACGCTGACAGAAGACACCAGAATGGCCGAAGTGCTCGGGCTGGCAAAGCGCGTTGCTCTATCCGATGCAACCGTGCTGATTACCGGAGAAAGTGGAACGGGCAAGGAGGTGCTGGCGCGCTATATTCATCGGCACAGTGCGCGTGCGGACAAGCCTTTTGTGGCAATCAACTGCGCTGCCATCCCCGAAGCGTTGCTGGAGGCCACATTGTTCGGCCATGAAAAAGGCGCCTTTACCGGTGCCGCTCAGGCGCAAGCCGGCAAGTTCGAGCAGGCACAGCATGGTACCCTGCTGCTGGACGAGATTTCGGAAATGCCTCTGCTCTTGCAGACCAAGCTGCTGCGGGTGCTGCAGGAGCGCGAGGTTGAGCGGGTGGGCGGTCGCGCCACCATTCCTCTGGATATCCGGGTGATTGCCACATCCAACCGCAACATGGCCGATGAGGTGGCCGCCGGGCGCTTCCGCGAGGACCTCTATTACCGGCTTAATGTTTTCCCTCTCGAACTGCCGCCGTTGCGGATGCGGCGGGCTGATATTCTGCCGCTTGCCGTGCTGTTTCTGCGCCGTTACGCCCAGAAAATGCAGCGCGGAACCATGGAGCTGGCCTCGGCCGCGGAACAGGCACTGCTACAGCATAACTGGCCGGGCAATGTGCGCGAGCTGGAAAATGTGATTCAGCGGGCAGTCATTCTTGCCCCGGCGAATACCATTGAGGTGGCGCACCTGTTTTTGCCTTCAGGTGGGCAGATGGAAGCGCAAAAGCCCGCGGTGATGGCCGCTGAGCCGGCTACGGATATGAAATCGCTTGAGCGTCAGCATATTCTCGATGCGCTCAGGGCGGCCAATGGTGTACGCAAGCTGGCAGCCGAGCGGCTGGGGATGAGCGAACGAACCTTGCGGCACAAGTTGCAGCAATACAAATCCGAGGGCTGGCTGCAGGAAGAGGGTGGCTAAGGGCTTCACCACACTGCGGCGGAGAAAATCGGCAAACCTCCTTGGCAGCCCCTTTCAACAGCTTGGTGTTGCAGAAACAAGTCGGCTATAATTGACCGGAGTACGATTGTGGTCGGCGCACGAAACGGGCGCGCCGCAGAGACACGCTGTGCAGCGGGGGAAACGTATGGATACTCAGGGTATTGATCAGTTACTGGCGCAAATGCGAACCGCGGCCGCTATGGCGGCTGGCGACAAGCCGTCTTCCGCCTCCGCGGCGGCTGGAGCAGACGCGCCCGACTTTGCCGCAATCCTGAAGGGATCTCTCGACCAGGTGAATGCGCAGCAGCAGCAGGCCGATTCGATGGCCAAGCAATACGAGCTGGGCAATCCGGATGTGCCGCTTCATGAAGTCATGATGTCATTGCAGAAAGCGAACCTGAGTTTTCAGACCATGGTGCAGGTGCGCAATCGTCTGGTGACAGCTTATCAGGAAGTGATGAATATGCCTGTGTAAGGCAGGTCTAGCTGTTCCACGCTGAAATTATAATTACAACGATTTAGGAAAGCCTGAAAGACGTGTCAGATTCAGGATGGGGTTGGAGTGGTCATTTTTTTTTCGGACACGAAGGTGC
>JAJZTZ010000054.1 GCA_021847305.1 Pseudomonadota bacterium | reverse complement strand
AGTGATCGAAGATCAGCGCATTGGTGATCACGGTATCGGCCACCTCGGCGGCGGATTTCTGCCCCTGCCCCATGCCGTCGCGGATCACCTTGCCGCCACCGAATTTCACTTCCTCGCCGTAAATGGTGTAATCGCGTTCCACCTCGGCAAACAGCTCGGTATCGGCCAGGCGCACCCGGTCTCCCACCGTGGGACCGTACATTTCCGCATAGGCGCGGCGGTCAAGCGAAACAGCCATGCAAAACTCCTAGGCAGCCAGCCAGATGGCGGAAAACAGTGTCATGGCCGCACCCAGCCAGCGCAGGCGGGACGACGCCAGACGGCCAACGCCGTAGCCGGTCGCCAGCAACAGCACGGAGGCGGCGACCATGCCCAGCATGAAAGACAGCGGTTGCGAACCGGCCGGCATTTCCGCACCGTGGGCATAGCCGTGCCACAGCGCCACGAAGGCCGCTACAGCCCCCATTGAGCCGACCGGCAGGCGCAGCAGTGAGGCCAGCAACAGCGGCATGGCCAGCATGGATGCAGCGATCATGCTTTCACTCACCGCCGACATGCCCGGCGCAGGCAGATAAATACCCGCCAACGCCCCCAGCAGCAGACCGGCGACAAAGCCGGCTGGCACCCAGTGTCGCTTTGATGACACGGAAAGCGCCGTCCACATGCCCACCGCCAGCATGGTCAGCAGATGATCCAAACCGGTGAAGGGGTGCGCCAGCCCTGCCAGCACACCGCTGCCATGCCCCGGATGCGCAAAGGCCATGCCCGGCACCAGCAGACCCAGCCACAGAAAACGTTTGATCGATTGGCTCTGTTTCATCGCACTCTCCCTATAACTTGCCCATCACGCGGGCCTGAAAACCGTACACCACCCCGTTGCCGGACAATTCAACCAGCTGCACCGTGCGCTCCTGACCCGGCTCGAAACGCACGGCTGTGCCGGCAGGAATATCCAGCCGGTAGCCCCTTGTGGCGGCGCGGTCAAACTGCAGGGCATCGTTCACTTCAAAAAAATGGTAATGCGAACCCACCTGAATCGGCCTATCGCCGCTGTTGGACACCGTCACTGTCAGTGTCGGCCGGTTTTCATTCAGATCAATACAGCCTTCGTCGATCAGCATTTCACCGGGAATCATTTGCCCTCCTCACGCTTCGCTCCTCACCCCTCACGTCTTTCCCCTCTCATACAATCGGTTGGTGCACCGTCACCAGCTTGGTGCCATCCGGGAAAGTCGCTTCCACCTGAATTTCCGGGATCATTTCCGCCACGCCGTCCATCACGTCCTCGCGTGTCAGCAGCGTCGCGCCATAGCCCATCAGGTCGGCCACCGTGCGTCCGTCGCGCGCGCCCTCCAGAATGGCGGCGGACAGATAGGCCACTGCTTCCGGGTAGTTCAGTTTCAGGCCGCGTGCACGCCGGCGCTCGGCCAGCAGCGCCGCAGTAAAAATCAGCAACTTGTCTTTTTCGCGCGGGGTGAGTTCCATTCCATCTACCTGTACGTATATCTGTGCTTACGTGTTCCAGATGCGGGGCCGCACTGCCGGCCGACCGCCATACCAGGGGCGCACAATGCCCCAGATTTTTTCAAAATAAAGCCGGGCCGCCTGAGCCTCTATACCCACATACCGCACTAGCGTTACCTCGGGCAAAACGGTCATGCCGTAGCGTGCTTCCGACTCGTCTGGCGTCACTTCTCGACAGCGGCTCAACAGCTCATCCGGCAACTTTCCCGCAGCAATCAGAAACACCCCGGACACCGGCATGCCTGCCAGTCCAACTGGCGATACCAGCAACCGGCTGCCGCCAGCCACATCGGTGAAATCGGTGAACACCCGGCGCCCGGCTCGGTACACCTGCATCTGCTGCCGCCAGTGACCTGCCTCGAACCGCTCTCCCCTGGCTCGACGGCCCAGACAAGTCACCTCCCAGGCAGCAAAACGGGCGGTGGCAGCCAGCTCGATGCGGCTGCTCCAGTCCACTGCTGCCTCGTTATAGAGCATGTTCTCCTGCGGCAACCATTCCAGCTGCGCACCCTCCCCGACAACCATTTCTGTTTGCTGGATGGCCTGCCGGCCGTTGGCCTTGTACCACTTGCCCGCACCCGGGGTCGTCAGCAAAACCTGTGCCTTCTCGCCCACCTGTACCGCCAGCTTGAGCCGGTCGCCGCCCGCCACCCCGCCGGGCGGGTGGAGAATAATGCTGTGACAGACGTCCCCGCCTTCCGGATGCAGTGTCTTTTGCACCACCAGCGGGCCGTTGTGCTGTCGTCGCGCCAGCACGGTACGCTCACTGCGCCATGCGTATTCCAGCGACAGGCCGGCTGACCAGCCGCAGCCGGTCACATCATCTGCCGCTATTCTCAACGGTGCGTTCATTATTCCTTCCGCACCGCCTGTTTATGCCCTAAAACGGTGCTTTTCCCGATTACAGCGCCACGAAATCACGCACATTGTCGCGATCCATATCCGCCCCCAAACCCTGCTTTACAATCTGCCCGCGCGACATCACCAGATAGTGCTGTGCCAGCGAACGGGCAAAATCGTAATACTGCTCCACCAGCAGAATCGCCATGTCGCCGCGCTCTGCCAGCGAGCGGATAACCCGCTCAATGTCCTTGATGATGGACGGCTGAATGCCCTCGGTCGGCTCGTCCAGAATCAGCAGACGCGGGCGCGACAGCAGCGCGCGGGCAATCGCCAGCTGTTGCTGCTGCCCGCCGGACAGATCGCCGCCGCGCCGGTGCAGCATGTCCTTCAGCACGGGAAACATCTGGTACACCTCGGCGCTGATGGATTTGGCCGCCTTGCCGCGCATGCCTGCCATACCCATAAGCAAATTCTCTTCCACTGTCAGGCGGGCGAAGATGTCGCGCCCCTGCGGCACGTAGGCAATGCCCGACTGGGCACGCTGGTAGGGCGACAGTCGGGTGATGTCCTTGCCCTCGAATTCGATGGCGCCGCTTTTTACCGGCAGTACGCCCATCAGGCATTTGAGCAGCGTGGTCTTGCCCACGCCATTGCGCCCCAGCAGCACCGTGCAGGCGCCGGTGGGCGCCTCAAACGCTACATCGCGCAGGGTGTGGCTGCCGCCGTAATACTGGTTGATTCCGCTGACTCGTAACATGCTCACCGCCCCAGATACACTTCGATCACCCGTTCGTCGTTCTGCACCTTGTCCATGGTGCCCTCGGCCAGCACGCTGCCCTCATGCAGCACGGTCACCTTGCGGGCGATGCTGTTGACGAAATCCATGTCATGCTCCACCACCATGATGGAATGCTGCCCGGCCAGGCTGTTGAGCAGCTCCGCCGTGCGTTCGGTTTCCTGATCGGTCATACCGGCCACCGGCTCGTCCAGCATCAGCAGTTTCGGCTCCTGCGCCAGCAGCATGCCGATTTCCAGCCACTGCTTTTGCCCGTGCGACAGCAGGCCCGCCTGGCTGTGCGCCAGATCGGTCAATTTCACCGTCTCCAGCAGGCTGTCGATGCGCTCGCGCTCGGGCGCTGTCAGCTTGCCGAACAGCGAATGCCAGATGCCCTTGTCGGTTTTCAGCGCCAGCTCCAGGTTTTCATACACCGTGTGCTGCTCAAACACCGTCGGCTTCTGGAATTTGCGGCCGATGCCCGCCTGGGCAATCTGCGGTTCGCGCATGTGCGTCAGGTCCATGGTCTGACCGAAGAACACCTTGCCGCTGTCGGGCCGGGTTTTGCCGGTAATCACGTCCATCATGGTGGTCTTGCCAGCGCCGTTGGGCCCGATAATGCAGCGCAACTCGCCCACATCAATGCTCAGTGACAACTTGTTCAGCGCGCGGAAACCGTCAAACGTAACCGTTACGTCTTCCAGATACAGCACCACCCCGTGCGAGGTATCCAGCACGCCCGGCTGCAGCAGGTGGCTGCCGCCGGGGTAGCTGTCCGCCACCGCCACGTCTTCCACTTCGCTCATGACTTGGCCCCTTTTGCTTTGCGAATCAGCCCCAGCACGCCGTTGGGCAGGTACAGCGTCACCAGCACGAACAGCAGGCCGAGGAAATACAGCCAGTACTCCGGAAAACTCTGGGTAAACCAGCTTTTTGCGCCGTTGACGATGCCCGCCCCCAGCAGCGGACCGATGAGCGTGCCGCGCCCGCCAATGGCCGTCCAGATAGCGATCTCAATGGAATTGGCCGGCGACATTTCGCTCGGGTTGATAATGCCCACCTGCGGCACATACAGTGCGCCCGCAATACCGCACATCACAGCCGACAAGGTCCAGATGGCCAGCTTGTAATGCAGCGGGTTATAGCCGGAGAACATCACCCGCGACTCGGCATCGCGAATCGCCGTCAGCACCCGGCCGAATTTGCTCTTTACGATGTACTGCGCCATCGCCAGCATGCCCAGCAGGGTAAGGCCGGTGAGCACGAACAGCACCATGCGCATCTGCGGCGTAGTGATGCTGATGCCCAAAATTCGCTTGAAATCGGTAAAGCCGTTGTTGCCGCCAAAACCCGTCTCATTGCGGAAAAACAGCAGCATGAAGGCAAAAGTCATGGCCTGGGTGATGATGGAGAAATACACCCCCTTGATGCGCGAGCGGAAGGCAAACCAGCCGAACACCAGCGCCAGCAGCCCCGGCACGGCCACGGCCAGAAACAGGGCGTAAAGGAAACTGCCGGTGCCCTTCCAGTACCACGGATAAGCCTGCCAGTTGAGAAACACCATGAAATCCGGCAAATCGCTGTGGTACACCCCTTCATGGCCGATCTGCCGCATCAGATACATACCGAAGGCGTAGCCGCCCAGCGCAAAGAACACCCCGTGCCCCAGGCTGAGAATGCCGGTGTAGCCCCAGATCAGATCCATTGCCAGAGCCAGCATGGCGTAACACATGATCTTGCCCAGCAGCATCACCATGGTATTGCTCAGGTGAAATACGGTGCCTGCCGGCACCAGCAGATTCAGCACCGGCACCAGCACGCACACCAGCAGCAGGGCCGCGCCGTACGCCTTGCCGCTGCCGCCCTGCATCAGGCGCAGCAGCAGCGGCTGGCGCCAGGGTTGAGTCAAAACTTGGGTCTCAGCCATCGATCGAACGTCCTTTCAGCGCAAACAGTCCTTGCGGGCGTTTCTGGATCACCACGATGATCAGCACCAGCACGATAATCTTGGCCAGCACCGCGCCTGTATAACCTTCCAGCAGCTTGTTAAGCATGCCCAGCCCCAGGGCGGAATACACCGTGCCCATCAGCTGCCCCACGCCGCCCAGCACCACCACCATGAACGAATCGACGATGTAGTTGGTGCCCAGATCCGGCCCCACATTGCCCACCTGCGACAAGGCCACCCCGGCCAGCCCGGCAATGCCGGAACCGATGCCAAAAGCCAGCATGTCCACCCTGGCCGTATTCACCCCCACGCACGATGCCATGCGACGGTTTTGCGTCACTGCGCGCACAAACAGCCCCAACCGTGTGCGCACCAGCAGCAGCCACACCAGCAGCAACACCAGCGCCGCGAACACGATAATGGCGATGCGGTTATACGGCAGCACCAGGTTGGACGACAGCGCCAGCCCGCCGGACAGCCAGGACGGGTTTTCCACCAGCACGTTCTGCGCGCCGAAAATCGTGCGCACCAGCTGCATCAGGATCAGGCTCACACCCCAGGTGGCCAGCAGCGTTTCCAGCGTACGGCCGTACAAATGGCGGATCACCAGCCGCTCCAGCGCCATGCCCACCAGCATGGTCACGGCAAAGGCAAACGGGATTGCCACAATCACATAGGCGCCCAGCATGCCCGGCCACCAGCTCTGAAAGGCGTGCTGCACCATATACGTGGCATACGCGCCCAGCATCATCATCTCGCCATGCGCCATGTTGATCACCCCCATCAGGCCATAGGTGATCGCCAGCCCCAGCGCTGCCAGCAGCAGCACGCTGCCGAGGCTGATGCCGGTGAACAGCGTGCCGTACATCTCATAACGGGCAATGCGATTATCGATATTGAGCATGGCCACCTTGATGGCGCTGATCACCTGCGGGTCCTTTTCCGTCCCCTCGGCCAGATGATCGGCCAGCAGCTGCTTGATCTCGGCCCGGTCGCTCTCGCCCAGCTTTTGTGCTGCGCGCATGCGCACGGCACTGTCCGGGCTGCTCAGCTCCAGCCGCGAACGGATGCGCTCCAGCATGTCCTTGATGTCGGCATTGGTCTCGCGCGCTTCCGCCCGGCGAATCATGTCCAGCTCGGCCGGGTCAAGGTCCGCATCGCGCAGCACCTCTACCGCCGCCTTACGCACCGCCACATCGGCACTGTTCAACTGCAGGCCGGCAATCGCCGCGTCCAGCGCACCGCGCATGCGGTTGTTGTTCACCACGTCCTCGGCATCGTCCGGCAATGCCACCGCCTTGCCGCTGACCGGGTCGTGCGCCGCCCCGCTGTCGTCCACCAGCACCGGCTTGTCGCCCACCAGCTTCACCTGATCGTTTTCCAGCGCCTGCAAAAAACCCAGCAGGGCCGGATCAGCCTTGGCCACCTGCTTATTCAGCGCGGCAATGCGCGCATCGTTGTCGCCGGATGACAACGCCGCCATCTCGTCCAGCGTCAGCGCCTGCGCCTGCCCGCCGGTCAGCAGCAAGCCGAGCACCAGCCCGATCACCTTCTTGCCTATGGACATGTCTTTATCCCGCCTGCCCGCGCCCGTGGCGCCGGCAAAATATTCGCAAAAAAACCTGCTGCACCCGATCTCGCAATCCGATGCAGCAGCAAGTCTCAAATGGAAAGGAAACTGCTCATACAAAAAAACAGCTACAACAGGTACTGCACTACACCCGGATTTCGCCCCGGCCCAAGCGCTGTGGCCGGGGCTACGTCCGTATTACTTGGTGTCGGGTTCATCCTTCTTCTTGTCGTTGCCGGGGATATACGGGCTCCACGGCTGCGCCTTGATCGGTGCCGGGGTCTTCCACACCACGTTAAACTGGCCGTCCGCCTTCACCTCGCCAATAAATACCGGCTTGTGCAGGTGATGGTTTTTCGGGTCCATTTCCACGGTAAAGCCGTCCGGTGCCTTGAAGGTCTGGCCGCCCATGGCTGCAATCACCTTGTCCACATCGGTGGTGCCGGCCTTCTCAACCGCCTGCTTCCACATATTGATACCGATATAGGTGGCTTCCATCGGGTCGTTGGTCAGCGGCTTGCTGGCGCTCGGCAGGTTATGCGCCTTGGCGTAAGCGGCCCACTGCTTCTTCCAGGCATCGTTGGTCGGGTTCTTCAGCGACATGAAGTAGTTCCATGCAGCCAGATGGCCCACCAGCGGCTTGGTATCCACACCGCGCAGTTCTTCTTCACCCACAGAGAAGGCAACAACCGGCACATCGGTCGCCTTGATGCCCTGGTTACCCAGTTCCTTGTAGAACGGCACGTTGGAGTCGCCGTTAATGGTGGAGATCACGGCTGTCTTCTTGCCTTCGGAAGCAAACTTCTTGATCTTGGCGATAATGGTCTGGTAATCCGAGTAACCGAACGGCGTGTACTCTTCCATGATGTCCGCGTCGCTCACGCCCTTGCTATGCAGGAAGGCGCGCAGAATCTTGTTGGTGGTACGCGGGTAAACATAGTCGGTACCCAGCAGCACAAAACGCTTGGCGCTGCCGCCGTCCTTGCTCATCAGGTATTCCACCGCAGGAATCGCCTGCTGGTTCGGTGCCGCACCGGTATAGAACACGTTACGTTCCAGCTCTTCGCCCTCGTACTGCACCGGGTAGAACAGCAGACCGTTCAGCTCCTTGAACACCGGCAGCACCGACTTGCGCGATACCGAAGTCCAGCAGCCGAACACCACCGCCACCTTGTCCTTGGCCAGCAGCTCGCGGGCTTTCTCGGCAAACAGCGGCCAGTTGGACGCCGGGTCCACCACCACCGGCTCCAGCTTGCGGCCCATCACGCCGCCGTGCTTGTTGATATCGTCAATCGTCATCAGCGCCATGTCTTTCAGCGCGGTCTCGGAAATCGCCATCGTGCCCGACAGCGAATGCAAAATCCCCACCTTGATCGGCGGCAGGTCTTTGGCAAAGGCAGACAGGCCGCTGCCCATCATCGCAACACCCGCGGCAATCGCGGTCATGGATTTAATAAAAGTACGACGTGAATTCATGTCTCAGACTCCTTGTAACAATGGATAGCGATCAGAACTGCAATTGCAGGCCGACAACAAATTTGTGGGTGTCCGCCGCATTGGCCGTGGAATTGCGCGTAAATGTCGCGCTCACGCGGGCGTTGTGGCCGTCGATGATGTAATTGACCCCGGCGTCGTACTGCTTCTGATCGGCCACGCCGGTAAAGTCATCCGGGTTCCATTTCTGATAGCGCACATACGGCTGCAGCTTGCCCACCCCGATCACCTGCGGGAACATGAACGCCGCACCGGCCAGATACGCCTTGCCCTGCACCAGACCGCCCACATTGGACGTACTGGTCGCGCCGCCGAACGTGGTGGACACATCCACCACCCCGCCGGTGTTATAGCGGTAGTAAGCGCCCTCCAGCGTCACCACGCCGGCACTCAGCTTCTTCTCCATCAGGCCGTCCACGCTGTAGGAGTTGTAGTCGCCCTTCGCGGTCGACGAACCAACGCCGTCAGACTGATGCATGCCCGCCAGCGCAATCGCCAGCACATCGGCACCGCCGTAATACGTGCTGCTGGTGTAATAAGCCGGGTTCGGCTCGGCATCCCAGAAGTCGTACTGCACGCGCGCGGCATACATCAGGTTGTCCGCCTCGCTGGACGCGCCGGAAATCACGTTGTGGCCGTTAAACGCGCCAACGGAATACACCAGCTTCTTGTCCATCAGCTTGCCCCACACCGTCGCACCATCGTTGCGGCCGGCAAACTTGGCCGGGTACTGCGACACCAGGCCGGGGTAAGACCAGGCATTCAGGTAATACGGGCCATCCAGATTCGCCCGGTCAGACGGCGGCAGCATGCGACCGAACCAGATATTGAACGAGTCGGACGGCTCAAAGCGGGCAATAGCGTCCAGCACCACCACCTTGTCGTTGGAATCCTTCTCGGTGTTAAACGTCCCCTTGATGTACTTGTTCAGCGACGCATTCATGTACAGGCGAATGCTGTCCAGAGCAAAATCGGACGAACGCGACGTGCCGTCCGGCGCAGCCTTTTCCGCACTGGTGTAACTGGTGCGCAAACCCAGCCCCACGCTCACCGACTGATCATCGCCGAAAGTGATCGTCCCGCCCGCAAATGCGGCCGGCGCCAGGCACGACAGTGCCACCGCCAGCGCCACGGGCCTCAGGCGCACCCCGCGACCATAAAATCCAGAACCCTGCTTCATACACATCTCCCTTGAATGTAATCAGTTGCCCGGCTGACAAAACAGACGAAAACACACACGTGTCTTCCGAGTGGCTCCAGATTAATCAGTCATCGACAAGGGAAAAATACGTCAGATTGCGTATAGGCATACGCACAGGGGGATGGCACCGTGGCAACACAGCCGGACACAGCCCAACACAGAAAAGAGAAAAACATGCTCAAAAACATCATCTTGCTGGCCCTCGCCAGCAGCCTGGCCGCCTGCGGCCAGTTCGCCTGGAAGCGCGGCGGCAGCGAAGCCGACCTCGCCCAGGCCAGCGCAGAATGCAAAACCGCCAGCAACTACAGCGCCTGCATGACAGCTAAAGGCTGGCACACCAGCGAACTCGACAGCAGCGTCCCCATGGTGTTATTCGTCGGCAACAAAGACAACCGCGAAGCCGCCCCCAACAGCGCCCGCCAGGCCGCCGAAGGCACGGCAACCGACGCCCCCACCACCCCCTACGCCGTCAGCGCCTGGTGGAGCCGCGGCACCCCCGCCCATCCGCTCAGCCAAGACATGAAAACCTGCAGTGACTCCCTGGGCGACCCGCACAAAGCCGACCCGAACACCCACGTCATCACCCTGGCCATGCTCAACTGCATGAAAGACAAGGGCTGGTATGGAATGGGCAGAGGAAAGATTACCGAATGACAGAAGATTAAAAGACATGAACAATCACACCCATTTGTCATAATCCATTGGGCGGGATAATATTGTTTCCAAACATTGCGAATTAAAGTACTTCACGAGCTTCCATCCGCAATTTTTTAGGTTGCCCTAAAATCGTAACCACAAAATAACTTATTGTTATATATAGAATATGCAATTCATTATCCGATTTAGGCGGCGTTGCACCACCAAACCCACGCCGCCTAATTTACGTTAGATGCCATGAAATACATGACCCGCACCTTGGTGTATCTTGCCGTAGCATTAGCCTTTATACCCGCTTATGCACAACAACCCACCCCAGTTTCGTCAATCACTACTGCCACATGGGCAAATTACAGCGACATGTACCCGCAAAGCCCCCTCTGCAATAAGGACGAGATCACTTTGTGGAGCTGCAAAACAAGCAATCATGTCTATTCACTTTGCTCCTCGCACGCAGTGACCCGTACGTCAGGCTACATTCAGTATCGCGCATCAAAGCATGGAGTGATTGTGTTTGCCTACCCATCGGAGAAAAAACCACCGCTCGGCTTATTTGTTTACAACTCTTATGGAAATGGCAATGCATCCATTGAATTCACGAGCAATGGGTACGGTTACACCCTTTTTGATCCCCTTAGGGATAGATCATCCATATTTGTGTCGGCACCAGCCCCGTCACAAAAGAGATCCGAGATAAAATGTGAACCCAACCAGTCCCTTCAAATTAATTACTCCATGCGGCTTATGTACGACTCTGGTGTATGGGATGGGTATTAAAAATGGCATCTAACCCATCATTACCAGCGGACCGTCAAAAAGCTGCGCTTTTCACTGTCCGCTGAATTCAAACGTTAGGTTTCCTACTCCCCCACAACAATCAATACATGAAATGAAAAAACTCTTTTTTATTATTTTCATTGCAATCGGAACAAATGCGTACGGGCAATCGAAAACAAATACAGCGCAAGCTCCCTCCGATTTTGTCCCGGCTGGGTATGTTGTCGAAGAGGAAATTCGAGGCGATTTGAACAAAGATAATCAAGCCGATTATGTGCTGATCATTAAGAACACGGATAAAAGTAAATTCGTAAAGGATAAGTACCGTGGAGTTTTGGATCGCAACCGCCGTGGTCTTATCATCGCCTTCAAAAATCAAAATCAGTTCGAGCTCGCACTAGAAAATCGCAATTGTTTCTCATCCGAAAATGAAGATGGCGGCGCTTACTATGCACCGGAGCTTTATGTCAGTGTCAACAAAGGCAATCTGGAAATTAACTACGCCCATGGCAGATATGGCTATTGGACCTACAAATTTCGATATCAAAACTCCAATTTTGAACTTATTGGTTACGACAGCAGCGAAGACCGCGGACCTGTAGTTGAACGGTCTGTGAGCATAAACCTTATTTCCAAAAAAATTCGGATAAGGAAAAACATGAACGAACTGGCGCAAGGTGATGACGAACAATTCAAGGAAACGTGGACAAGTTTTACACTCTCAAAACCAATCAGACTGGGGGAGATTGCCAACTTCGATGAGCTTGACGTGGAAAGTCTGCTTAGGCCAGTCAAATGATTTCGAAACAAAGGCCTAACCTCGGAAAACCAATGGGGGCCAGACCTTACAATTTACAGCCAAGGGAAGTGTGGGATGTGAGACCTGACCCCGGATTTGGGACCGCCAAAAAGCGGGCGGCCCCTCAACTCAACCGTTATGCATCTTAGGAACGGTCATGTCAGATAGTGACGGAACAAACAATCGCATCAAGTACGCATACTTCCTTCACGGATGGTGTCCCAAGACCGGGAGTAAAAGTGTATTGGCTTCGACGGCTAGAAAAGTGCTCGTATCGGAATACGAACCTCGAATGGACCAACACCTTTTCTGTCCTGGGTGCTTTACCCCGCTTGTCCGCGTCCCGAAAGACAAAGCCGTATTCTCAAACGGCAGAAAGGCTTGTTTCGCGCATATCCCGACCTATCGATCTGTTCTTTGTGATCTGCGGTCCACCAAGCCAGAAGGAAAACACTACGTTGATGAGGAACAGGCGAAACAAGCTATCGAGGACCACGAACTGGTGGTCGTAAGTTCGTTTTTGGACGCCCCTCCCGACGCCTCCGAAGTTAAATCTGGGGTCTACGATCAGACACCGGTGGAAGATATTGATGGTCCGATTTCTAACGTACCTATTGCTAGACATACCGGAGAGACTTTCCGGCTTCCGACGAAGATTTCTACCATTAATAGCCTATGCAGAAACTTCGACCACAACCTCTATCGCTACTACGTCTTCCCTGGACAACGTGCTGCTATGCGACTCGTGGATGCGCTGGTCAATATACGAAGCGTCACCGAAACAACTGACACACCGCGCCTGTATTACGGACGCATTCTTCATTCGTTCAACGCCGGGCGAAATCCCAAACCAAGCAACTTGCGGATGACAAAGCTATTCGCAAACGGTGCAATTGCGGATTTTTATCTTAAGGACGTGGACTCCATTCAAACGGAGAAAGGGATTTCGGATACGTCGGTGAACCGAATTGTTCTGATATGGGGCGCAATCACTTGGAATGGCGTAGGTCTGTGCATCAATCGTCCCAAGTGGGGAGAGTATGCATTGTTGCCTACCAAGTACGACGCATTACTTGAAGATGCATAACCCTGCGGTCCACCGGACGCTGCGCGATAAAGCCGCGCAGCGCCGGTGACCTCCACGTTATACGTCTTGAAAGGTTTATATGTTGAAACGTTTACTACTCATTGCTGTGCTTCTAATCCCCGCAGCAGCTTGGGCGTTCATCAAGCCCGTGCGAATTGTTGCCCCCGAGCTAGTAGGTGTTTCATGCAGTAGCGAGTTCATGTGCACAGATGACCCATCTCGCTACCAAGAGGCGGCTGCACTTTATGATGAAGCCTTGCATTTTGTTGACTCATCAGTTGGCTCAATTGAGAAGAAACCTCGCGTCACTTTCTGCTCAACTGAAGATTGCTTCCAATCCTTTGGATTAGGAAAACGTTCGGCGGCTACGATTGGAACCTTTGGCATTGTCATTAGCCCTCGTGCCTGGAAGCCGTTTTACGTGCGCCACGAAATGATTCATCACCTGCAAAATGAGCAATTGGGCATAGTCAAGGTGTGGCGTGACCCTCAGTGGTTTATCGAAGGCATGGCGTACGCGCTTAGCGAAGACCCGCGCCCAAAGTTGTCTGAGCCATTTGAGCAATACCGTTCCCAGTTTAACGACTGGTATAAACAGGTAGGCAAAGAGCAACTATGGGTAAAGGCAAACAACCTATGAGAACGCATAACCCGTCAGTCGAGAGGGACTGCGCAAAAGCGCTCAGCCCCTCACTTTTACGTTAGAGTTGCGAAAATGGAAGCTATAACTCAACACCTCCTAGCAGCCGCCCTTGCTTTGGGTGCAATTTGGAATGCAATCTTGGCTTATGAGGCATATCCGAAAGTCTGGAAGGTTGTGCTTTCGGCACTGGTTGCTTTATTGCTTGCTGTTATGGCATGGAATAAAGAATTTCCATTTTATGGCTAACTACATTCTTAACCTTTACTCTAACCCTACGCTTAAGCGGGACCGCGCAAAAGCGCGCGGCCCCTTAGCTCCACGTTAGAGCGCGCTACCAAAATGGGCTATCGCCGCTACCGTAGGAAACGTTCAACGGCCGGAGAAATGTTGGCCGACACGTCCTACGTTGCAAACCGGCTCTCTTGGAAGGGTGCGGCTATTCTCGGTACGGTTCTCTTCGTCGTCTTCTATTGGCTGGTTCCTGCATGGATCAACCACCAACTAGACTCCTTGCAGAGCAATCTATTCCGTCCGTTGATTGAAGGCGTCTTTGCGCGTCGAGTTCATTGGGTTCAGTGGCTGGGCGTTGCTCTCGGCCTGATTTGCGGCTTCTACGCCATCCGGAATTACTTCGTTTCTCAGCGGCTTGGTCGCTATGGTGAGCGTAACGTCAGTTTCTTCAGTCGCCTTTTCGCGCGGTGGCTGGAATGAACCTGCGCGCTCTAACACTACATTCGAGTGGACCTGCAACCCCAAAAGGGGACAGATTTATTTAAACCCCACCCAACAAAAAATCTGCTTTATTGGGAGGCGGATTTGCATCCCAACTTTGATAGTCTTATTGTGCTGTACAGTAATGCCGTGCCAGAACGATACGTTTGCCGATCTTAATGGAGAGGTGCCATGACAACGCCAGCCAAAAACACAGTTTGCCTTTGGTACAACAGCGGCGCGGAAGATGCAGCGAGGTTTTACGCCAGTATCTTTCCCGATTCTTCCGTCGGCGCAGTGCACCGGGCACCGGGAGACTACCCTGCGGGGAAACAGGGGGACGTATTGACTGTCGAATTCACCGTAATGGGTATCCCCTGCCTTGGACTCAACGGCGGACCTGCATTCGCGCACAGCGAGGCGTTTTCGTTTCAGGTGGCCACGGCCGACCAGGCCGAAACGGATCGATATTGGAACGCGATAGTGGGCAACGGTGGCGAGGAAAGCGCATGCGGCTGGTGCAAGGATAAGTGGGGGGTGTCCTGGCAGATTACGCCGACGGCCCTGATGAAAGCGATTTCCGACCCCGACCCCGCTGCCGCCAAGCGTGCGTTTGATGCGATGATGCAGATGAAAAAAATCGACATTGCGGCAATTGAAACAGCGCGCCGGGGCTGAATGCATGAGCCGCCCCACCCTTGCCGGCTCAGGCTGGAGCGGCGTGCAAGCCGACTCTCTCATCCGTCAGCGGATCGTTTGCGGAATCACGCCATGACCTCACCTGTTTTAATTTTTCCGGGCATCGGCAACTCTGGTGCACAGCATTGGCAATCGCATTGGGAGCAATTAAACCCGGATTTTGTGCGTATCTCGCAACGAGATTGGGATAACCCTGTTTGCGAAGAATGGGTTGCCGTTCTGGAAAGCACGGTTCAACAGCTCGGCCCGTCAGTCGTCATCGCCGCTCACAGTTTAGCGTGCCTGGCTGTTGTCCACTGGGCGGCTCGATCCTGCTTGCCGATTAAAGCTGCTTTGCTGGTCGCCGTACCCGATCCCGACGGCCCCCATTTCCCTGCCGAGGCCAAGGGTTTTGCTTCCCTCCCCCAACAGGCA
>JAJZTZ010000182.1 GCA_021847305.1 Pseudomonadota bacterium | reverse complement strand
ACTGGAGCAGATCGGCATCGTCAGCGTCAAGCACCTGCGCGACGCCTCGCCCCAGCGTATCCGCAAACTGTTTGGCGTGACGCTGGAGCGTACGGTGATGGAGCTCAACGGCCATCATTGCCTGCATCTGGACGACCTGCCGGCAGTGCGCCAGCAGATTGTCTGCTCACGTTCGTTCGCCACACGCCTGACGCGGCTGGAGGACCTGATGCCCGCCATCGCCTACCACGCCAGCCGGGCGGCAGAAAAACTGCGCCAGCAACAGTGCCTGGCCGGTAGCCTCCAGGTTTTCATCCAGACCGCGCCGCACAGCGAACACACGCCGCAGCATGCGCCCGCCTGCGTGCTGGCGCTGCCGCAGCCGAGCGACGACACCCGTGTGCTGATCGACATGGCGTTGCGCGGCCTGCAGCAGATTTTCCGCCCCGGCTTCCGCTATTACAAAGCCGGCGTCATGCTGCTCGACATCGCCCCGCCTGCGGCATTGACCGGCGACCTGTTCAGCGCACCGGCCGCACCGCCAAATTCCGCCCTGATGCAGGTACTGGACCAGGCCAACCGCCGTTTCGGCAAACACACGCTGCGCTTTGCCGCCAGCACCGCGCGCACGGAGCAATGGCGAATGCGGCAGGAGCACAAAAGCCCGGCCTATACCACGCGCTGGCAGGATATTCCCAGTGTGGCTTAGGGCGTGATACATTGCTACACAGCGCAACACGCAACGACAAATGAACCAATCCGGCGTCCCGGCAGACTAATATCAAACCGGATCACATAACTGATAATGCACATCCAGACCCTATACCGCTTTCTTGCCGCCAGCCTGGCAATCTGGCTTCTGAGTTTCAGTCTGCCGGCATTGGCCGACTCAGCTCCCGTACCCACCCCCGACCCGAGCGACAAGAGCGGCCAGGCCATTTTTGCCGCGGTCAAACCGTCCATCGTACAGATTCGTACGCTGGTAAAAGGCTCGCAGTCGCAAACCTCGATCGGTTCAGGTTTTTACGTCAGCGCAGATGGCCTCATCATCACCAACTATCACGTCGTGTCCGACTACGCGCTGGAACCCGGCACCTATGAGCTGAAATTCGCCGCGCAGAACGGTGAAGCCGGCGATCTGAAGCTGCTGGCCGTGGATGTGCTGCATGACCTGGCACTGGTGCAGCGCCAGGGCAGCAACCTGCCGTGGCTACGTTTCAATCACGCGCCCATCGGCAAGGGCACGCTCGGCTATGCCCTGGGCAACCCCGGCGACCTGGGTCTGACCATCGTCAGCGGCACCTACAACGGCCTGCGCGACCATTCACTCTACCCCTTTGTCCACTTTACCGGCGCCATCAATGCCGGCATGAGCGGCGGCCCGGTGGTAACGGAAGCGCAACAGGTATTCGGCATCAACGAGGCGCGCATGATCGACGATCAGCTGGTGGCTTTCCTCGTGCCGGCGCATTTTGCCGAGGAGCTGCTCAACCGCTGGCGCGCACACCCGGTCATTCCGACTTCGTTTGAAAAGGAAGTCGCCAGCCAGCTCGATCAGCATTCCGACAATCTGCTGGGCCGTCTGACCCGCAGCCCGATGCCCACCCAGCAGGTAGGCCACTACCTCATACCCGACCAGCTCGACCCATACATGCGCTGCTGGGGCGGGGTCGACCGCGACCCGAAAAAGTTTTACCAGACCGACTCGTATTTCTGCGAAGGCAGTTCCTCGGTGTTTGTCGATGATGAAACCGAAGCCGGCAGCGCCGTATTCGTCAACCAGATCCTGCACAGCGACAAACTCGATGCCTTCCGCTTCAGCCAGCTGCTGGCCGACCAGTTTGCTCCGGCACGCGGCAATGACCACGGCGACGCCAAACGCTTCAGCCCCTACGCCTGCCAGGCCAGCACCGTGCAGCTGCATGGCACGCCTGCCCGGGCTGCCCTGTGTATGCGGCAGTATCTGCTGTTCCCCGACCTGTACGATTTCACCCTTAAAATCGTCACGCTCAAGGAAAAACGCCGCGCCCTGCTGTCGCAACTGCGCCTGACCGGCGTGAAATACAAACCCGGCCTTGCCTTCATCCGCCAATACATGGGTGCCATTCAATGGAAAGACTAGCCTGGATCGAACTGCTCGACCGTGAAGGCGCCGTCAGCCAGCGCTTTCCGGTATTCCACTGGCCGGTCACCATCGGCCGCGCCTACTCCTGCGATATCATTGTCGACGATCCGTTCGTCGCGCCCCGCCACCTGCAGATCAGCGGCAATATGGACGACAGCTTTGCCGCGGAAGACCTTGAAAGCCTTAACGGCATGTACCTCAATGGCCGGCGGGCCAAGCAGAAAACCGCCGTTTTCACCACTGAAGACATCGTCCGTTTCGGCCACAGCCAGCTGCGCGTGCGCCATGCCAGCCACCCGGTGGCCGAGGAAGCGCCGATCGTGCCGCACACCTGGGACCGCCAGCCGCGCACCCTGCTCCTCACCAGCCTGCTGCTGCTCTTGCTGACCGGTTTCGCCGGCTTCCTCAGCTACACCAGCGAAGACTCCATGGCCGAGGTGCTTACCATGGTCATGGGCGTGCTTTCCGTCACCGGCATCTGGGTCTCCGGCTGGACACTGGTGGGCCGCATTTTCTCCGGTCAGACCAACTTCGTTGCCCACGCCATCATTGCCTCGCTCGGCATGAGCGTGTTCTGGATGAGCGATGCCCTGCTCAACCTGTCGGAGTTTTCCCTTAACACAACAGCGTTAAGCGATCACTCCAGCCTGATCGATCGGA
>JAJZTZ010000053.1 GCA_021847305.1 Pseudomonadota bacterium | reverse complement strand
AGGTGTAATCATGTGGCCTTATGGACCGTGGGGATGGTTTCCTTTCATGTGGATATTTCCGCTGATCTTCCTGGTCGTGATGTTGATCTTCCTCTTCCGCGGCGGCCGCGGAGGCGGGGGTGGGCCGGTGTGCGGCGGGTGGGGAATACGTGATGAAGGAATGCGTGACAAAAAAGAAGAAAGCGCAAGAGAGATTCTCGACCGGCGTTACGCCCGTGGGGAAATCAGCCAAGAGGAATATCAGCGAATGAAAAAGGAACTTGAATAATGATGATTCAGGATCGATTGTTTCCGGCCACGGGAATGCCCGACAGGAACTGGTGGCATGCCTTATGGCCCGACCCCGATGGCGTAATCAAGGCGCTGGGTATCGAGCCCGGAATGACGGTCATCGACCTGGGCTGCGGTTACGGCTATTTCACCGCCGCCATGGCCCGGCAAGTTGGGCCGGGGCGCGTCGTCGGATTCGACCTTGACTCGGAGATGCTTGAGCAGGCGCAAGCGGCTTGCGAAGGAATGGCGAACTGCGACTGGCTGCTCGGAGACGCCATGGAGTTGAGCCGCCTGCTTGGCGCACCGGCGGACTATGTCCTGATCGCCAACACCTTCCACGGCGTGCCGGACAAGACGGCGCTAGCCCGAGAGGTCGCCGCGGCCCTAAAGCCAAACGGCCGCTTTGCCATCGTCAATTGGTATCCGTTGCCGCGCGAAGAAACCACCGTCCTGGATCAGCCGCGCGGGCCGAGCACCGAACTGCGTAGGTCGCCGGAACAGACCCGTGCGGTCGTCGAGCCAGCCGGCTTCAAGCTGGAAACGCTGGTCGAATTGCCGCCCTATCATTACGGGGCAATCTTCACCCGCGCAAACTGATTCAGACAGGAGTGAACCATGGCCCACAATCACGACGAAATCATCGAACACTACAACCGCTTTCACGCAGCCGTCTATGGCCCCGAGGGCGCATTGGACCGGAAGACGCGTCACCTGATTTGCCTCGGGGCGGCGCTGGGTGCGGGCTGCGAGTTCTGCACGAAATACGCCCTCGGTGTACTCAGGGAACTCCAGACGAGCGATGCCGAGATCGACGAGGCGATCAGTGTCGCCATGACCGTGGGCGCGAGCAACCCGAGGCTGCTGGCCAAGAAAGTCCGGGCTGAAAATCCATAGCGACGGCAGAACCAATCGAGTCATTCACCAGGAGACCAACATGGAACCGAAAGACCAGGACACCAAAGCAGGCGGCGAATCGCAGCCTGGGCAAGGCGGCGGATTCAATCCGATGGGCATGATGAAGAAGATGATGGAGAAAATGATGTCCGGCATGATGACGCCGGAGGATATGCCGCGCATGATGCAAACCATGATGGACAGCATGTTCAAGGAAATGAGGACTGAGGATCGAGTGGACTTCATGCAGAACATGATGCCGCGCTGCATGTCCATGATGTTCTCGGAACTGGATCCTGATGCGCGTCGGTCACTGGCCGAGGCCATGCTTCAGCGCATGATGGATGAGTTGAAGGGTCAGCGTGACGCCGCCGCACCGGCTGCACCGGCCCCCACCTCTGCCGAAGGCGCTGCCGCTCCTGCCGCCAAGCCTGCCAAGAAGTAATTAGCGGAGCACGGGTGTAGCAGGTAACACCAGACTTTTCTCCGGCATCATTGACAGCCTGCCCTTGCGTGGGCTGTTTGCATCATGGGGCTGAGGATAGCTTAGCGTACGATTTTTTCCGTTTCGTGAGCTGACCCCAATATGAATGCTGACCCCAGCCTCGTTAGCCAGCTTGGAAATGGTGTAGTCAGCCATCAGGTATCTATCCCGCGCAGCAGGATAACTGCTTTACATCCTTGGTAAAGGTCTGTGCGCAGAGCTTCAAGCCCTCAACCATGGTGAGGTAAGGGAACAACTGACCCGCTAGGTCCGCCACGGTCACGCGGTTCTTTATCGCCAGCACGGCGGTCTGGATGATCTCGCCGCCTTCTCCCGCCAGCACCTGCGCACCCAGTAAGCGTCCGGTGTTCTTATCCGCCACCAGCTTGATGAAACCGCGGGTGTCGAAGTTGGCCAGTGCGCGTGGCACGTTGTCCAGCGTGAGCGTGCGGCTGTCGGTTTCCATGCCAAGCTTAATTGCCTGTGCTTCAGTGAGGCCCACCGTGGCCACTTGCGGGTCGGTGAACACCACTGCGGGCACGGTGGAGAGATCGAGCGCCGCATCGCCGCCGGTCATGTTGATCGCCGCACGGGTGCCCGCCGCTGCCGCCACGTACACGAACTGCGGCGCATTGGTGCAGTCACCCGCCGCATAGATGTGCGGCACCGAAGTGCGCAGGTGATCGTCCACGATGATGGCGCCGCTGGCATCTGTGGTCACGCCGGCACGCGCGAGATCGAGCCCCGCCGTATTGGGTTTGCGCCCGGTGGCGATGAGCAGGCGGTCGCCGCCGATGAGCCCCGCGCTGGTTTCCAACGAGAACGTTTTGCCATCGAAGCGCACGGCCTTCACGGCGGTGTTCGTGAGAACCCGCATGCCTTCTTCTTCCAGTGCCACTTTGAGTCCCTCGCCAATAGCGGGATCTTCTTTGGATAGCAAGGTTCCGCGTGCCACGAGAGTGACTCGGCTGCCCAAACGCAGATACGCCTGCGCAAGTTCCAGCGCGACCACCGAGCCGCCGTATACGATCAGATGGGCCGGCGTTTCCTCGGCGATCAATGCCTCGGTCGAAGTCCAGAACGGCGTGCCGGCCAGCCCCGGCACGTCCGGAATCTGCGGCGAGCGGCCAGTGGCGATCAGGATGCGGTCGGGCGTGAGGCGCTGTTCTCTGCCATCCGCCTGGCGCACGACGAGGGTCTTGGCATCCTCGAAGCGCGCGAAGCCGCGCAGCAGGTTGATGCCGGGGTTGGTTTCCAGAATGCTTTCGTATTTGGCGTGGCGCAGTTCTTCCACGCGCGCCTGCTGCTGCGCGACCAGCGCCTTGCGATCCAACACGGGCGCGTGTTTGGCCAGACCGGGAAACGGGTGTTGGGCTTGTAGGTGCGCCACATGGGCTGCGCGAATCAGAATCTTCGACGGCACACAGCCGACATTGACGCAGGTGCCACCGACGATACCCGCTTCGATCACCGTCACTTCAGCGCCTTCCTCCACTGCGCGGATGGCGGCCGCGAAGGCTCCAGAACCCGTGCCGATGATGGCGACACTGAGTTTGGAATCAGTCGCGGGCAAAGTGCCACAGCATGCGCCGCCTGCCACTTCCGCACCGTAGCCCTTGGCGCGCACGGCATCGAGCAGGGCGGAGACGGGGGTGTCCGGCGCCGTCTCCAGCCGGGCGGTGCCTGCGGCGTAGGATACTTCGGCGCGATTCACACCTGCCACCGACAATAATGCTTGTTGTACGGATGCGGCGCAGTGATCACAGGTCATGCCGGTTACGTGGAGAATTTGCTCGCTCATTTGGCTGCGCCTCATTTGCCCGGTTCCTCTTTCAACTTGGATTCATACCCAGCCTCGAAGGTGGCATCCTCCAAGGCCCGGATGCTGGTCTTGGCATCGTCGAAGGTTACGACCGCCTCTTTCTTTTCCAGGGAAGCACTGGCCTTTGTTACGCCCGGTACATTTGCCAGGGCTTTTCGCACTGTGATCGGACAGACCGCGCAATACATGCCGGGGACGGATAGCGTGACGGTGCGCATGGCGGCGAACGCAGCATCGGTGAAGGCAAAAGCCAGGATCGAGGCGAGAATCAGTTTTTTGGCTTGCGCCGAAACGAAGGTTTTCATGGCGAGACTCCTTTAGTAGAACAGCGGGGCGATGTAGGGAAAGATCATGGCGAGCACGATGAGCACGGCAACGATCCAAAACAGCACCTTATAGATGCGGTTGGTCTGGGGCATGGCGCACAGAGATCCCGGCGTGCATGCGACTGCGGCCGGGGCGCGGTAGATCTTTTTCCAGGCGAAGAACAGGGCAATGATGGCCGCCCCGAGGAAGTAGGGCCGGAATGGCTCCAATACGGCGAGATTACCTACCCAAGCGCCACCGATGCCGAGCATGACCAGCACCAGAGGGCCGACACAACACAGAGAGGCAGCGATAGCGGCGATGACGCCGCCGATGAGCGGCAAACGCCCGGTTTTCTCTTGCGACATAACATCTCCTTTCGAATCTAGAATAAGTAGCGTAAGCTTACTTCCGTAGTTATGTACGGAGTCAAGCAATATGCAAAATATTTTTGAAAATCTGACCATTGGCGCTTTTGCCAAGGCGGCCGGGGTCAATGTGGAGACCATCCGGTTTTACCAGCGCAAGGGGTTGTTGCCGGAGCCGGACAAGCCTTACGGCAGCATTCGCCGGTATGGCGAGGCGGATGTGACGCGGATGCGGTTTGTGAAATCGGCCCAGCGACTGGGCTTTAGCCTGGATGAAATCGCCGAACTGCTCAGATTGGAGGATGGCACCCACTGCGACGAAGCCAGCCACCTGGCCGAGCACAAGCTCCATGACGTGCGCGAAAAGATGGCCGACCTGGCGCGCATGGAAACCGTGCTGTCCGAGCTTGTGTGTGCCTGCCATGCACGGAAAGGAAATGTTTCCTGCCCTTTGATTGCGTCGTTACAGGTTGATGCAAGCTTGGCTACGCCTTAGCGTGCTTTATTTTCCGTTTTCTGAGACGACCCCATGAACAGGCATCACCGGCCTGGTGCAGCGCGATCAAATCAACGTTATCAGGAAAGGCATCCAGGATCAGCAGTGATCGCGACAGGTGTCTTGCATACCAGGCATGCAGCGAACCAGGAAGGCTGTCACCGCTTTCTTCGATGCCGCGGCTGCGAGTATATTCAGCCACCCAGGCATGCACATCGCCACTTCTGATCGGGTGACTGACGGCATAGCCCTGAATCGAGGCGCCGCCCAGGGTTTTTACCATATCCAGGATAATGTCGTTTTCCACGCCCTCAACGACACAATGCACGCCCAACTGCGTTGCCAAGCGCATCAACATATGCACCACAGCAAGCTTATCCGGCTCTGCGCACAAGTCCTTTGTAAGCGACTGATCAATCTTGATTTCGTTAATGGCCAGCATTTTCAGTCGCAGAAGGGAAGACTCCCCGCTGCCGACATCATCCAGTGCGATCCGCACACCGGAAGATTTGAGGCGTTGCACATGAGCTGCTGCCTCACCGGTATTGAGTGATGACTCGAGAATCTCGAGCGTAATGTCACCCGGATCAACCGCATATTGCTCAATCACGGCCAGGATTCGATTAAGTATCGCCGGATACTCGAATGCTTCCGTCGGCAAATTGACACTGACCCCGTAATTCTGCTCTGGCGGACGCTGACGCAACACTGCGCAGGCCTGCTGTAAGCCACTGAGGAAGAGCTCCAGCAAATGCCGGGTGCCCAGTGCAGGCAAAAACAGTCCGGGAGCGATCAGTCGTCCATCATCATCCACCAGTCTTGCCAACGCCTCAAATTTGACGATCTGGCGATTACTCGCATCAACAATCGGCTGAAATACCATTTCAATCCGGTTATTTCGCAACAGCTCGAGATAGTGCTCGCGCTCGGGTTCCTGCAGACGGTGAGGCATCCCGGAGTATTGTTGCAGTTGATTCAGCCGAATGGCCAGTTCGTGTGCCAGCAGGGTGAAAAAGAAACGCTTTTCTTCGGCGCCGAAGTAATTCGGAAAACGTGCACACAAAACCAGCAGCCGATCCACAGTTCCATGGTCGCGAAATACCGGCAATACAGCCATTGAGCGAACCATTGATGCCGACAGGCTGGTCATGCTAACCGATGCCCGACTCAGCCAAACCGGCTGCATAGTCTGTCGCACCTCAAATAGCATGTTGGTCATGGCGGATCGTCCACCATCGTCAGGCTCAAGCAATATCGCGCCGGAAAATTCACCGGCACTGAATTCAAGCTCCGGGACATTTTCCTTTTGCAAATTAAACAAACTGATACCGCAGAGAGCAATTTTCCGGTTGAGCAAACCCTGGCTGAACTGTTGCAACACATCGGCCACGTTCATTTGCGTTTCAATCAGTTCCGTCAGTTCGCTGAACATTTTCGTCCGGCGGCCTTCGGCGCGCCAGTAGACAATCAGTTGCCAGGCAAGGTCATTTTCCAGTCGTTGTTGCAGTACCGCAGTAGCCTGCACATCGGCCTGTATTTCCGGCACATAGCGAAAAATCGACTGCTGATATATTTTGAAGGCATGCAGCAAGCTGACCGGGGATAAACTCACTGCATCATGTATTTCCCCGATCCGGGATGCCATTTCCCGATGCTCAGGCTCTGTCAAATCGGGTGAAAAAATCTGCTCCAGATAGGCAACCTGCGACACCACCAGACGCGCTCGCTCCGCGTCCGACAATTCAGCTAGAACATGCAATTCGTGCTGATCCAGCTTGCGGTAAAACCAGTCAACAATTTCCGCACGACGTGACAGGATCAGTTCGTAATAAGGCGCCAAATGCCGGGATGACTCAGCGTTATAGAGATTTTTGATGTGAATGGACATGCTGCAGCCAGAAACCCGGCAAACACATACAGAGAGTAAGGTCTTTTAATTATACTCTCGACCGCATGAATTTGTGAAAATATTAAACGACATTAATCCGCCACATGACTGGCATTGAGGCTGCACGCATACAGCGTGGAAATTTCAACATGATGACGTCAAGAACACCAGAGCTGGGACGTCAGAAGCTTGAGGATGCAGTGTAACAGTGTGGAGTCAATGAGTCTGACCCCACACCTGCCTGTGCGGCGTTACTCAGCGCGCTGGTACATTTTCAGATATGCCTGCTTTTCCAGCGGCGCCATTTTAGTCACTGCCAAGGCGTCATCCAGATGCGAAGGTGTACTGATCCCGACCAGCGAAGTCCCCAGTCCCGGTGTCGAGCGGTTAAACTGGATGGCTCGCTGCGCATCATTGCGCAGTAGCGGCATGGCCTGCATCACGGTATCCACGCACTGGTTGGCGAGATTCCCTTTGAGCATGGTGTGGCTGGCCAACATGTACACACCCAGTTGGAATGCTGCCTGGAAGGTGGAGGCCACGTTGCCCTGGCCGGTGGCATGATTGAAACGGGTAAAGCCTTCCAGCATCACCTGATTGAACGGCATGGACACCACCTTGAAGTGATGTTTGGCGTTCGGCTCACCCATTACCGTTTGCGCCGCACGCTCCGCAAGCCCAATCTGCGAGGTGAGCGACTGGAACAGCGGATTATCCGTTTCCACGCGGAAGCCATTGAAGGTGGAAATGCCGTAGTAGCGCAGCTTGCCGTCTTTTACAGCCTGTTCCAGCACCACGTAGACCTTTTCCAGCTTTTTGTTCAGTGCCTCTTTGCCAATATTGGGAATATGCACTTCGGGTTGATCGATCAGAAAGGCATCGAGCGTTTCCACACCGAGAATCTGACGCGACAGTTCCAGCTGAAACGCAATGTAGCGCGGATTCAGCAGGTGCGCCTGGGTCAGGTCGTCACGGCTGCCCAGATGCTTCTTTTCGATTTCCTCGCTAAACCACTTATCAAAATCCGCTGGCACGCCGTCCTTGAAACCCAGAAAGCCGCCTTTGGATACAATGAACACGCCATCGCGTTGCACGCCTTTGGCAAAGGCATTGCGCAGACCTTCACCCACCGCTGCCAGCGAATGGCCATAGCGGTAATGCGCACCGGTGTCGATCACATTAATGCCGTTGAGCAGCGCGCGCTCCACGTTGGCGGCATATCCTGCATCGACCTCTTCGGTAACTGCACCCGGGAACGTACCCAGACCGATGGAACTCAGACGCAGGTGCACATTGAGAAAATCGCTGAAATGCCCTTCCCCGCACCCCTTGCCAATGGATTCAGCATAGGCTTTGGTACCGCCCGTGGTTGCATAACCGGGAACCAGATTTCCAGACATATCATTCTTTCCTAATCAATTTGTTAGAAATGGATGCTTAAGTACTTTAGCAATTAATTCATCGATCTCTGGACGCACCGGACACGCTTCCAGCTCATCCACTCGGTGGCTGAACAGCTTGGGATAATAGTCTTCATCCTCATCCATATCCCAGTTCACCTGGCGCAATAGTGCCGTGCCCTCAGGCGTCAGTTCTTCTGCCATTGCACGACCGGACAGCAGAGCCCACAACCCCGCCCAGGCTCGCGCGAGAATCAGCGGGTGATAACCGCCTCCGCCGGTGACCAGCAGACTGGGCGTGCCGTCGGCATGTTTCGGGCTCGACTGCATGATCTGGCGCACCACATCAAGAAAGCATTGGGTTGATACCTTGAACTTGCCGAGCGGGTCGGCAAACAGGATATCGGTACCCGCCTGCAACACCACCGCATCCGGCTTGAAGCGCTCGATTACCGGATACCACACCGCCTGAAACACTTTCTGGTATTCGGCATCGTGTGTGCCCTGCGGCAGCGGCACATTCACACAGGTATTTTTCCCCGCCGGGTTGCCAATGTCCTCTACCCGCCCACCATTAAACGGATAGGCATACGCGGTATCCATGTGCAGCGACAGGGTCAATACATCAGGATCGTCAAGGAAGGCCAGTTCCACGCCGTCGCCGTGATGCGCGTCGATATCAATGTACAGCACACGCATGCCGGCCTGACGCAGGCGCATGATACCCAGCGCGGGGTCATTGAAGTAACAGAAGCCCTGCGCATTGCCGGGGCGCGAGTGATGCATGCCACCGGCCGGGTTAAAACCGATGCGCCCGGCCAGCACTTCTTCCGCCGCCTGAATACTGGCGCCGGTGGCCGTGGCCGGGTTGGTGAAAAAGTGCTCAAAATACGGGTTTTCCAGCGTGCCGAGCTGATATTTCTGCCGGTATTCGTTGCTTACCCGTCCAAGCACCTCTGCCCGCTTGATGGCGCCAATGTAATCCCGCGTATGAAACCATTCCAGCTCGAAATCCGCCGCCTTACGCGCAATCTTGTATTCCTCCGCGCTCAGGGCATGGTAGGTATTAATCAGATCGAACGTCAGCGACACCCGCGGGATCGACAGCGGATGGTTGCTGCCATACATGCTGCGGCGGTAAGCAGCCGCGCCGATAAAGGTGGCCTTTTGCGTCGCCGGTGTGGGGTTTTGACTCAGCTGTTCCATTATTTCCGTAACCGCAAATACACTTCCGGCAATTTCTTCGGCAAATCATTGATGTGATCGAGCACCAGATAGTGCCCCGGCCCGAAAATCTGCGCCAGATACTTGCCACCCGCCGGGTCCAGGGTAATGCAGAAAGGGTGCACCCCCGCATCCACCGCCTCTTTCACCGCCATACGGGTGTCTTCGTGCAGGTAGCGCTCATCGCCGCCATCATCGTAGTCGGCCGGCCGGCCATCAGACAGAATCAGTAACAAACGTCGATGGCTGGGCGATTTCTCGAACTTGTGGACCGCGTGCCGGATCGCCGCCCCCATACGGGTCGCAAGGCGGCCGGAAATGCCGCCAATCAGCGCACGCGACTTACTGTTGTAGCGCTCGTCGAAATCCTTGATCGGGTAGTAGCTCACGTTGTCGCGGTACTTGGAGGCAAAACAGGCAATCGCATACGGGTCGCCCACTTCTTCCATGCTTTCGGCAAACAGCAGCAAGCCGGCACGAATGCGGTCAACGATCCGGCCGCCCTCTGGCAGCTCCGCCATAATGGAGGTGGATATATCAGCCAGCAACGTCACCGCCGTATCACGGTGCTGGACGATGCGCTGACGGTAAATCGCCGGCTTGGGAGCCATGCCGGCGCGTTTTTCCGCCACAAAACTGGTGGCCGCATCAATGTCCAGTTCATCTCCCTCGAACTGGCGGCGCTTCGGGGCCATGCGCGAGGGTTTCTGCGATTGAATTGCCTTTTTCAGCCGTTTCAGCGCCGGAGCGTAATACGCCAGCAACTTGTCGGCCTCCGGGGCGTTTTTCTCATCCAGCTCTTTTTCCTGCACCCAGGCCCAATTGCGCTTGTGGCGGTTGTCGCGATAATCCCATTCGGGGTACGGGTAGCCCTTCTCCGTCAAACGATGGCCGCGTGCGGTGCCGATCACATGCGCGGGTTGCGGAATGCCCGCTCCCACGCGACCACCGCTACCCGTGGTTTCTTCCGGCGGCATGTCGTATTCCGGATCATGCCCCTGCGCGCCCTTGGGTGTTTCTTTCTGCTCCGGATTCGGGCGAATTTCCTCGTTTTTCACATCGTCATCGATGTCTTCCGTGCCTGTACCCCGCTCCGCGCGGTCAAGCACGCGCCGCGGGTAGACCGCTCGCGCCGCATTGGGTGAACGACCTGGCAAAAAGGCGTCCTGCCGCTCAGTCAAACCAATCACCGGCAGGCCAGTGCCTTCATACAGCCTGGACGCCAGGCGGAAGGCATCGACCACAGTGGCATCCGGCTGCAGCAGCGGCAAAAATTCCTGCCATTCGGCCGCAACGTCGGTCTTGCCATTGACCAGCACGTCGCGCGCCATGCGCAGGCTGTCCAGCGCCATGCGGTAATAGTCCCCAGCAGGGTCTGCCGGCAGCTCACGCGCCTCGGCGGCAGCCAGCAGACGGTTGAGATAATTGGGAATCACACGCTGAATCGCTGCGTCCACCCGCAAGTCTTCGCACAGGTCAAACAGCAGCTGGAAACGGATCATGTCCTCGCCGAACCTGGCAAACAGCGGTCGCCAGGTAATGCGCTGATCTTCGTCCAGCGGCGGGTGCTGCATGCCCACCTCTTTAAACAGCGCTTCGATATAACGGCGTTCATAGCTGTGGAATTTGAGGTGCCCCATGGCGTGGAACAGCGACAGAATCGCCTCTTCCCTGTCCGACATGGCAATCGGCAGATACAGCGCATGAGCGTCTGTTTCGATAAAGGCGCGCCCCTGATCCGGCGACCACTTGCTTTCCGCCAGGTCGACTTCTTCCTCGAACCAGGCTGTAATCAGCAGCGACAGCAAACGTCCATGCTCGGCCAAGCGGAAACCCGGCAGATTTTCCAGCAGCAGGCTGATACTTTCTTCCGACTCCAGACGGAAAAACTGCTCGCCGCGCAAGCGGCCAGCCTGCAAAATATCGGCGCCACGCTTGGCCCACGGTGACACGGCCTGCGGCCCCAGCAGGTTACGTACACGTATCGCCCCGCCCAGATAGGTGCCCAGCGCCAGGCGGCGGGTCTTAAACAATTCTTCCGCCGGCTCCAGCAAAGCCTCAATGCCTGCCGCGCCTTCCTTGCCGGCCAGATCAAGCACCGGCGCACGGAAATAGGCAATGCCGGAGTCCAGATGCTTGCCGCACCATTCCAGACCCAGTTTCGCCCAGCGTGCCGTACCCTCCGGCCCGAGATTGAGGTAGGCGGTGGCCAGCTGATCCATGAAACCGTCCACGGCCTTCCACGACCCGCGCCAGGTCGTAAACTGCATGGCCCACTCCACCCAGGGCAACACCGTGCCGCTGGCTGCCGCAGCCTCTACACTGCCGCGAATAAATGCCTTGCCCGCATCGCGATCATGCAGGAACAGGGCTTTACAGGCCTTCAGCCATTCCACTGTCACCGGCAGACCATAGGTCTCGATGACGGCAAGGGCCTCTTTACTGTCGCGGTGCGCAACAAAACTGATTTTTTCCAGCTCGACCAGTTCAACCTGAACGGCAAGCAAGAGTTCCTGTTCAGTCACAAACCACCCCGCTTAGGAGAAATGAGCCTTAAAAATCTCCATCAGCGCTTCCATCAATTCGGGATCGTCCGTAATCGGGTTCACCAGCGCCACACGGCAGGCCTCCAGCGGATCCAGGCCGGTACTCATGATCTGCGCGGCATACACCAGTGCACGAGTCGAAGTGGCTTCTTCCAGACCATGATCCTTCAGTGCGCGCGCCTTACGGCCGGCCGCCACCAGCTTGGCAACCAGTTCCGGATTCAGGTCCGGTGCTTCATTGCGGATAATCTTCAGCTCGATTTCTTCGCGCGGATAATCAAAATTGATACCGATAAAACGCTGCTTGGTGGACGGCTTCAGATCTTTCAGCACAGTCTGGTAACCGGGGTTGTAGGAAATCACCAGCATGAAGTCTTCATGCGCCTCGATTTCCATGCCACGCTTTTCCAGCGGCAGCTGACGACGGTGGTCGGTCAGCGGGTGGATAATCACGGTACTGTCGGTGCGGGCCTCGACAATCTCGTCCAGATAGGCAATCGCGCCGGCTTTCACTGCACGGGTCAGCGGGCCGTCCTGCCACACAGTCTGATCGCCTTCCAGCAGAAAACGCCCTACCAGATCGCTACTGGTCAGGTCTTCGTGACAGGAAACCGTCACCAGAGGACGCTTCAGACGCCAGGCCATGTATTCAAGGAAACGGGTCTTGCCGCAGCCGGTCGGGCCTTTCAGCATCACCGGCAGACGCTTCTTATAAGCTGCCTCAAAAATCTCGACTTCGTTCGCCTGCGGCTCGTAATACGGGCCATCAGACTCGGCTACCGGTTGCTGGATAATATCGCGCTCAACGCCACGCAGGCGGTTAATCAGATTCTTCATGCAAACAGATTCCTAAGACAGACTTATTAGTTTGAAACCAGAAACTCAGACCAGACGCTCTTCGCGGAAGCAACGCGTCTTGATGAAGAGGAACAGGTGGCGCAGTGTGCGTACCGTCATCTTCTCCGGCACCGGCGGCAAGGCATCCTGACGTTCCATGGTAATGCAGTTGCGGTAATACACCAGTTCGCGCACATTGTCGCGAATCGTGTTCCAGCTCGGATCGCCCTTGACCAGGGCCTTGAAGACATCCAGCACGTCCTCAGATTCCGCCGGCGGCTCCTTCTCGCCCACATCGGCGATGTAGGCAATGATCATGCGCTTTACCAGCGCAATGGCATGATCCACGGTTTCCAGCAGCGGCAAGCTGCCGCGTTCGCGCAAAATGCGCTCCAGATCGGTAATTTGCTCGTCTACCGAATCCAGCGTTTCAATCAGATTTGTATGATCCATAAATGAACTAGACCGAAAGGGACAATATGACTACAATAAGGGACTTGGCAATCGAATACCCGATTATTTTACTCAACTTCATCACATAATGGAATGCTGAACATGAAGAAGCTGGTGAAACTGGTTAAAGTTAACAACCTGCAGTACAACGCAAACCGCGACCCGCAAGTTTATCGCCGTTGCGCCAACGAAAACTTCCGCATTCAGGCCCTGCTGGACGGCAGCGGCAATGCTGATTGCAAACTGGTGGACACCACTGGCAAAGTCATCGCCCAGAAAAGCGTTGCCCTGCCGGGTACCTTCACTCACGAAATGTCTTACCCGACCCCGGGCGTAAACGTAGTGACCCTGCAAGTTTCCGCCGGCAGCGACAAGTTCAGCCAAGACCTGCGTCTGGACGTAATGGATCACGCCTGGATCGGCTAATCCCTTACAGAGCTCAAGCTCAATAAAAAAGCCGCACATAGTGCGGCTTTTTTATTGCCATTTGTCTTATCACATCTAGAATTTACAAAGGACACAACCTTAACAACAATCGCATCCGCACCCAGGCACATAACAAAATATGCTCAAAAGCCCAATCCGCCACCTGTTTATCGGCAATCTGCTCTTAATACTCGTTGTTGCCGCCGCTGCCTGGCTCACCTTCGATCACTTCTCCAACAAAATCGAATCCAGCAGCCAACATCACCTGCAAGTCATTGCACATTCCAAGAAAGAACAAATCGAAACTTTGCTCAGAGAGCGCACCCAGGATGGGCAATTGCTGGCAAGCCGACCGGCAGTTTGGCAGGCGCTTGCGCCCGAGCAGCCGATTCACGGCAAAAGTTATGTACCGCTGCAGAAAGTCATCGAACAAACCGCACGCACCTACGGCTATCGCGACATTCATGTTGTAGACCTGCAAATTCATAGCAGAGCCTCACTGGAAAACCGTCCCCTCCACCCTACCGAGGCTGTGGTACTAAAGGAGGCCACCATCCACCCGGACAGCACCCAGCTGGCCGACATGCACCCCTGCGAAGACAACCGGGTCTGCTTTGGCATCATCACCCCGGTATTTCAGTATGGCGATCCACAACTCAAACGCATCGGTCTGATCTACCTCGAACTCGATGCCCAAAGCCGGCTGTTCCCGATCCTGACGCAATCGCCTGACAAATTCAGTTCCACTGAAACTCTACTTATCAAGCCTGAAGGCGATAAGATCACTGTACTTAGTCCGTTGCGCTATCTACCGGAAACTCAACCATTTGAGCACAAGCTCCCCCAGGATGAAACCGGCCACCTCTTTGTTCAAACCATCCGACAAACGCCACCGGCATTGATCAACGGCATGGATTACCGCGGTGAGCACAGCATCGCCGCCACCGAGCATATTGCCGGAACCGACTGGATCCTGCTGGCCAAAATGGACAGCACGGAAATCCGGCAACCACTCGACCAGTTGAGAAATTATGTCGTTGCTGCCGCCGTCCTGTTGAGTCTGCTGCTTTCAGTAGGTAGCATTCTGCTGTGGCGCTGGAAACATGCCGAATCCATTGCCCGGCAACTTAAAAGCACTGAACGCTACAAAGCTGCTCTGCACGCCTCCATGGATGCTTTTCTCGCCTATGACGAAAAAGGCAAAATTCATGACGTCAATGAAGCGATGATCAGATTGACCGGCTATACCCGGCAGGAATTACTGCACATGGCCATCGGCGACATCAACCCGACCCTTACCCCCGAACAGCTGAAGCATGAAATCGAGCTGATCCGGCTCCAGGGCGCAGATCATTTACGCACTCGCTGGCGAACCAAGGATGCCAGGGCTATCGACGTCGACATCAGTACTTCCCATCCGCAACAAGGGGAAGACGGAGTTTTTTATTCGTTTGTGCGTGATATCACTGAAGAAATTCAGTCACGCCACCGTATCGAGCGCCTCAACAGCTTTTACCAATTCCTTAGCCAGACCAATGAGGCGATATTCAAGCTACACAGCGTAGAAGCCATTCTTGATGCCGTGTGCAAAGCTGCAGTAGAACACGGCCATTTCATCCTGGCATGGGCCGGCCTGCTCGATGCAGCTGCCGAACGCGTTCTTCCCGTGGCCGCTTATGGTGTAGCCACCGATTATGTGAAACAGCTCAATATCACGACCGACCCAGCGCTGCCAACCAGCCACGGACCGACACGCATATGCATGCTAGACAAACGTGCGGTGCGTACAAACGACTTCCAACATGACAAGAACACCGTGCCATGGCATCACCTGAGTAAAGAGCACAATATCGGCTCTTCAGCCGCTGTTCCCGTCATCGTCAACGACCAGGCGATCGCCGCCTT
>JAJZTZ010000052.1 GCA_021847305.1 Pseudomonadota bacterium | reverse complement strand
GATCTCGTATTGTCGAAATGGCGGAAGACACGCATCCGGCGCTGGCGCTGGTGCGCCTGCAGGTGGGCACAGCGTCCATTCTCGCGCGCCTGACCAAGCGCTCGGCCGCGGCCCTGCATCTGCATCCGGGGCAGTCGGTGTGGGCGCAGGTGAAAGCCGTGGCGCTGGTCGGCTAGCCGATTTCTCGCATTTCTTTTTCTGATTAGTCACGACTTTCAGATAAAGTGATTTTGGTTGCATTCTTCCACATTGGCTGGCCGGGGGCGCCCGGCAGCGCGTTCCTTTTCTTGCTTGGCCAAGAAAAGGAACCAAAAGAAGGCCACCCTGTATTTGTCGACATCCCCTCGCGGCTGAATTTCTGGCGGGTGGCGAGTAAACTCGCCCTGGCGGGGCACACACTACGTGCCCCACTGCGGAACTCGAACAGTACTCGCCGCAAGCCCCCGCCAGAAATCCAGCCGCTCGGCGACAAATAAAAGGGAACCCCTCTTATCCAGTGGTAGCCTTGGCTGAAAGTGGCGTGACCAATCAGATTTTTCTTCCTTTGGCCCGTGTGCGGCCAGCTCTGTGTTTTTTCTGGCGTACAGCCAGCAGCAGGAATAAAGCCTGCTGCTGATCCGTCTTATTGTTGGTTGCATTGCTTACAAAGTAATGCCGCCCGGCGGTATCCATCACACTTGAATAAGCACATAAAAAGGAAGCGAAGATGAAGAAGATGCACGTTGCACTGGTTTCGGCTTTGTCCCTGCTGGCCGCGCTTGCGGTAAAACCGGGCTGGGCCGATGAAGCGAAAATGGCGAGCGGCGCTGCGGCAGCCGGCAAGCTGGAAAAGATTGCCGACGACCGCGAGCATGATATCCGCGTGTTCCGTCCCGATGGCAGCGATATCCAGGGTGACGCCGCGTTTGCCGCGATGCCGGCCGTGGATCTGTCGATCTGGGTGGCGGGCAATCAGTTTTTTGCCATGCCCGATGTGATTCATGCCTTTCAGGACCGCTTTCCGGCCGGCAAAAAGCCGTCGGTGGGCCTGATTACCCTGCCGCCGGGTAAGGTGATTTCCGCCATGCTCAACGGCGGCTGGGAATTCCGCGGCAAGACCCTGCGCGCCGAACCCGATATCTGGGGCCAGGTGGCGCTGGAACCGGCCCAGCAGTTGAAACAGGCCGGGCTGGCCAAGGATTATCTGGTGTACATGCATAACCAGCTGGTGCTGATGGTGGCCAAGGGCAACCCGAAGCACGTGACCGGTATCGCCAGCCTGGTGCGCCCGGATTTGCGCGTGATGCTGCCCAACCCGGTGAAGGAAGGCATCATGCGTGAATATGCCCGCAAGGTGCTGGAAGACCATCACGAGTGGCAGAAGCTGTCTGCCGGCAAGGAATGCGAGAGCTGCGAGGGGGCACCCAATGTGTGGTTTACTTCGGTACACCACCGCGAGATTCCCGCTGCCCTGCAGGCGGGTAAGACCGATGTAGGCATTGTCTGGGCCACTGAAGTGCAGAATGCGCTGAAAGGCGGCGCCCAGGTGGATGCCGTGGCCCTGCCGCCGCAAGACAGCATGATCAATTCGGTTAACTACTATGGCGGCAGCGTTCCGGGCAGTGCCCACCCGCAAATGGCCAAGGATTACCTGCGCTTTCTCGCCAGTCCGGCCGGCCAGCAAGCCTATGCCAAACACGGCTTCCTGCCTGCATCCAAGGCAGATCTGAAACAGAAACAGCTGTAATGCCCGTCGGGGCGTGCATGCACGCCCCGATCCCGGTTGGCGTGGCGTTTTCTTGTCATGCAATATGATGTTGTTAATTTTATTGTTAATAATATTTCATAAAATTTTACTTGCCTGTTTTCCCGTTCTGGAGAAATAATCGCGCTATTCCAGTTTTATCGTGCGTAAGATGTATGTTTACCCCTCCTGCGTCGGCACTTGCACACCTCAGGCCGCAAGTGTTTCCTGTTGGTCCGTTCCCCTGTCATTCCCTCCCGGCATTAAGAGCAGAAAGTAGCTTATGAGCTGGCGTGTTGGTTTGGTTGCAGCGGGGGCGCTGCTGGCCGCACTCGGGGCGAAAATGGGGCAGGCGGGCGAGGTCCGGCAGTCTTACCCGGTTGCGCCGGGTAACCGTCTGGAAGTGATTGCCGACGACCGCGAGCATGACATCAATGTCTTCCGTCCGGATGGCAGCCTGATTCAGGGCATGCAGGCGTTTACCGCCATGCGGCATGTGGATCTGGCGATCTGGGTGGCCGGCAACCAGTATTTTGCCATGCCCGACGTGATTCACGCGTTTCAGAGCCGCTTTCCAGCGGCAAAGCGCCCCAGTGTCGCTTTGATTACCTTGCCGCCGGGCAAGATTGTCTCCGCCATGCTCAATGGCGGCTGGCGCTTCCGCGACAAAACCCTGCGTGTTGAACCGGATGTGTGGGGGCAGGTGGCGCTGGAACCGGCCCAGCAGTTGAAGCGGGTGGGGCTGGCCAACAACTATCGGGTCTATATTCACAACCAGCTGGTGCTGGTGGTGGCCAAAGGCAACCCCAAGCGGGTGACGGGAATTTCCAGCCTGGCGCGGCCGGATTTGCGCATCATGCTGCCTAACCCGGTGAAGGAAGGCATCATGACCGAATATGCCCGCAAGGTGCTGGAACAGCATGATCTGTGGGATAAGCTGTCGGACGGCAAGCTGTGTGAAAGCTGCACCGGAGCACCCAACGTGTGGTTTACCTCGGTGCACCACCGGGAGATTCCTGCCGCGCTGCAGGCGGGCAAGACCGATGTCGGCATTGTCTGGGCGACCGAAGTGCAGAACGCCCGCAAACAGGGAGCCAACGTCGATTCGATCGCCCTGCCGCCGGAAGACAGCCTGATCAATAGCGTGAACTACTACATTGGCAGTGTGCCCGGCAGCCCGCATGCGCAACTGGCGCGCGATTACATTAATTTCATCGCCAGCCCGGCGGGCCAGCAGGTGTACACCAAATTCGGCTTTCTGCCCGCCACCCCGGCCGACCTGAAGCCGAAACCCCTGTAAACGCTGAAATCGTCCCTCAGTTTCTTTTCAGCGTTTCTCGGGCAAATTGATTTAAGGCCTCGATTTTTTGCTCATCAAGATGAATGTTGATGTGACTCATGGCCAATTCCAGCTCATTTTTGGCTAGTTCCAGCCGCGCTATACCCTTTTCACTGAGTTGCAAAAAGAACGAGCGTTTGTCCTTTTTGTGTTCCACCGTATCCAGAAGGCCGTAGTCGATCAGTTGATTCACGAGGACGCTCATGGTGGCCCGAGTGACGTTGAGGCAACGGCTTAGGTCTGAAACTGTCATTTTGCCGCTTTTTTCCAGTAATAAGAGCGCCCGGAATTGGGGCAGTCTCAAGCGAGAGTAGACCAGGGCAAGATTCAGCTTTTTTTCAATGTTCTGAATGGCTTCCAGCAATTCAAGGATGTGTAGTGAATTCATGAAACCCGTTTAAATACAGATTGTTAGTGAGGCTAACAATCAAAAAAAATGTTTACAACATTGACCCTCAAACCTAATCTGATCCTACAGTAATTTGCCACAAATGATAAACAGTTTAGGGGAATTGAGATGAACGCAGTGATAAGCCGGGATGTGCTGGATGTAAGCGAAATGCAACAGAAAATCGACCTGCTGGAGCAGCAGATTCATGCGCTGCAAGGGCGGGTTCCTCAGGACAAGGTTTCCATCATCGTTTTGTCGGGAGATTTCGACAAGGCCATGGCTGCTTTCATCATGGCTAACGGTGCCGTGGCAATGGGGATGGAAGTCTCGATGTTTTTTACCTTCTGGGGATGCTCGGTTATCAAAAAGGATCGCAAACTCAAAGGTAAGAAATTCTCTCATCAGTTGATTAACCTGCTCCTTCCCGCTAATGCAGAGGCGCTCGCGCCTTCAAAAATGTCATTTGGCGGCATTGGGCGAAGGTTTTTCAATCATGTGATGCAGGGGGCTATGTCGCCGCTGGAGGAACAAATTGAGCTTGCCGTGGAATCAGGTGTGCAGTTTCAGGTGTGTGCGCCTTCGTTAGGCTTAATGGGATTTGATGCCGATGAATGGCGTGTGCCGGTGGAAGTATGCGGGGTGGCTGCGATGTACGAAGTGGCGCTTAGTGCGCGTGCAGCTTACTTCATTTCCTGAAAGTCTTTATCGGTCAGTGTTGCTGGCTGATCGCCGGGGTGTGTCGTGAGCGCGATGCACCTTGAGTCGGAGCAGTGAAAATCCAGGGTGGGCCGGATGTTTCCGCGACTACAACGCGCCTGGTTTATCGCCTATAATTGACAAGTCAATTATTGATAAATCAATTAAATGGTCAAAAACCTGTCAATAGGATTCCGTCACAAGCTGTTTGCCATGCTCGGGCTGTGTTTCGTGCTCATCATGGTGGCGCTGGACCAGACGGTCATCGGCACGGCTTTGCCCACCGTGGCGGCGGAGCTGCACGGCTTTGATCTGTATGCCTGGGTGGGCACGTCGTATCTGCTGACGTCGGTGATTACCGTGCCGATTTTCGGCAAGCTGGGCGATGAACACGGGCGCAAGCCGTTTATTCTGGCGGCGATTGTGATTTTTACCGTGGCATCGGCGCTGTGCGGCCTGTCGCAAAGCATGCTGGAACTGGTGTGGGCGCGCACGCTGCAGGGCGTGGGCGGCGGCATGTTGGTTTCCACCACCTTTGCCAGTGTGCCGGATCTGTTTCCCGTGGCTAAAGACCGTTTGCGCTGGCAGGTGCTGTTCAGCAGCGCCTTCGGTCTGGCCAATGTGGTGGGGCCGTCGTTGGGCGGTTATCTGGCGCAGTATTGGGGCTGGCGCTGGGTGTTTTTCGTCAATCTGCCGGTCGGGCTGCTGAGCCTGCTGTTTGTCTGGCGCTATCTGCCGCGCATCCGCCATTCCGACCAGCCGCCGGAACGGCTGGATTATGTCGGCTCGCTGCTGGTGGCGCTTACGCTGTGCAGCTTTCAGTTGCTGGTGGAGTGGCTGCCGCTGCATAAATCGCCGGCACTGCTGACCGCGCTGGGGGTGGTGGGAACGCTGGCGGCCATTGCCACGGTGTGGTGGGAGCGGCGCTGCCCCAACCCGGTGTTGCCGCTGAGCATGTTCTCTCATCCCAGCCTTGCGCCGCTGCTGCTGTTGTCGCTGACCATGGGTTTTTGCATGTTCGCGGTGATGTATTACGCGCCGCTCATGCTGCAGGGCGGCTTCGGTTTCTCGCCCAATGAGGCGGGTCTGCTGATTACTCCGCTGGCAGTGTTTATCACCGTGGGCAGCATCGTCAACGGCCGGATCGTAGCGCGTTTGCCGTCGGCCAATTTCATGCTGTTTGTCGGCTTGGGGTTCTTCGCTGCCGGGGCGCTATTGCTGACGCAGATTTCCGCTACGACATCGCACGCGCAGATCGTCGGGGTGATGATGCTGTGCGGCATCGGGCTGGGCATGTTGCTGCCTAACGTCACGCTGTTCGTGCAGGCCAGTGCCCCGCGTACTCAGCTGGGCGTGGCTACGGCGATGCTGCAGTCGATGCGCATGATGGGCGGCATGCTGGGCATGGCGCTGGGCGGCACGTTTATTTCCCATCTGTATTTGAGCGGCGTAAAAGGTGCGCTGGAGCAGCAGCATGGCAGCCAGTGGCTGAGCTGGTTGCATGACCCGCAGATTCTGGTGAACCACGAGCTGGCCGGGCAATTTGCCGCCAGTGCCGGCCGGGCCGGGGCAAGTGCGGCCGCTTTGCTGGAGGCGGCGCGCGGCAGCCTGGTGGGCGCCATTCACGTCAGCCAGTGGGCCGTGGTGGTGACTCTGCTGCTGGCCTTGTGGCTGGCGCGCCGGGTGCCGCCGGTGAATTTGCATGCCCGCAATGTAACGGTAGCGAAGGGGACGGAGAGTGAGTGAAAGCAAGCACAGCCTGCTGCAGCAGATCGGCCGCACCGGTCGGGCCATGTATGCCGCCTTTGAGGCTGAAGTGGGACAGCCCTTGCCGCGCTGGCGCATCCTGCAGCATTTGTCGGTGCAGGGGGAGCTGTCCCAGAAACAACTGGCGCAGGATCTGCAGATGGACCCCGGTGCGCTGACCCGGCAGATGAAAGTGCTGGAGCGGGACGGGCTGGTAAGCCGTTTGAGCGATGAGCGCGATAACCGTCTGACCCGGGTTACGCTTACCCCCGCTGCTCGAACATTGCTGCGCGATTCCATGGCGCAGCGCGACGGCTTTATCGACAAGGCGCTGGATGGTTTGCCGCCGGAGCAGCTGGAAAGCGCCCGGCAGGTGCTGCGTCAGCTGGAGGAGAACTTTCGCGCCATGGTGAAGTGAGTGCAGGGTTCAGGAAATGGCGAAGTGCATGGATAAAACAAAACGGGCAGGCTGAAAGCCTGCCCGTTTTGTCGCTATTACAGCCGCGTCTTACATGCCGATGGTAGAGAAATCCAGGTCGGCGTGCGGGGTGTCGGCGACATTGTCGTCGATCATTTCGTACGTGGTCGGGTCAACATAATCCACGGCCATGTGATGGGCGAAGGCGGAGTACGAGGTGAGCAGGGAAGCAAAAACGGCAACTTGCAGTACTTTTTTCATGATTCCAATCCTGTAATGAGTAACAAAATATCAGACGGCTGGAGTCTCATTTCCGCAGATCAAGCTGTGCGACCGTCGATGAAGGAATCTTAATGTTCGGGTGTTTCAGGGGTATATCCGTTTCGCAACAGAACGTAACAGGGTGTTTCAGTTGCGCCGCCTACTGGAACCGGTAGGCGACTGAAGCAAAATAGGTGTCCTGGTAGGATTTGGCGACAATCGGGCTGTTGCCGATGCTATGGTCGGCCCATTTGCGCCGCCAGTACAGATTGCCGTACCAGTCGCCTGTCAGGTGCAGCTCGAGCATGCCGCCGGCCAGCAGAGCGGTGCTGCTGGTCGGCGAATACGCGGCGGTGTTGCCGGCTTCGCCGGCACTCACCCCGTAGTAGTAGCCCGTATAACTGCCGGACAGGTATTCAATGCCGACCTGCGGGTACAGCGTGCCAATGCGGGTATCCAGCTCGGCTGCGTACAGGCCGTCGAACAGGTTGCCTTTGGATGCGCCGGTATCGTGATACAGGTCGAGGAAAAAGTCGCCGTAGGGCGTTTCCTGCAAGGTGCCGATGCCCAGCGGAACGGAGTCGCGCCGGTCGCGGATGTTGCCGGTGACCGGCAGGGTAAGGCGGTAGCCGTCCTGGCGTACCGTGGTCTTGATTTCCACATAGCCGTGCAGCAGCGGCACGGTTTTGATGCCGAAGGTGTCAATGCGAGCAAACAGCCGGCCATAGTCGAAGTAGGTATAGGGCAATGCCTGTGTGTGCGAGGTACCATTCACAAACTGGCTTGACTGGGTGTAGCTGGCCATGCCGGCATCGCCTTCGAGACGGTCGGACAGGGGTTCGGCAGCGCCAGCCGGGGCGCACAGGGTAAGCAGAGCGGCAAGGCAGGCCAGCTGTTTGATGTTGGGAATCATAAAGCGCTTCATTCCAGGCTAATAGTCCAGGCGTACAATCGGACAGGCGCAGTCGTGACATGTTTTGCGGCGCGTGTCGTGGGCGCAGAGTGTAATGCATTTTTGCCGGTTTGGCCGGGTTGAAGTGACTGGCCTAATTATTCGGGAGATGTTGCGGTGGCTGATAAATCTGCATCAATAAATGTTGTTGAAGAAATTCAACAACATAATGCCGGGCGGGATCCCGAACGACTGGCAATGAAATATGCCAAGATGCGGCAAAGCCCGTTCGTTTTTCTGCGCGGGGCCTGCCATCTGTTTTATGCCGCGCTGCCGGCCGACCCGGTTCTGGATAATGCTCCGCTCGCCTGGTGCTGCGGCGATCTGCATTTCGAAAATTTCGGCAGCTACAAGGCGGATAACCGCCTGGTGTATTTCGATATCAATGACTACGACGAGGCGGCGCTGGCGCCGTGCACCTGGGATATCCTGCGCCTGCTCACCAGCATTGCCTGCGGTGCCGCCGATCTGAACGCTACCGTTGCCGAGGCGCTGGCGGTGAGCCACGACTGCCTGGATGCCTACCGTGAGGAATTACTGCACGGCAAACCTCTGTGGGTTGAAGCGGAAACCGCGCAAGGCCTGGTGCGGGATTTGTTCGACAGCGTGCAGGACCGGGCACGGGCCGATTTTCTTGATCGGCGCACGGTTAAAAAGGCGAAACAGCGCAGCCTGCGGGTTGACGGTGTCAAAGCCCTTGCCGCCACGGCAGAAGAAAAGGCGCGCGTGACTGAGTGGGTTGACCGTTTTGCCGCCACTCAGCCGCACCCCGGCTTTTTCCGCGTGCTCGACGTGGCTCGCCGCATTGCCGGTACCGGCAGCCTGGGGGTGATGCGCTATGTCGTGCTGGTGGAAGGCAAAGGTTCGCCGGACGGCAATTACCTGCTCGATATCAAGGAGGCGTCCCCGTCCGCCCTGACTGGCGTGCTGCAACAGCGCGGCATTGTCCAGCCGGCCTGGTCCAGTGAGGCGGAGCGTATCGTGGCGCTGCAAAAGCGCATGCAGGCAGTGGACCATGCTTTTCTGTATTCATTGAATGCCGACGGCACACCCTGCGTCCTTCGCGGGTTGCAGCCGTCGGAAGACCGCGTTGCAATCGGTGACTGGGGCAAGAAACTGGATCACCTGCGTGCAACGGTCGCAACCATGGGGCGCATCCTGGCCTGGGATCAGCTGCGCGCTTCCGGCCGCGGCGGAGCCGCCAACGCCGATGCGCTGATCGAGTTCGCCGCGCGCGACGACTGGCGACCGGCCTTAATGGAACAGGCGCACGACATGCTGGAACGCACCCGGGCGCAATGGGCCGAGTTTTGTAAGTCTGACTTGGGGAGTTAGTGGTGCCGGGAGCCGGAATCGAACCGGCACGGTATTGCTACCGCGGGATTTTGAGTCCGGCGATTTTTAGATATTTTCCATTTTATGTACAATAAGTTATATATATTATTCGTATTTATTTGGGAAAAAATGGGAAAAAGTTCGGCGGTTGAGAAGGGTATTTACCAGCGCGGTCCGTATTCCTTTCAGGTGAAGTTAATGGTCGATGGCCACTTAGTCAGTGGCACATTTGACACGCTTGAGGAGGCTCGGGCCTTTCGAAATAGTCGCCGTGCTGCACTTGCTCTGGATCCAGATGCCAAACGCGTTCTTGAGTCGAGGGTGCGCCGTCACGAGGTGAAGGCCGCCACCTTATCGAAAATCCTGGATAGGTACCAGGAGGAGGTTTCCTCAAAGAAGAAGTCCGCTGATTCCGAGATCTACAAGATCGCCAAAATCAAGCGCAGCAAGCTGGCCGAAATGAGCATCTATCGAATCACGGCGGACGATGTGACGGCATTTCTGAAGGGACTCAAGCGTGACCAGCCAGGCCCACTCAATGGCGAACCGTTATCGGAAAGTACAAAACGAAAATTGGCTGCTTTGTTGTCTCATGTATTCACCATAGCTCGTAAGCGTTGGCGGATGGATGTAACCAACCCCATCAAGGATATTGAGCTGCCATCCTCGGGCAGATCCAGGAAAAGACGCCTAGAGGGCGACGAGGAGGCTCGGCTTTTGCAAGAGCTGGGCAAGGCCAACCAGGCTGCTATTGTTGTGCCCATGGTTCGTCTGGCCATTGAAACAGCCATGCGTCGAGGCGAGTTATTAAAACTTGAGTGGTCTGATATTCGAATCAACGGAGATCACGGCACAGCCGTTCTGCATGACACAAAAAACAAAGAGCAACGGGTTGTTCCCTTGAACTCCGTGGCCTGTGGCGTTCTTGCAACTTTGCCGCGCCCTATACATGGTGGGCGCGTTTTCCCGATCCGAATTGACCAGCTTCGGTCCGCCTGGGACTTTGCGTGCGAACGTGCCGGTATTCAAGGGCTGCGTTTTCATGATCTCCGACATGAGGCGACCAGTCGCCTTTTTGAGCTGGGTCTCGATCGGATTGAAGCGGCTAGCATTACGGGCCACAAGACGCTGCAAATGCTGAAGGATTACACGCACTTGAGGGCTGAAAAATTGGCGCAGAAGCTCAACAAGGCAAAACAAAATTAATCAGATCATTAGTGAGTGGATCGCGGGCTGGCTGAGTCGAGTGAAATCCTCTGGAAGAATTTACCTAGACATGAGTTGAATGCAAGGCTATTATTTGCGCATGAAACCTATTGTTCGTGATGATGAACAGCTGTTCCTCGGTTATGGTGAGGCTGTGAGCAATGAGACTGCTCGCAACCTATATTTTTTGCGTGCTATTGATGCAGTACATGAGTGGGCCAAAATGGAAGGGAACACCCTTCAGGCCCTTATCAGCAATGGGCATGTGCTTGTTGATCTTGTAAATTCCCCCAAATCCAAAGAGTCTCTTATTGATCCTACCGGAGAGGTGGATTCAAATCTTGAAAATGCGCAAGATGGTATGATCAAGTACCATGATGCGCTGCAACGAAAATTGAAGTCAGCATGTGACGATCCTCAGTTGACTTGCCATGATGGAGTTGAGGCCGCTTACCGTCAGATTTGCGAAATGATTGGGGATTTGGTGGATCTCCTGCAGCTGGTCAGAGATGCAGTTGCTGAGCATGATTTTGATGTTAAGGCTGGCTCGGTAAAGACCGAGGAATCAATTTTGTCTAGTGAAGAGGATATTGATAACTTTTTTGCCGGACTTTAATGCAGTTACATATCAAGTCTGTTCAATTGGAAGCAATTCGAGATGGTTTAGGAAAATTGTCTCCAGAATTAAAGCAGTCGGCAAACGAAGCAATCAAAGCTCTCCTAGATTACCCTCAACCATCTTGGATTCGGCTAGAAAAACTCTCCGGATACAAGAAGCCAGGTATTTATACGATTCATCTCACAAGAAATCACTCACATAAAGCGAGTTTTGAATATGTGGGTGATAGGGCAGTTTTTCGCAGAATTGGCACCCACAAACAAATTGATAAAACCCCCTAGAGATTTGGGAAGTAAACGACCATCTGATTAAGAGGAAAAACTAGGCGAAAGACCAACGACTGGTCCCTCGCTCAGTGATCTTGTCAATGCAAATGGATTTGGCTGACGAAAAATCCTAAAGCGTTGATGGTGAGACTCAAGTAAATACCCCCTAAAGTTACTTTCAAAGCTGTGGAATTTGGCAATCCTTTGATCTTCAGCAATCCATGAAAGGAATTGATCATCGTAAGGACTGTGGCGCTCAGGAACAAAGCTAGAGCGGCCCCCACATGCACTGCAAAACCCCATCCATTTCCCGGATCCTGCAAACTCCAGCCAGCCGCCCCAAATAAAGCGGCACAGACGACAAGATTCCGCAAATTTCCAAAAATCAGGTTCATGGCTTGGTCATTTTCAGCGATCGCAAAAACAAATTTCATTTGAAGCTCCAATCTTGGTTTTCGAGGATGTTACAGCGTCAATTTTCCATGGGTTTCCCTTGAAAGTCCCCGCAGAAAAACATCAAAAAACGTGGATATTCAGAACATGTGCGTATCCCACTAAAAACCGTCATACTCGTTTTCCCGACCCAAACAACTTCGGATTGAGCTGCACGAGGACCTTGATATGACCGTACCACCCGACGTTATACGCTCAGATAGAAGCGCCTTCGAATCGGATCCGTTTGGATATGCCGCTTTGGGTTGGCACAGGTGGGGGATGGTCCAAATCTCTGCAGGCTTTCCCGTCGACCTGGAGAAAGGCCCATCCGATGATGACCTGAAGTCTCCGGTTCTTTGGTTACTCCACGCGCAAGCAATGAGTGAGGCTGCTCGTTCTGTAATTCAGTCCACCCCAAATTTCGGCATGCTTCCTCAAGATTTGCAGGGTATTAGCCGCTGCCAATATCATGCAGTAGCGCTGATGCTTGTTGGATACAGCCTAGAAATATGCTTGAAGGCGATGCTTATAATTAAGAAAGGTATTGCCGGCTATCAGGCTGACGAGAAGAAACACTCTCACCATAATCTTGGAAAATTGGCCGATTTCATCCCGGATTTATCTGAAAAAGATAAGGCCATTCTTTCTGGATTGACTCATTTCGTTAAATGGGCCGGGCGCTACCCGGATCCAGGCACCGGAAAAACAAATCACGCAGAAGATATTTTTACTCTTGCCGAACAACATCAAATTAGCGCCAAGGACCTATTTAATCTTGCGGCGCGTGTCATGGGCCATTCTCATGAAATGCTCGGAAGCGAGGAATAAGGGTGATAAATGGAAATATCGCTCAAAATCCGCTCATCCCAGAAACACCCAACCACACCAAGGCTCTGAATAGTTCACCCACACGGTTACCCACAGAAATTGTGGATAACCGCAGTCACTTGACCAGGTCTATCGGCTTCGGCATCAAAACGGTCATAGCGCATTTTACCCATACCCGGGATTCCTGGAGCTTGGCCACCGTGCATGGATTGTTCGGCCCGCAAGAAAGCCCGTCTGGCGCCGGGCCACAGGTCGCATTGATAAGCGCCTGGTTTGCCGCGTACCCAGCTTGCACTTGAGCCAGGTTCGCGGCCTGATCTTCAGCTGCAGCCCCCGTGTCAGCGCTGGCCACCGACACACCAGCGCACAAAGCCGCCAATAAAATCGCCCGCTTCACAGTCCACCCCCTTGTTTCAGTGCTTCACGCATTTCCCGCTCCGGCACTTTCACCGAGAGCAGTCGAAGGGCATACCACCAGATAAGCAGCCCGAGGCCAAAAATAAACATGCCTGGAATACCGCCGATAAACGCCTGTACGGCCTGCACCAGGCGTGACGTGTTGACTTGCTTTGTCACACGTTCAATTCCCTCGATCGTGCGTCCGCCCACCTCGACGGCAAACAGGCAATAGACTTTCCCTGTGCCGAAGAAAAAGGTAGGCATCACAACCTCGGCAATGTAGAACTTGCCCGTCGTGTTTATCGGCGCGTAAGAGCACACAATCTCGGGTGCGACGACGTTTTCGAGAAACACATCCCGGCCGTCATCACAGGAAAAACGGACGCTTTCGTAGATCGTGATCGGTCCGCCCTGTGCGTAGTTCTTGTACGCGCCATGGCCCACAAACCGTCCAGAAACAACCTGAATCTGTCCCTTCATAATTTCTTCCCTCCACAAATATTTTGTTGCGACAAAGCGCAACGAAATTCAGTTAAAACTCGAATTCAAGCTGAATCCGTGCAATTTCGTTGCCACAATGCGCAACGAAATTACCCTGCATCCTGTTTTTCTCGAATTTCGTTGCCACATTTCGCACTGAAAATCAGTCAGCCGCATCCCGTGCCGTAGCAATCGCGATTTCCATCGGACTCAGCGGCAAAGTGCCTTCACGTTCCGCTTTTCGGTACCGCTCGATTTCCTCTGCCTCACGCTCATCCGCCCATCTGGCTGCAATTTCATCCTGCTGCTTGCGCCTCAACTCCTGGCGCTGGAATTCACGCCGCTCTGCTTTGGCTTCGGGGCTGTTTTGATAGCGCTTAGCCAGCCAGACCATGGCTGTGATCGTATCGTCGGTACCGAGCTCTTTCTTCGCCTGGGCGACGAGGTCGGCTGTACAGATCGGCCTGGGCGTGTACGGCTGCCGCGCTTTCATTGTTCAGCTCCTGCAACTCGAACACGATCCTGAATTTCGGTCAGCGCATCTTTAACCGCGCCCTCCAGGTCGGATGCCAACACGCGGCTGCGGATTTGTTCGGCGCGGGTTCTCATGTCCGGGTTCAACGGCTGTGCCAACAGTTCTTCCAGCTCATCCTGCGAACGCTCAACCAGATCCAGATCCACGACATCGAGTGCCAGCGTGGCACGCGGCCCCAGGGTTTCCCAGTATTGCTCAGCCGCCTCATCGCGAACATAAATGGCAAAATAAGTGTCGATCGCAACCGCCTGACCCGCCTCCGGGAAGATCGCCACGGCACTGCGACTGGCCGCCAGGTCCAGGATTGCGTTATCGCTGATCGAGGTCAGCATGGCTTTCAGTTGCCCGGTAATCACAGTCATCTTTTCCATTTCATTCTCCAATTCAAATTTACAGACTACGTTTCAGAAACCCGGAACCGGCAGAGCCGTGGCTCCGGGGTGACCCACCACCCTCAACCCACCGATGGTTTTGGCTGTTGCTGTTGCCCTTCCCACCGTTTTTCGCTGGAGCGAACCAACGATGGGGCAATCAGCTCGACGGGACGGCACAGAATCAAGGATTCGCCCCGGAAGCCGCAGCCCCGTAGGGGACCGGGTGAGGACGAAAGCGAAGCGGTGCCTTTATTCTGGGACGGCACGGCGAGATGATTTGCCTTTGAGTTGGTACGCTCTCCAAAGCGAAAACGTGTCTTTGCTCGGCCATCACGCTGTCGCAGACAGGGTGATTCCAATCCCGGCAAGCCCGCGCGCCGCGCAGCTGGTGCGAAGCACGAGCGCAGCAGAGAGGCCAGGGTGGGACTGAGGGCCTGTCCCCGCAGGGGATAGACGGCGCATTGCCGGCCACCCGGAAAGAGCATCCCGGTGCAGCACAGCTGCAGGCCCCATATCCTTTCACCTTTAACAAAACCGAGACCCACAATCATCAATCCCGACCCTGGGGAATCAGGTCAGCATTGCTAACACTATTACCCAGTGCAGAAACCCCGCTCGCTTCGTTCGGCGAACTTCCCCCCTGCCTTCCCTTATCTCCTCCACCCTGCGCCGGGTTAACCGCCCCAGCGTGGCCCGCAGAATGCACCGCACCAACCATCGATCGATGCGCCTGATCAGCCCCTTGTCCCAACCCTTGACCACCGGCAGCCGAACCGACATACCGCATGACGTTATCAGGCACTGAATTCAACAACCCAAGCGAGGTCTGTACAGCAAGCGTCATCAACACCGTGTACACCAAAATCCCAGCGATATACGTCGCCAGCCCAGCAAAGGAAGAACCAACAACACCAGAGAACATGGTCGTGTAAGTCCAGTTAACGCCTGCTTCAATTGGATACATGGCGCTCATCGAAATTACAAAAGCCAACAGCAATGACGCTGGTTGCATCACCAGGGCGAGAATCAACATGAACCCAGAAGCCGCCTTGCCCGCCGTTTCATGGCCGTCCGGATGAATCAGAAAAACAGCCATCAAGGGAGCGGCTATCACGGCTTCTGCCACTGTGGCGAGCCACCGTGCAATAGAGGTCACCCAATAGATAAACCCGAGTGAAGGAATGACAAACGCGAGGCCCAACCCTGCCAGCCACAGGCCCGAAGTCAAAAGCGTAATAACCGGATAAATCGTTTTAAGCGCTTCACCGATATTAAAAACGTTATTAATTGTTATTCCAGCCGCATTAGAGTTCGCCGCGCCCACAATCGCAAACTGAACGGCCTTGACGGCATAACCCACGTTCAGCAACTCATTACCCATGGCACGCAGCTGTAAAAGCGGCGAAGTGTTATTACCCGCTATTAATTGCGTTGTGTGATTCACCCCAGCCATGACCGGACGTGAGAGCAAGCGCCACACATCGTCTGCCGAA
>JAJZTZ010000051.1 GCA_021847305.1 Pseudomonadota bacterium | reverse complement strand
CGAAGATACAGGCAGTAGGCCAAGCATCGACACCGTGAGCCCGGATTTCCGCGTGCACGTGTTTCTGGAAGAAAACCGCTACATCGCTTATCTCGATACCTCGGGTGACTCGCTGTACAAGCGCGGTTTCCGCCAGGAAACCGTGATCGCCCCGCTGCGCGAAAACCTCGCCGCCGGCATTATCAAACTCAGCGGCTGGCAGCCCGGCACGCCGTTTCTCGACCCCATGTGCGGCAGCGGGACATTTTTGATTGAAGCGGCCATGATGGCGCTCAACATCGCGCCCGGTTTGAAGCGTGGTTTTGCCTTTGAAAAATTCGGCAACTTCAATGCCGCCGGCTGGCAGGCCCTGCGCAAGGAAGCACAGGCGCAGGTTAAAGAGGCTACCACTCTGCCCATCTGGGGCAGCGACAAAGACATCCGCGCCGTGCGCATCGCGCAGAAGAATCTCGCCGCGGCCGGCCTGGATGCAGCTGTGACCGTGCAGCCGGCCGATGTACTGGAAATTACCCCGCCCGCCGAATCCGGCGTGGTCATCGCCAACCCGCCCTACGGCGTGCGCATTGGCGAAGAAACCGTGCTGCAGGATTTCTACCCGCAGCTCGCCACCGCCATGAAACAGAAATTTGCCGGCTGGAAAGTCTGCCTCTTCAGCGGTGACCCTTCACTGCCAAAACTCATCCGCCTCAAACCCAGCCGCAAAACTCCGCTGTTCAACGGTGCGCTGGAGTGCCGTTTGTTTGAATACCAGATGGTGGCGGGGAGTAACCGGGACAAGCCGGCGGCGGATTAAGGCCGGGTGGCAGGGTGCAATAACCGCAGGGCATTGCACCAGATCGACTAATCAGATGTTGCCGGCGCTTTCCGTGGCGAGAGCATTTTGCCGGCCAGCCACAAAAAAACGGTGATGGAAATCGCCAGTCCTATTTTTTGCACCAAGCCCAGGCTTTCTTCCTGCCACATTAAAACCAGCGCCACGAGAGCGGCAAACATAAAGTACAAAACGGCCGTCAGGCTGCGCGTTTTCGAGACTGGCGGGTCGTAGAGGGTGTGCGGGCTGGCTGGCAAAACAGCTGCTGCGGCCGGGTCGGCTGCGGGCGCCCAGCCCGGACTCTTGTACACAAATCGGACCCTGTCACGCCAGGAACCGGCACGCGCCATGTTGCCGAGCATATCCATAAACACCGAACCGATGGCTTGCAGCGGGTTCCAGCTGTTCAGCGGTTTTAATGTTCCATAGATACAGGCCTCCTGTTCCGGCTCAAAGGTGCCGAACAAGCGGTCCCACACAATGAAAATGGCCCCGTAGTTCTTATCGATATAGCGCGCGTTGGTGGCATGGTGCACCCGGTGATTCGACGGAGAAGTGAAAACCCGGTCAAACCAGCCCAGTTTGCCTATGTGTTCTGTGTGCACCCAGAATTGATACAAGAGCACGGCAATCCCCGCCGTGGCATAGCTCTCCGGTGGAATGCCCAGCAGTGCCAGCGGGATAAAGAAGACGCTCCCCAGAATCGGATAGAAACTCTCCTGGCGCAACGCCGTAGAAAAATTGAAGTGCTGGCTCTGGTGGTGCACCACATGAGCGGCCCAGAACAGATTGCTTTCATGACTGGTGCGGTGCAGCCAGTAGTCACAAAAATCGTACAGCACGATTGCCAGAGCGATACCGTAGCCGCTGCTCCAGAATGTGAGATTTTCCGCGTGATAAACGTGGTGATAAATGCCGCTGTAAAGGCCAATCTGGAAAAACGGCGTGCACGCCGCCACGGCCTGGCTGAGCAGGCCCTGGCTCAGACTGCTGAGGGTGTCATTCAGGCGGTAAGTGTTGCGGTGCACCAATACGCCATAGCCGTATTCCAACAGGGTGAGTGCAATGAAAACAGGTATGGCGAAAATAATGATCTGAGACATACGTGTTCGGGTGAATGATTTGTCTATGGGGCAGTCAAGCACATGCGGTGCAATAGAGACTACGCCCTACCTGGTTAATTTGCTGTTTTAGTTAGTAATTCTGGAAGCAGAGGTCTATTCAGCCTCTCCACCCACCACTTCACCGCTTCGCCCTGATCATCCGTCCGCCAGGCCAGCCATACAGCTTCTACCGGACGCGGCAGTTCGGTTTGCAGTATGACCAGTTCCCCCCGTTGCAGTTCGCCTTCGATTTGCGCTTTGGGCAGTGAGCCATGCCCCAGTCCGGCTTTTTGCAGGGCGATTTTGTCGCGCATGGTGCTGACGGTGATGCGGTTTTGGCCGCTGAGCAAGCCGACGGTGCGGCCGGGCAGGGTGCGGGCGGTGTCGGCTACCACTATTGCCGTATGCGCCAGCAGGTCGGCGGCGGTGAGGGGTTGGGGGAGTTTTGCCAGGGGGTGGTTGGGGGCGACGCAAAATACAAATTCCACGCTGCCGACCTGAGTGAGGGCGTAGCCGCCGGTGAGAGGGCCTTCGCCGGAGGCGATGATGAGGTCGGCGCGGCCGTTTTTGAGGGCGTCCCAGCAGCCGTTCATGGTTTCGATGCCGAAATTGAGGCGGGTGCCGCAGTTCAGGGCCTGGAAGGCCTGGATGTCGGGCAGGAGGGCGCTGGTGGGGAGGATGGAGTCGTGCACGATACGGATTTCGGCTTCGTAGCCTTTGGCTACCCGCTGCAGGCGGTATTCCAGATCGCCGGCGGCTTGCAGCAGCCACTGGCCCTCGGCCAGCAGGGTTTCGCCGGCGGGGGTGAGGCTGACTCTGGGGCCGTTGCGCTGGAACAGGGTGATGCCGAGTTGCTCTTCCAACTTGGCCACGCTATAGGAAATGGTGGAGGGCACTTTATGCAGGATTTCCGCGGCGGCGGAAAACGAGCCTTCGCGGGCAATGGTGCTGACGATTTGAATGGCTTCCAGAGTAAGCTTGGGCGTCATTTTCGAAAATTTCGATAGTTGATCGGTTAAACGTTCAGCATATCGCTGATTCTCTTTTGCCATAATACACACATCGGCTGTTTTTCAATGAATTGTTTGGTTCGATTAATTCGAACAAGGAGGCAAGATGTTGCAAGTGCGCAAGGCGGATGAGCGGGGATATGCTGATTTTGGCTGGCTGAAATCGCGCCATACGTTCTCTTTTGGCCAGTATTACGACCCGCAGCAAGTGGGGTTTTCCGATCTGCTGGTAATCAATGACGACCGGGTGGCGGCTGATGCCGGCTTCGGCACCCACCCGCACCGCGATATGGAGATTTTTTCCTATGTGCTGGAGGGGGCGCTGGAACACAAGGATTCCATGGGCACGGGTTCGGTGATCCGCCCCGGTGATGTGCAAATGATGAGTGCGGGCAGCGGTATAGCGCACAGCGAATTCAATCACTCGGACCGCGAAGAGGTACATTTTCTGCAGATCTGGATTGAACCCGACCGGCGTGGTGTGGAGCCGCGTTACCAGCAGCAGTATTTTGCGCCGGAAGAGAAGCGCGGCCGGTTGCGGCTGATTATTTCGCCGCAGGGTGAAAACGGGGCACTGAGCGTGTATCAGGATGTCAAAGTGTATGCCGGGTTGTTTGACGGGGATGAGCAGGCGAATTTACCGCTGGCGGCGGGGCGCAGTGCCTATGTGCATGTGGCACGCGGCACTGTGGTGCTGAATGGAGTTGATTTGGCGGCCGGAGACGGCGTGCGGGTGACCGGCGAGACGGGTTTGCAAATTGAGCGTGGAAACGGTGCCGAGGTACTGGTATTTGATCTGCGCAGCGCTAATTGATATTGAAAGGATAAAAAATGATCAAAGTACTGGGAATCTCCGGCAGCCTGCGCAGGGCATCGACCAACACGGGTTTGTTGCGCTGCGTGGCGCAGAGCCTGCCGGAAGGGGTGCAGTTTGAAATGGCCGATATCAGTGATGTGCCGTTGTATAACGGCGATATGGAAAAGCCTGCCAGTGTGGCGCGGGTGGTGGCGCAGATTGCCGCTGCCGATGCCCTGGTGCTGGCCTGCCCGGAATACAACTATTCCATTGCCCCGGCGCTGAAAAACGTGCTCGACTGGGCCTCGCGCGAGCCGGATAACGCCCCGCTGGGCGGCAAGCCGGTAGCGATCATGGGTTCGGGCGGCGGAATGGGTTCGGGGCGGGCGCAGTATCACCTGCGTCAGGTGTGCGTGTACCTCGACCTGCACCCGCTGAACCGGCCGGAAGTGTTTGGTCGCGCATTTGGCGGGGAATTCGACGCCGACGGTAATGTGACGGACGAGAAACTAAAGCACAAGATTGCCGAACAGATGCTGGCGCTGAAAGCCTGGACGGAGAAGCTGCGCTAGGTCTGGGATAGCAGGACTGAGGTAACAGGACTGGGGACTGAGGGAATCCCCCTCAATCCCCCTTTTACAAAGGGGGAAGTGGGTTATGCTTTGGCACTCCTCACTCCTCACTCCTCACATAATCTGCAGGTGATTGAGTTCGGCGCCCATTTCCTTGCCCTTGGCTTCCTTGCCTTCCAGTTTGATCTTGAGGCGCAGGTCGTTGACCGAGTCGGCGTTGCGCAGGGCGTCTTCGTAGGTGATTTTGTCGGCTTCGAACAGGTCGAACAGGGCCTGGTCGAAGGTCTGCATGCCCTGTTCGCGCGAGCGGGCCATGATTTCCTTGATTTCGTGCACTTCGCCCTTGAAGATCAGGTCGGAAATCAGCGGCGAGTTGAGCATGATTTCGATGGCAGCCACGCGGCCGCTACCGGAGGAATGGGGAATCAGACGCTGCGACACGAAAGCCTTGAGGTTGAGCGACAGGTCCATCAGCAGCTGTTGGCGGCGTTCTTCCGGGAAGAAGTTGATGATACGGTCGAGCGCCTGGTTGGCTGAGTTGGCGTGCAGGGTAGCCATACACAGGTGGCCGGTTTCGGCGAAGGCGATGGCGTAGTCCATGGTTTCGCGGTCGCGGATTTCGCCGATGAGAATCACGTCGGGCGCCTGACGCAGGGTGTTTTTCAGCGCCGAGAACCAGTTTTCCGTGTCCACGCCGACTTCGCGCTGGGTGACGATGCAGTTGCGGTGTTCGTGCACGTACTCCACCGGGTCTTCAATGGTGATGATGTGGCCGTAGCTGTTTTCATTACGGTAGCCGATCATCGCCGCCAGGGAGGTGGACTTACCGGAACCGGTACCGCCGACAAAGATGACCAGGCCGCGCTTGGTCATGGCGACGTCTTTCAGCGTGTCGGGCAGGCCCAGATCGCCAAATGTGGGAATCTTGGTGTTGATGGTACGCAATACCAGGCCGGCACGACCTTGCTGCACGAAGGCATTGACGCGGAAGCGGCCGGAGTCGGGCTGGGAAATGGCGAAGTTACACTCGTTGGTTTCTTCGAATTCCTTGGACTGCTTGTCGTTCATGATGGCGCGAGCCAGTTCGCGCGTGTGCTGCGGCGACAGCGGCTGGCTGGAAACCGGGGTGACGCGGCCGTCGATTTTGATGGCGGGGGGAAAGCCGGCGGTCAGAAACAGATCGGAGGCTTTCTTTTCGACCATCAGACGTAGCAGGTCGGACATGAATTTGAGTGACTGGTCGCGTTCCATGTGTGTATTCCTTGTGTCTTACGGCTGGATTAACCCAGGAAGGCATCCTTGTTGGCGGCTTTGGTGCGGGCTTCCCCGACGGACACGACGTTGCGGCGGACCAGATCCTGCAGGCACTGGTCGAGGGTCTGCATGCCCACGCTCTGGCCGGTCTGGATGGCAGAGTACATTTGCGCGATCTTGTTTTCCCGGATCAGGTTACGGATGGCCGGTGTACCGATCATGATTTCGTGCGCGGCGACGCGGCCGGAGCCGTCCTTGGTTTTCAGCAGGGTCTGGGAGATGACCGCGCGCAGCGATTCGGACAGCATGGAGCGGACCATTTCCTTTTCCGCGGCGGGGAACACGTCGACAATACGGTCGATGGTTTTGGCGGCGGATGAGGTATGCAGGGTGCCGAATACCAGGTGGCCGGTTTCGGCCGCGGTCAGCGCCAGACGGATGGTTTCCAGGTCACGCATCTCGCCCACCAGAATCACGTCCGGATCTTCACGCAGGGCGGAACGCAGCGCATTGCTGAACGACAGGGTATGCGGGCCGACCTCACGCTGGTTCATCAGACACTTTTTCGATTCGTGCACGAATTCGATCGGGTCTTCCACCGTGAGGATGTGGCCGTATTCGTTTTCGTTGATGTAATCGATCATACCCGCCAGGGTGGTGGACTTACCCGAGCCGGTCGGGCCGGTTACCAGTACGATGCCGCGCGGCTGATTGGCGATTTCGGTAAAGATTTTCGGCGCGTTGAGCTGTTCCAGCGTCAGCACCTTGGACGGAATGGTACGGAATACTGCGCCGGCGCCGCGGTTCTGCACGAAGGCATTGACACGGAAACGGGCCAGGTTGGGCACCTCGAAGGAAAAGTCGACTTCCAGGTTTTCTTCGTAAACCTTGCGCTGACCGTCATTCATGATGTCGTACACCATGTCGTGTACGGTACTGTGGTCAAGTGACGGCACGTTGATGCGGCGTACGTCGCCGTGCACACGGATCATCGGCGGAAGCCCGGCGGACAGGTGCAAGTCAGAGGCCTTGTTCTTGACCGAGAATGCCAGCAGGTCAGCAATTTCCATTTATAATCTCCACGAGCAGGTGGGCAGGCGGTGAAACGGGCCGCGGCCAGCCGCTTCTTTATCATTCATTATAGTCAGGGCCTGTTGCATTTATATTCTGGCGCAGCGTTATGCTTCTGTGGTCGCGCTGGCGCGGGTTGAATACAGTACAGGTCTCCAGCATTATGGACACAATCACAAACGCTTTGCAAGCTGTGCGACAGCGCATCAAACAGGCCGCCGAGGTGGCTGGGCGGCAGCCGGACAGCGTGCAACTGCTGGCCGTGAGCAAAACCTTTGGCGCCGATGCGGTGCGCGCTACGTACGCTGCCGGTCAGCAGGCTTTCGGTGAAAATTACCTGCAGGAGGCGCTGGATAAACAGGCGCAGTTGCAGGATTTGCCCCTGCAGTGGCATTTTATCGGGCCGATCCAGAGCAATAAGACGCGGCCGATTGCCCAGCACTTTGACTGGGTGCACAGCGTGGAGCGGGAAAAAATCGCCCAGCGCCTGAATGAGGCACGCGATGTGCATGTGCCGCCGCTGAATGTGCTGGTGCAGGTGAATGTCAGCGGCGAAGCCAGCAAGAGCGGGGTTGAGCCGGACGCGGCGCTGGCACTGGCTCGGCAGATTCAGGCCATGCCGCGCTTGCGTCTGCGCGGCTTGATGGCGATTCCTGCACCGACGGATAGCGAAACGGAGCAGCGTGCTGCGTTTCGCCAGCTGAAAAACCTGTTTGAACAGGGACGTGCCGAGGGGCTGGACTGGGATACCCTGTCCATGGGTATGTCGCATGACCTGGAGGCGGCGATTGCCGAAGGGGCAACGATGGTGAGGGTGGGCACCGCCATTTTTGGTGCACGAAATTACGGAGAAAAAACAGCATGAAAATTGCCTTTATCGGCGGCGGCAATATGGCCAGCGCCATCATCGGTGGCCTGCACCAGGGCGGCTTCAATACCCGCGACATCACAGTGGTGGACCCCAATGCTGACGTGTCTGCCAAACTGGTGGGCCGCTACGCTGTGCAGGCGTGCGAAGCGATCGACACGGCCGATGTCAGCGAAATGGACGTTATTGTGCTGGCGGTGAAGCCGCAGCAGCTGCGCGCCGTGGCGCAGGCGCTGGCACCGCAGATGAAGGCGCAACTGGTGCTGTCGATTGCTGCCGGCATCCGGCTGCAGGATATGTCGCGCTGGCTGGGCGGTTATACCCGCATTGCGCGTTCCATGCCGAACACCCCGGCGCTGGTGTTGGCCGGCATGACCGGTCTGTTTGCCGGTCCGATGGTGCCGCCGGCCCAGCGCGACATGGCGGAGACGATTCTTAAGGCAGTGGGAGAGGTGGTCTGGGTGGACAAGGAAACCCAGCTGGATGCCATCACGGCGCTGTCCGGCAGTGGGCCGGCGTATGTGTTCTATTTCATGGAAGCCATGGTCGAGGCCGCCCGGGAATTCGGCTTTTCTGCCGAAGACGGCCGCCGGCTGGCAGTGGCGACCTTCAGCGGCGCGGCCAAGCTGGCGGGCAGCAGCGATGAGGCGCTGGATCTGCTGCGCGCGCGCGTTACTTCCAAAGGCGGCACCACCGAGCGGGCCATCCATACCCTGGACGAGCACACCGCCAAGGCTGCTTTTGTGACTGCCATGCGGGCGGCGCGCGATCGGGCGGTCGAGTTGGGTGTGGAACTGGGCGAAGACTAGGAGGCTGAGGCATGGTTACCAATGCAGTCGGATTTTTGCTGGAAACGCTGTTCGGGCTGTTCATCTACGCATTTTTACTGCGTTTTCTGTTTCAGCGCCTGCGTGTGCCGCTGGGTAACCCGCTGGGGCATTTCCTGTTTGCCCTGACCGACTTTGCGGTGAAGCCCATGCGCCGCGTTTTGCCCGGCTGGAAAGGCGTAGACTGGTCCACTCTGCTGCTCGCCTGGCTGGCGGAATTCGTCCTCACCATCGCGCTGGCGTGGTTGGGGGGCTTCCCCTTCGCTGTGGCGGGGGCGGCACCCTGGCTGACATTATTTTTACTTTCCGGAGTAAATTTGTTACGCACCTTTATTCAGATGTATATTTTCATCATTCTGGTGCAGGCGCTGCTGAGCTGGGTGCAACCGTATTCCCCGGCGAATGCCATGCTCGAGGTGCTGACCCGGCCGGTACTGAGGCCGTTGCGGCAGATTATTCCGCCGATTGGCGGGGTTGATCTGACACCGCTGGTGGCGATAGTGCTGGCGCAGCTGATTCTCATGCTGCCGGTGGCCTGGCTGGATATGCTGGTGCGCAGCCTGTAATGACACAGTGGTTCCGCCAGGCGGGCGAGTGTGTCACGCTGAGCATTTACGTGCAGCCCGGCGCCAAAAAAACTGAGGTTGCCGGTTTACATGGCGATGCGCTAAAAATAAGGATCAAGGCGCCTCCGGTTGAAGGCCAGGCCAATGCGCTTTTGTGCAAATACCTGGCTGAACGTTTTGCCGTGCCGTTGCGTGCGGTGACGCTGAAAGCGGGTGACCTGAGCCGCAACAAGGTGGTGGAGATTTGCGGCAGCCGGGTCATCCCGGCCAGCTTGCTGGAACAATAATGCGGCGCACAGCGCCGGGCATCCGCGTCGCTCAGGTGCGGAAAAGGGAGAAAAGCAATTCATGGCCGGGCAGCTTCAACGGGAAATGCTGCAGTTTTATGCCTGGCGCGCCGCTTTGTCGCAAACGATCGGCGCTTACCGCGCCTGGCTGGCGGATTCGCCATTAGCCGACCGGGCACAACTGGGGCGACTGGACAGTCTGACTGACAGCCTGCGCAGCGAAAAGCTGGTGCTTGCCTTTGTGGCCGAGTTTTCGCGCGGCAAAACCGAACTCATCAACGCCCTGTTTTTTTCCGACTTCAAGCGTCGTCTGTTGCCCAGTGACGTGGGTCGGACCACCATGTGTCCGACCGAAGTCTATTTCGATGCCGGTCATCCCCCCAGTCTGCGTTTGCTGCCGATTGATACCCGCAGCAGCGATCAGAGCCTGGCTCAATGGAAGAAGGTGGACAAGGCCTGGCGTACCTTCCTGCTTGATCCGGCGCATCCGGAAGCGATTGTCCGCATCCTCAGCGTGATTACCCAGACCAAGCTGGTCAGCGCGGACGAGGCCAGAAAGCTCGGGTTCCTGGCGGATCAGGAAGGCATTGCACCGACACCGGATGCGCAGGTGCGGGTACCAGCCTGGCGCTATGCCATGTTGAATTTTCCCCATCCACTGCTTAAAAGCGGCCTGGTGATTCTCGATACGCCCGGCCTCAATGCCCTGGGTACCGAGCCGGAACTGACTGTCAGCGCCATTCCCGGCGCTCATGCTGTGCTGTTTCTGCTGGCGACCGATACCGGGGTAACGCGTTCCGACATGGAGATCTGGCGGCGTTTTGTTGAGCCGCAAGTGGAGCACCGGCTGGCGGTGCTGAACAAGATTGATGTGCTGTGGGACGAATTGAAGTCGCTGGCCGAGGTCGACATGATGATCGCCAGGCAGTTAAGCGAGACGCGCGATTTGCTCAAGCTGCCGCCCGCCAGGGTGTTTGCTGTGTCGGCACAGAAGGGCCTGCTGGCGCGTATCCGCGGCGACAGCGCCTTGCTGGCGCGCAGCGGACTGCCGCGGCTGGAAGCCATGCTGGCGAAGGAAATCATTCCCTCCCGCTACCGTATTGCGCGCAACCAGACGGTGCGGGAAATCGGCGCCATGATCCGCACCTCGCTGCAACTGGTGCGCGGCGAGCGCAAGCGCATCGAAGCGGAGCTGGCCGGTTTAAGCGGCATTACCGAGCGCAATCATGGCGTCATGCTGCAGCTGGACGAGCGGGTGGCAAGCGAGGAAGAGCAGTTTGACGAGAGCGTGCGTCATTTTGAGAAAACCCGGCAGCTGATCGACAAGGAAGGGCGCAAACTGCTGGCTCTGCTGGATGGTGAGCGTTTGCAGGCGATTCTGCAAACCGGACGGGACATTATCCAGAGCAGCTGGACAACGCATGGTCTGATGCAGACGATGGAAAATCTGGCGCGTCTGATGCTCAGCCAGTTCGAGCAGACCCTCGACATTGCCCTGCGCATTACCAAATGGATCGACAGCGCCTGCTATGCCTTCCATGAAAAACACCGCTTCGAGCACATTACGCCGCAACCGCTTACGCTGGAAAGCCACCGCCACGAACTGCGCCTGCTGGTAAAACGTACCGAGGACTTCTGCGACGATCTGGTCAACATCATGACCGAAAAGCATTTTCTCGTGCGCAAATATTTCCTCGCCATCATGGCCGAGGTGGAGAAGATTTTTGCCGCCGCCCGCAGCGAGACCGAATCCTGGCTACAGCAGGCGGAGCAGCCGCTGTTGCTGGAAATCCAGACCTATCACAGCCATCTGAGCCGCCGGCGAGAAGAAATCATGGCCATGGGACACGACCTGGCGCGGCTGGACAAACAGCTGGCCCGTCTACAGCAGCAGGGTGCGCTGATGCGCCAGCGCGAAGCCGCTTTGGGGCGGATCGTCCAGGCGCTGGCCAGGCAGGTGGGAACAGAGGGCGCGCAAGCGGGCGAAGGAAAGTAGATTTTTACAAGGAGGAGGCTATGCTGTTGCCACCTCACACCTCACACCTCACACCTCACACCTCACACCTCACACCTCACACCTCACACCTCACACCTCACGCTGTTTTCACATCAGCACAATGTCGTACTGTTCCTGCGGATAGGCCGATTCAACCTGCAGAGAAATCGGTTTGCCGATGAAGTCTTCCAGCAGGGCCAGACTTTGCGATTCTTCGTCCAGGAACTGGTCGACCACGGTTTGCGAGGCCAGGATGCGGAATTCGCGGGCGTTGAACTGGCGCGCTTCGCGCACGATTTCGCGGAGGACTTCGTAGCAGATGGTCTGCGCGGTTTTGACTTCGCCGCGCCCCTGGCAGGTGGGGCAGGGTTCGCACAAAATGTGCGCCAGGCTTTCGCGGGTGCGTTTGCGCGTCATTTCCACCAGCCCCAGCGCGGTAAAACCGTTTACCGTCATGCGCGTGCGGTCGCGCGCCAGAGCCTTTTTCAGTTCGGCCAGCACGGCATCGCGGTGTTCCGGATTGTCCATATCGATGAAATCCAGAATGATGATGCCCCCCAGATTGCGCAGGCGCAGCTGGCGGGCAATGGTTTGCGCCGCTTCCAGGTTGGTCTTGAAAATGGTGTCGTCAAAATTGCGCCCGCCGACAAAGCCCCCGGTGTTGACGTCGATGGTGGTGAGCGCTTCGGTCTGATCGATGATCAGGTAGCCGCCGGATTTGAGTTCCACTTTACGCGACAGGGCCTTCTCGATTTCCTGTTCGATGGCATACAGGTCAAACAGCGGGCGTTCGCCGCTGTAGTGTTCCAGCCGGGGCAGCATGTCCACCATGTAGTTCTCGGCAAATCCCTGCATTTTCTGGAACGTTTCCCGCGAATCGACCCGCAGACGGCTGGTGTCTTCGTTAACGATGTCGCGCAGTACGCGCATGGCCAGGGTCAGGTCCTGGTACAGCAGCGTGCCGGCGCCGGACACCCGGGAGGCTTTTTGCAGGTCTTGCCAGATCTTGCGCAGATAGGCAATGTCGGCTTCCAGTTCGCGGTCCGTCGCGCTTTCTGCCATGGTGCGGATGATGAAGCCGCCGTGTTCTTCAGCCGGAATCAGGCTTTGCAGTTTTTCCCGCAGATGCTCGCGTTCGGCCTCATCCTCAATGCGCTGGGAAATGCCGATGTGGGTTTCCTGCGGCAGATAGACGAGAAAGCGGCCGGCCAGACTGATCTGCGTCGACAGCCGGGCGCCTTTGGTACCGATCGGGTCCTTGATGACCTGCACCAAAATCGTCTGACCTTCGAACAGCAGTTTTTCGATCGGTTTTTCCGCTTCATTCGGTTTGCGCTGTTCCCAGATATCGGCCACGTGCAGAAACGCTGCCCGTTCCAGGCCGATGTCGATAAAGGCCGACTGCATGCCGGGCAAGACGCGGGCGACCTTGCCGATATAAATGTTGCCAACCAGTCCGCGGGCGGAGCTGCGCTCAATATGCAGCTCCTGCACCACGCCGGTCTGGATGATCGCCACGCGGGTTTCCTGCGGCGTGACGTTGACAAGAATTTCTTCGCTCATACGGGTACTTGAAAACGTTGCAATAATTCGGCGGTTTCAAACAGCGGCAGTCCCATGACCCCGCTGTAACTGCCGTTCAGATTGGAAATAAAGGCGGCAGCCTTGCCCTGTATAGCATAGGCACCGGCTTTGTCATGGGGTTCCCCGGTTTTGACGTAACGCCGTACTTCGTCGGTGCTGAGGTCCTTGAATTGGACTTCACTGCTGCACAGACGATGCTCCAGCCGGCCGTCGAGAATCAGCGCAACCGCGGTGTGCACGGTGTGGGTCCGGCCGGACAGCGACATCAGCATGGCTTCGGCGGCATGGGCATTTTCCGGTTTGCCGAGAATGTGGCCATCAAAGGTCACGGTCGTGTCCGCTGCCAGCACCGGGTGCCTGGGCAAGTGGCGCATGTCGCGCGCTGCCTCTCCTGCCCGCGCCTTGGCAAGAGCAAGGCGGACCACGTATTCGGCCGGGTTTTCTCCTGCCTGGGGCGTTTCGTCCACATCGCAGCGTTCCTGTCGGGTACGCAACAGCAGGGTCTCGAAGGAAACATTGATCTGTTTCAGCAGTTCCCGCCGGCGCGGGCTGGCGGAAGCGAGGTAAATGCGGCTGGTCGTGGAATGCATGGTGTCAATTATGTGGCTATCGGCGGCGAATGTATAGGGTGGCGAGCGATTGGGGGCAAAAGAGGCTTTACATTATTAGACGATCGTCCAATAATGATTAGACGAATATCTAATTGTGTGGGGGTGTCATGAGCAAGACTGTATTGGTTACCGGTGCAACCGGATTTGTCGGCGGACATGTGCTGGAAGCCCTGGCGCAGACTGAAGGAATGACGCCTGTGGCGGCCTGCCGCGATGCGGCGCGGCTGCCAGCAGGGTTTCGCGGTGAGGTGCGGCAGGGTGATCTGCGTGACCCGGTCTATCGCAAAACCCTGCTCAAAGGGATTGATACGGTGTGTCATGCTGCGGCCTGGACGTCGCTGTGGGGGCATGCCAAACAGTCGCGCGAACTCTATCTGGAACCGTCTCTGGCCTTGCTGGCAGAAGCGAAGCAGGCGGGGGTGAGTCGGTTTATCAATGTCAGCACCACCAGCGCGGCTGCACCACAACATTCTGCCGACGCCATGTCTTGCGGTATTCCACGCCCATTCTGGCCGCATCTGGGCAATGTGATTGCTATTGAGGATGCCCTGCGCCAGGCCAGCGATGGTCAATTTTGCGGGGTGAATCTGCGCCTGGGTATTTTTGCCGGAAACCGCTATGCCCTCGGTCTGCTGCCGATTCTGGTGCCGCGCCTGAAAACCCATCTGGTACCCTGGGTGGCAGGCGGCAAGACCAGCCTGCCGCTCATAGACGGACGAGACATCGGAGCGGCCTTTGCCGCTGCCGCCAAAGCTGACAGCTTGTCGGGCTATGTCGGGTTCAATATCGTGGGGCCGGAAGTGCCGAGCGTACGCCAGGTGATCGAATTCCTGCACAACGAATACGGACTGCCCAAACCCCATTTCGGCGTGCCTTTTGCCATTGCTTATCCGTTTGCCTGGCTGATGGAGAAACTTGATCCGCTGGTACCATGGGAGCCGTTGGTCACCCGTAGTATCATTCACCTGATGGAAGAGGTCTCGGCGGACAATGCGCGGGCAAGCAGAATGTTGGGATACCGGCCGCGTTACCACTGGAAGGACGCGGTTCGGGCTCAGATGGATGAAATGCAGGTGCGCCAGACGCGACCGATGAAAATGTACCGGCCGATATAAGCCAACAGGGGTTGAATGTTACAAGCCAAGGGCGAAAAAACCCGCAACGAGATCATCGAGTGCGCCAAGAACCTCTTTTACCACAAGGGGTTCGAGAGCACGTCGTTCAGCGACATTGTGGATGCCGCACGGGTGAACCGCGGCAATATCTATCACCATTTCAAAAGCAAGGACGACATTCTGCGCGCCGTGGTGGAGCAGCGGCTGCAGGAATTTGCCGCCTTGCTGGCCGGCTGGGAAACGCAGCTAAGCGATCCGCGCGAGCGGCTGATCGCTTTTGTGCACATGGTCGTGTCACGGCAGGATGAGCTGGCCCGCTATGGTTGTCCGATCGGCAGCCTCAACACGGAGCTGGGCAAAGACCGGCCGCTATTGCAGCATGAGGCGCGCCGGCTGTTTGACCTGTTTCGCGACTGGCTGACGCGGCAACTGGCCTTGTCGGGCGCGGCGGATAATAGCCAGGCGCTGGCGCTGCATCTGCTCGGCCGGGCGCAGGGCATTGCGCTGATGGCGCATGTGTACGGCGACGGGGCATTCCTGCTGCGTGAGACGGCAGAGCTGGAGCAATGGCTTAAGAGCCTATTTCAGTAGGCTCCAGGCAGCTGGGAAGTTGTTACCTTGCCGGAATGTCATGACTGTTGTTGGTTTCCCGGCTCAGCAGTAATCTGCTTGATATTGCTCAAATAGGCAAAAGCCGTTTCCGTCAGCAGGTCGGCAAACTCCCGATGCAGCTCCAGCTCGGTTGTCCGCACGGCAGCGTAGAGTTGGCTCCAAAGTCCTTTCTTGCCAATAGAGCGAGACTCGACGTAATTCCGTTCCAGATACCCTTGTACCGCCCAGCGCGGCAATGCGGCGATGCCGCGGCGCGAGGCTACCAGCTGCAGGATGGCGACGGTCAGTTCGGCCGTGCGGCGCGGGGGGTTGACGCCGGCCGGGCGCAATACCCGGCGGATCAGGTCGAGCATGCGGTCGGGAACCGGGTAGGTGATCAGGGTTTCGTCGGCAAAGTCGGCGGCATCGAGGAAGGGGCGTGGAGTCAGCCTGTGTC
>JAJZTZ010000050.1 GCA_021847305.1 Pseudomonadota bacterium | reverse complement strand
AACAACAGCGCTTGAGTCAGTTTCTTCATATCAGCTTTCCTTCCTTTTTTGTCAGTCATCAAAAATACAAAAACACTAGGGCAAGCGATATTTAGCAACATGCGTGCCAACAGATTATTTGCATAACTAACAATAAGTTGCGACACAAAAACAACGATCAGGCACCGGCACGCACCATAAAGGCACGACACAGGGGATGGCGCGCACGATCCTGGTGCAAATGGCGGAACAGACGGAAGATTCGGCTGCGGTTGCTAACCGGCAAGAAAACCCGGAGGAGAAGGAGAAGAAATAGGCAGCGTCAAGGAAAAACAAAAGGCCTGCTTACGCAGGCCTTTTGTTTGATACTGGTGGGTTGTGCGTGACTCGAACACGCGACCAACGGATTAAAAGTCCGCTGCTCTACCGACTGAGCTAACAACCCGGAAAGACCGCCATTATAGCGGTCAGACAGAGTTTGTCAACCCTTATACCTCATCAAGTTGACGCATCTTTTTCGGCAGCAGCTTCAGGTCAACCAGACCGGTGACCAGCGACTTGAAAAGGGTGGCATCATCTTCGTAAACCATCTTGTAGTACTGCACTTTCATGGTCAGCGCACTACCCAGCACGATACCGAAGAAGGCAACAAAGGAGCCGATAGCCAGGGTGGAAACGCCGGTGATCGCCTGACCGATGGTACAACCCATGGCCAGAACACCGCCGAAGCCCATCAATACAGCGCCGATGAAGTGGTTGAAGAAATCCTTCCAGGATGCGAACCATTCAATGCGGAAACGACGCGACAGCAGCGCCCAGACCAGCGAGCCGACAATCACGCCGCCTACGGCCATCACGCCAAAGGTCAGGATACCATGATCAAAACCGGACTTGATGTAACCGAAGGTTTGTCCCATCGGGTTGATAAAGGTGAACGACTGGGGCGCCAGAGAGCGGCTGTCTTCCGGCTTGCCATCCGGAGACGGTGCCAGGAAGTCCCACTGCTGCACATAGTCCTGCAGGGTGTGCTGCTCGCCATCAACCGTCACGGCGACATTGGAAGTCACATACCAGGCAGCGAGAACGGCAAGGCCGATGACAACGCCACCGAGAATATTATCGAAATTGCTGCGGAATTCGGCCGATTTAAAGGCAAAGGCAATCAGCCCCAGAGCCAGCAGACCACCAACGATCATGCGGGTCTTCATGGCACCTTCGCCACCGGAAATCACAGCACCCAGATCCTGATGGGTGGACAGGTTCACTGCCAGCGGACGAATCCAGTCGTAGAACAGCACGGTAAACAGGGTTTTATCGCTGTTCGGGAACGGGTTCACCATGTAATAGGCAATCAGGCCGACAATCACCAGCACCATGATCGACTTGATGTTACCGCCACCGATACGCACCAGAGTCTTGTTACCACAACCGGAAGCGAGGGTCATACCGATGCCGAACAAAATGCCGCCGAGCAGGTTTTCCGCCCAGATCAGCTGATTAGCGCGGTACGGCGGGAAGGAAGCATCTGCGTTGACCAGACCCTTCGATTCCAGCAGCACCATACCCAGCACTGCAACGGCAATGGCCAGCAACCAGGCACGCATACGTCCGGTGTCACCCATGTTAACCCAGTCAGACACCGCACCCATGGTACAGAAATTGGTCTTGTTGGCTACCGCCCCCATGACGAAGGCAATCGCAAAGGTTGCCCAGAGAAAAAAGGACTGCGCCTTGGCAAAATCATCAAAAATCATACAACCCCTCCTAAGTGTTATGGGCTTTGCATTAGAAATTCATTCGCATCCGGGCAACCCGGAATACGCATTGCCGCATATTCTCAACCATCACAACCCGACTGGCAAACATTTTCTTCATATTTTTCATAATGTTGGTACATCAATACCAGCCGCATTTAGCCTTACTGAACTTACCCTTTCAGCATATCAGCCGGCAACCCGGGCCACTTTAACAAAAGCATCACAGTATTGTTATCAACCTGTCTTGTAGCTGAGGCACATTTTCGTGCATGAACGAGACACCCATCCTATTTCAGCATCTGTCACCCAGCCGGCGCCATCTGCGCCTCGCCGTAGTGACGGAAACCTATCCGCCGGAGATCAATGGCGTAGCCATGACACTGGGCCGACTGGTTTCGGCCATGCTCGCACGCGGACACCAGATTCAGCTGATCCGCCCGCGCCAGAATCAGGCCGAGCTGCCTGTCTCCACCCAGCAACTGGAAGAGGTTTTGCAACTGGGCGTCAGCATTCCACGCTATGACGGACTGAAAATGGGTCTGCCGGCGAAACGCGCGTTGCTGCAGCGCTGGACCAAAAACCGCCCCGATCTGGTGCATATTGCCACCGAAGGCCCGCTCGGCTGGTCGGCTCTGGCCGCCGCACTGAAGCTGCGCATCCCGGTAGCGACCGATTTTCACACCAACTTCCATAGCTATAGCAAGCATTATGGCATCGGCTGGTTGAAAAAACCGATTGTGGCCTATTTGCGCAAATTCCATAACAAGGCCCATTGCACCATGGTGCCGACCGACAGTCTGCGTACCGAACTGTCTGCCTGTGGCTACAAGAACCTGCTGGTGGTGCAACGCGGCGTCGATACGCAGCTATTCAATCCGGGCCGTCGCAGTGAAGAACTGCGCCGCCAGTGGGGAGCTCAGCCCGCCGATCCGGTGGCCATCTACGTCGGCCGCCTTGCCCCGGAGAAAAATCTGGCACTGATTGCCGCCAGCTTTCATGCCATGAAGCAGCACAACCCGGCCGTCAAGCTGGTTATGGTCGGCGACGGGCCGGAGCGGGCCGTGCTGCAGAAACAGCATCCAGACATTATCTTTGCCGGCGCGCGTCGGGGCGAAGATCTGGCCGCTCATTACGCCAGCGGTGACGTTTTCCTGTTCCCCTCGCTGACGGAAACTTACGGCAATGTCACCATGGAAGCCATGGCCAGCGGCCTGGCTGTCGTGGCGTTCAACTATGCTGCCGCGGCCCAGCACGTTCGCCACGGCCACTCCGGCATGCTGGCCGATTTTGCCGACAGCGACATGTTTATTCGCCTGGCTGCAGAACTGGCCAGCGCGGCAGGACTGACCGCCCATCTGCGCGCAAGCGCAGTTGACAGCGCTGCCGCGCTCGACTGGGAACACATCTACCAGCAGTTTGAAACCATTCTTTTGCAACTCGCCTCCATGGAGGACTGCAATGATCCACAAACTGGCCTCTCGTTTGAATCAAATTAGTCAGTGGGAACACGGCTGGTGCGTGCCTTTCAACCGCGCCAGCCACTACCATCTGATTCGCTGGATATTCCGCGGCGTCAGCCGGCTGGGCAACGGCGTATTCTGGTATGCCCTCATGCTGCTGCTGCCTGTGTTGTACGGGCCGGCCGCCTGGTTCGTGGTGGCACACATGATTCTTGCCGGCCTCAGTTGCACGCTGATCTACAAGTGGCTGAAACACCGTACCGAGCGCCCGCGTCCGTTCACACTGAACGAGCAGCTTTATGTCAGTACGGCGCCGCTAGACCAGTACAGCTTTCCGTCCGGTCACACGCTGCATGCCGTGGCATTCTCCATCGTGCTGCTGAACTACTACCCGCAATTAGCCTGGCTGGTTGCGCCATTTACCGCACTGGTCGCCCTTTCGCGCCTGGTTCTCGGTCTGCATTACCCTTCTGATGTACTGGCCGGCGCTCTGATCGGTACGCTGGTATCCGGCTTCTCTCTGCTGCTGGTGCATTGATCCCTCCGAGCAAACAATAGCTCTGCCCAGGCCGGAGGGGTAGCCGGCCTCGAGGCATCACGAGACATCAGCGATTAAGAAGAGTGGCGGATTATTCGCCCTGTACCACGCGGAAAAAGTCTTCCGGCACCGGCAGGCGTCCCCTTACGCGGTGCCGCGAGTAGGCAAGCAGTTCTTCCCGCTTGGTTTTCGGGCAAGGCAACTCGGCCTGCCAAAATGGCGTCTCACCCGCGACCAGTCGATTGATCTGCTCCAAGCGAACACTGGTCTGCTGAATGTAATAGTCGAAGCGATGGACCAGTCGCCGGTCAAACCGACGCGCGGCCGCCAGTAGTCCGGTGGGCAAACGCGTCGCGCGCAGGAACTGATCCGCCCGGGCAAGCGTTGCCAGCGCCTTGCCTGCCTGCGCGGGCGTACAGCCATAAAACTGCTCGACATACGCTCGCACCTCAGCCTGACTTAACAGCAAATCACCCGGGGTCTCAAACAAGTGCCGCGCGATATAGGCATCCATAGCCCATTCACTGGCCATATGGGACAGCATGGCACCCTCAAACCACAAACGCTCATGAGCCGGCACAAAATGGTTATGCGCCACCACATCAACCAGCAGATGGCTGGCAAAACCCAGGGCCAGCGCACGCTCTTCATCGGTGCGGGCACGCTCCAGATGCGCTCGGGCGCTTTCCCAGTCGTGCGTGCCGCGAAAGGACTCTACTCCTACCGTTTTGCCGACCAGCGCCAGATCGGGCAAGCAGGCTCCAGCCATAACCAGACGGGGGAAGCGCTTGCTGGCGCGCCTGAACGCCGGATCGAGGAGGGGCACAGCCCACACCAGCAACTGGCCGAAGTAGACATGGGTGTACAGGCCCCAGGCCAGCGCGTCGTGGCTATAGAAGATAAGGGGGATACCCCATAACAGTAGGCGCAATCGCTTTTCCATGCGCTGAATATGCCGTGCCGACTTGATGCTTTCGTGACATGCGGATGATCCTTTTTTGACAGCCGCAGCACAGCGGCGCTGCTATAATCCACGCTGGCTCCCCACCAACTCTGGATGAGAAAAACAATGCATACGCTGATTTGCGGCTCCATGGCGTTCGACAACATCATGGTTTTCCCCGACCGGTTCCGCAACCATATCCTGCCGGAACAGATTCATATTTTGAACGTGGCCTTTCTGGTACCGGAAATGCGCCGCGAATTCGGCGGCTGCGCCGGCAATATTGCCTACAACCTCAATCTTCTGGGCGGCAGCCCGCGTATCATGGCCACGGTGGGCGACGATTTCCAGCCCTACCTTGATCGACTGGAAACGCTCGCCATCGCCACCGACTACATCCGCCCCATTGCCGGCACCTACACCGCCCAGGCCTTTATCACCACCGACCTGGACGACAATCAGATTACTGCGTTCCACCCGGGCGCCATGACCTTTTCCCATCACAACCACGTTTCCGCCGCATGCGATATATCGCTCGGCATCGTCGCGCCGGATGGCCGCGATGGCATGGTGCAGCACGCCGAAGAATTCCATCAGGCCGGCATCCCATTCATTTTCGATCCGGGTCAGGGCTTGCCGATGTTCAACGGCGAGGAACTGATGCAGTTCATTCACAAGGCCGATTTCCTGGCCGTGAACGACTATGAAGGACAAATGCTGCAGGAAAAAACCGGGCATTCACTGGAACACCTGGCGCAACACGTCAAGGCCGTGATTCAAACACTGGGCGCGCAGGGTTCGCGCATCTATACTGATAACAAGGTGATTGAGATTCCCTGCGTACCCGCCTCCGCCATCGTCGATCCGACCGGCTGCGGTGACGCCTATCGTGCCGGCTTGCTGCATGGTATCGCCAATGGCATGGACTGGGAGACGACCGGTCGTCTGGCGGCCCTGATGGGCTCGCTGAAGATCGCCAGCCGCGGCGGGCAGAACCACCAGTCAACCACCGAAGAGATTCACGCGTTATTCCGGCAGACTTTTGGCTACAGCCTCTAACCCTTCATACTGGAGCACACAAATGAAAACACCTCTACTTGCCGTTCTGCTTGCTACCGCACTGCTGGCGCAAGGCTGCGCGACCAGCCTGTCCGGCGGGGCATACAGCCGCACCCAGGCGCGCCAGGTACAGGAAGTCCAGATGGGCGTGGTGGAAAGCGTACGCCAGGTCACCATTGAAGGCACCGACACCGGAGTTGGCACCATTTCCGGCGCGGCCGTCGGCGGGGTAGCCGGCAGCACCATCGGCGAAGGCAAAGGCGCGACCATCGCCACCATCCTCGGCGCCGTCGGCGGCGCCGTGGCCGGCCATGCCATTGAGGAAGGCACCACCCGCAAGCCCGGCCTGGAGATTACCGTAAAGCTGGATAACGGCCGCATGCTGGCCATCACTCAGGAAGCCGATGAAAGCTTCAAACCGGGCGATCGCGTCCGCGTACTCACCGGCGGCGGTGCCACCCGCGTAACCCACTGAGCGGCCTGCTGCGTTACACCCCTCCGATTGGGTGACTTGCATGCAAGTCACCCAATTTTCATTGTCCCGTCACCCTGCTGTCACACAAAACTTTTACCTTCTCTCCATCAAAAAATTGCACTCAAGGAGAGAAGGATGCTGCACCCACGCGAGTTGCTCAACACCTCGAAGAGCACATTCAGCCTCAGCTTTGCGCACGACGAGAAGGAAGTCCGCGAAGCACAGCGCCTGCGCTACAAAGTCTTTGCCGAGGAAATGGGGGCCACGTTGTCCAGCCACGAAGAAGGCATCGATCGCGACATGTACGACCCGTACTGCCTGCATCTGCTGGTACGCGAACAGAACAGTGGTGAAGTGGTCGGCACCTACCGTCTCCTCACCCCGGAAATGGCCAAAAAAATTGGCGGCTACTACTCTGAAGACGAGTTCGACCTGACCCGTCTGACTCACCTGCGTGATAGCATGGTGGAAGTGGGCCGTTCCTGCGTGCACCCCAATTATCGCAACGGGACAGTGATCGCCCTGCTGTGGGCCGGAGTGATCCAGTACATGCAAACACACGGCTACGAATATGTTTTTGGCTGCGCCAGCATCAGCATGGCCGACGGTGGACATGTGGCCGCAAGCATTTATAATAAGCTGCAAGTTGACAGCATGAGCCCGATTGAATGGCGCGTTTTCCCGCGCTGCCCGTTGCCGATTGAGGCATTGGACAGTACTCTCCCGGCCCCCCTGCCGCCGCTGGTGAAAGGCTACATGCGCCTGGGCGGGTATATCTGTGGCGCGCCGGCCTGGGATCCTGATTTCAACACAGCCGACCTGCTGGTCATGCTGCCCATGTCGCAGATGAACACCCGTTACGCCCGGCACTTTTTAAGCAAATAACAGTGCGCCTTGCACAGAGCGCGACTGACTGCAGCCGGAGGTCAGTCGCTCAGGAACGCATGCCGGATCGTACAACAACCACCAATTCGCCACTACAACAGGTATACCGGCTGACCCGCCTGGTTCTGCACCTGGCCTGGGGCGCACTGATAACGGCCGCCTACCTGACCTGGGTGGAGCCGCGCCGCAAAAACCGTATCATTCACCGCTGGTCGGCACAATTGCTGAAGATCCTGCATCTCCACATGCACGTGTTATCAACCGGCCAGCCCGCCCATGGCGGCAGACTGATCGTGGCGAACCACATCTCCTGGCTGGACATCTGGGTACTGAACGCACGCCAACGGGTGTTTTTCGTCTCCAAGGATGACGTACGCAACTGGCCGCTGATCGGCTGGCTGGCCCACCACGCCGGCACCTTCTTCATTGACCGCAGCAAACGCTACGACACTGCCCGCATCAATGCTGAAGTCACGCAAGCCCTGCAACAAGGCGCTCAGGTAGCACTCTTTCCCGAAGGCACGACAACCGATGGCAGCCAGCTCAGGCCTTTTCACACCTCATTGCTGCAACCGGCGATTGCCGCGGGTGCCCCAGTCCAGCCGGTGGCCATCAGCTACCGACACAAGCACGGCGGACGCAACCAGGCGCCCGCCTATCACGACGACACCACGCTGATGCAATCATTGCGTGAAGTACTCAAATGTCCGGAAATCATCGTCCAGGTGCACTGCCTGCCACCGATCGACAGCAGCGGGAAATCGCGTCGCGAACTGGCCCGGGAAGCGGAACGCGCTATAGCCAGCGCGCTAAATCTGCCTGTGCCACACAAGGCACCTGAAACACCGCCCGATCTTCCAGCCGCACCGCACTGAGGGCATTGCCCCACAGGCAGCCTGAATCCAGCGCAATCAATCGTTCACGCAACAGCAGACCAAGCGCCGACCAATGCCCGAACACCACGGTGTGGTCGGCCCACTGCGCAGCCGGATGCTCAAACCAGGGAACGCAGCCGGGCGGCGCAGAAGTCGTTTCCCCCTTACTGGTCAATTCCAGACTGCCGTCCTGATGGACAAAGCGCATACGGGTCATGGCGTTGATGATCAGCCGCCAGCGCTCCATCCCCTGCAGTGTCGTATCCCAGCTGCTGGGCTGGTTGCCATACAACTGCGCCAGAAAAGCGTGGTAATCCGCGCCCTGCAGCTGCTGCTCCACCTCGCGCGCCAGCTCGCCGGCCTGCTCAATCGACCAGCCGGGCAACAGCCCTGCGTGCACCATGACATACTCCCCTGCTGCATGAAACAACGGCTGGCTACGCAACCAGTCAAGCAGTGCATTGCTGTCCGGCGCCGCCAGAACAGCGGCCAATGTATCGCTGCGGTGCTGCCGCGCATGACCTGCAGCCACCGCCAGCAAATGCAGATCGTGATTGCCGAGCACCACCTTTACCCGATCGCTGCGCGCCTTGACCCAGCGCAACACCGCCAGCGAATCGGGCCCACGATTGACCAGGTCGCCCACCAGCCAGAGCTCGTCGTGCTCCGCCTGGTAACCGATCTTATCCAGCAATTCCATGAACGGGGCATAGCAGCCCTGAATGTCGCCAATCGCATAAGTAGCCATAGGTTAGAGCCTGTTTCAGTGGATTTCATGCCTTGCGTTGGCACAGGCAAATGACGGATGCAAGGCGTTCGGCACAGCGAATGGTAGTTCCATTCGCAAGCCGGACAACGCCGCAGACGCATTTATCTGTGCCAACCCGAAGGGCCTGCATTCTGTAGGGCAAATTACTGCGTTCCGGTGCGCTTGCATGGAATACCGAGCTGCACGCCCCGCGCCCTGTACTCCCCCCCTACAGAATACAGGCGCAAGGCATGAAATCCACCGAAATAGGCTCCTAATTATAAGACAGGTTCAGCACACTGATCGCCTGTAGTAAAATTGCAGTTTTGAGTTACACCAGCATGGCCGACCTCTCCCACCTGAATCCCCAGCAACGGGCTGCCGCAATGCACCTGGGCACCCCTCTGCTTGTTCTGGCGGGCGCCGGCAGCGGCAAGACGCGCGTAATCACTCACAAAATCGCCTACCTGATTGAAGAATGCGATTACCAGCCGCGTCATATTGCCGCCATCACCTTTACCAACAAGGCGGCCCGGGAAATGCAGGAACGGGTCGGCAAACTGCTGTCGGGGCAGTCCGCCAAGGGTCTGACCGTAACCACCTTCCACTCGCTCGGCTTGCACATCCTGCGCGAGGAAGCCGACAAAATCGGTTACAAGGCGCGCTTCTCCATTCTCGACAGTGCCGACCAATACGGTATTGCCGCCGAGATCCTCAAAACCACCGACAAGAAACTGGTACGCCAGCTGCAATCGATCATTTCCAACTGGAAAAATGCCCTGCTCACCCCGCAGCAGGCGATTGATCAGGCCGGCAACGAGCTGGAGGCCCAGGCCGCCAAGCTCTATCGCGCCTACCAGGACACCCTGCGCGCCTACCAGGCGGTAGATTTCGACGACCTGATCAAATTGCCGGTAGAGCTGTTCCAACAGGACAATGAAACGCTGGCCAAGTGGCAGAACAAGCTGCGCTACCTGCTGGTCGACGAATACCAGGACACCAACGCCTGCCAGTACCAGCTGCTCAAGCTGCTGACCGGCATGCGCGGGGCCTTCACCGCGGTCGGCGACGACGATCAGTCGATTTATGCCTGGCGCGGCGCAGACCAGCAAAACATCGAGCGACTGGGCAAGGACTTTCCCAGTTTGTCGGTGATCAAGCTGGAACAAAATTACCGCTCCACCACACGTATTCTCAATGCCGCCAACACGCTCATCGCCAACAACCCAAAGCTGTACCAGAAAAACCTCTGGAGCGAACTGGGCCACGGCGAACCGATCAAAATTTCGGCGGCCAGCAACGAGGACGATGAAGCCGAACGGGTTGTGCTGAAAATCCAGGCGCACCAATTTCAGAATCGCACCCGCTATGGTGATTACGCCATCCTCTATCGCAGCAATCACCAGTCCCGGCCATTCGAGCAGCAGCTGAGAAATGCCCGCATTCCTTACATCCTTAGCGGCGGTACCTCATTTTTTGAACGCTCCGAGATCAAGGATCTGATCAGCTACCTGCGCCTGATTGCCAACAGCGACGACGATCCGGCCTTCATCCGCGCCGTCACCACGCCGAAGCGCGGTGTTGGTGCCGGGACCCTGGAAAAACTCGGTTTGTATGCCGGCCGTCGGCATGTCAGCCTGTTCGCTGCCGTGTTCGAACCCGGTTTTGCGCTCGAGATTCAGGAACGCCTGCTCGAACCACTGACCGAGTTCTGCAACTTCATCAACCGACTGCAATACCGTGCCGAGCGCGAACCGGCCGGCGAACTGCTGCAGGAACTGCTGCGCGCCATCGAATATGAAAACTGGCTGTACGACAACGAGGAAGCGCGAGCAGCGGAAAGCAAATGGCAAAACGTGCAGGATTTTGTCGCCTGGATGACGAAAAAAGGCGAAGAAGACGGCAAGAACCTGCTAGCCCTGACTCAGACCATCGCGCTCATGAGCCTGCTGGAAAACCGCGATGAAGAAAATCCCGACGCGGTGCGCATGTCCACGCTGCATGCCTCAAAAGGACTGGAGTACCCGCACGTCTTTCTGGTTGGCGTGGAAGAGGAAATCCTGCCGCACCGGGAAAGCCTGGACGGCGAAAAACTCGCCGAGGAACGCCGCCTGATGTACGTCGGCGTCACGCGCGCCCAGAAAACTCTGAACATCAGCTATTGCCACAAGCGCAAACGCGGTGGCGAATGGGCCAGCATTGAACCGAGTCGTTTCCTGGAAGAACTCGGTCCGGATATCGACAAACCCGGCAAGGTGCAACCGGAGGCCGAGAAGAAAGCCCAGGGCAAAGCCGCACTGGCCGGCATCATGGCCATGCTGGGGGAAAAGACCGGCGGCTGAGCGGCAACCGGCCCATTATGCCGTAGAAGAATTTCAGTCGAAAAAAAAGCGCGGTGCATGCACCGCGCTTTTTTACTTGCCGATTCGCTTACTTGGCTGCAGGAGCAGAAGCAGCGGCACCGGATGCAGCACCTGCTGCAGCGGCCGGAGCAGCAGCCGGCTCAGGCGGAACGAAGTGAGCGCCGGCAGCGTTAGCCATGAAGGCAATCGCACGATGCAGTTCCAGATCGTCAATATCGGGATCGCCACCGCGGGCCGGCATCGCCTTGTAACCTTCGGAAGCGTGCTTGAACAGGGTTTCATAGCCTTGCGCAATACGCGGAGCCCAGTCGGCCTTGTTCTGGTACTTCGGCGCACCCAGCGCACCCGGCGTATGACAGGCGGTACATACGGCATTGAAGATTTCTTCGCCGGTACGTTCAACCTTCGGAGCGTTGGCATCAATCACCTTCAGTTCACCAACCGGAGCAATACGTGCGGCTACGGCAGACGCTTCATCAGCTTCAGCGACTTTGGCAGAATCAGACAGATGCGGCTGATATGCGCGCTTCAGGATCTGGCTTTCGCTGCTGCTACCACCGTTCACATTGCTTACCAGCCAAAAAATCATGTAAATGGCAACCAAAGGGGCAAATAAACCGCCCAGAGTGGCCAGCACGACCTGACCTGGCGTGGTCGGGGACTTGGGTGTGTGGTGTTCGCTCATGTGTTTTCCCTTAATAAAAAGACTCAACGATCCTGAAATGGGCAATCAAATCCCGCACATTATAGGGCCATTTACCCGCTTGGGAAAGCCCCGTTAGGGGAATTTGCAAAAACCCGCTATAATGCGGCCCATGCGCCCGTAGCTCAGCTGGATAGAGCGTTGGCCTCCGGAGCCAAAGGTCGGACGTTCGAATCGTCTCGGGCGCGCCAGAATTAAATCAAAAGCACACCCTGCTGGTGTGCTTTTTTTACAATCATCCGGATTCCACAACCTCTCCGCTGCTCAGTTCATTTATCCCCTGGGTGAGCAACATTTTCCTGCGCCTCACACACCATGGCGTTCACAATCGCCAGCATCACTGCCAGCCCCAGCCCCAGAATCCAGCTGAAATACCACATACCCACCCCTTATAACGTAAGTAAAAGACCGCGCCCGCTCTCAGTACGCCGACTTGTCATTTGCACGCACGTACTCCACCGTAACCTTGCCGGACATCACCCGGTAGGCCCAGGAGGTATAGAAAATGATCAGCGGCAAAAATATCAGCGTGGCCCAGAACATCAATTCCAGTGTCAAATGACTGGATACGCTATCCCACACCGTCAGACTGGAATTCGGGCTAGTGGACGACGGCATGACGAAGGGAAACATGGAGACCCCGGCCGTGCCGATCACGCCCAGCATAGCCAGCGATGACGCAACAAATGCCAGGGTGCCGCGGCGTGCGGCTGCGGCCGCCAGCATCAGCCCTCCGCCGAGAAACCCCAGCGCCGGCACCAGCTTGGCCCACGGATAAACACTGTAATTACGCAACCAGGCGCCGTTTTCGACCACAACCGTCTTGTCGAGCGGGTTGGGCAGGGCATTGCCGTCCACCGGGCTGCTAATCACATAGCCTTTGAGATTGGCCACCCAGACACCGGCCACGGCAAACAGCAGCAGCATCAGCACGGCAAAGAACAGAGCCGCCTTTCGGGCGCGCTCAAACAACACCCCTTCGGTGCGAATCATCAAATAACTGGCCCCGTGAGCCGTAATCATTGCCGTGCTGACCAAGCCGGCCAGCAGGGCAAACGGATTGAGCAGCTGCCAGAACGTCCCGGTGTAGTACGACATGAGCACGTCGTCAAAATGAAACGGCACGCCCTGCAGAAGATTGCCGAATGCCACGCCAAAAATCAGCGGCGGCACGGCTCCGCCGACAAACAGGCCCCAATCCCAGGTTTGGCGCCACAGCGGATGACTGATCTTGCTGCGGTAATCAAACCCCACCGGCCGGAAAAACAGTGCCCACAACACCGCCAGCATGGCCCAGTAAAAACCGGAGAATGCGGTTGCATAGACCAGCGGCCAGGCGGCAAAAATGGCCCCGCCAGCCGTGATGAACCACACCTGGTTGCCGTCCCAGTGCGGCCCGACGGTATTGATCAGCACCCGCCGCTCCACGTCGTCTCGGCCGACAAACGGCAACAGGGTGCCTACGCCCATATCATGGCCATCCATGATGGCAAAACCGAGCAACAGCACGCCGACAAACAGCCACCAGATCAGTTTCAGCGTTTCATAGTCAAACATGATCAGCCCCTCAATTGAAGTGTGGTTCAGGCAGCCCGGGGCTGCTCATGATGGTAATGCCCGCTGCCGAGCGCGGACGGCCCCAACCGGGCGTATTTGACCATCAGATACATTTCGGCAACCAGCAGTACGCTGTAAAACAGCACGAAACCGGTCAGCGAACCGTACAACGATTCGACCGTGAGACTGGAAACCGACAGGTGAGTAGGCAGCACGCCGTAAATCGTCCAGGGCTGGCGACCGTATTCAGCCACAAACCAGCCCAGCTCGGCGGCGATCCACGGCATGGGAATGAACCAGAGCGCCCAGCGCAACAGCCACTTTTTCTGCGCAAACCCGCCCTTAAGGGTGTAATACAGTGCCAGCGCAAACAGCAGGGCAAAACTGAAGCCCAGCAACACCATAATGCGGAAACTCCAGAACATGGGCGCCACTTTGGGAATGGTGTCGCGCGCAGCCTGTTCAATCATCGCCGGACTCGCCTGCGCCACATCGACGGTATATTTTTTCAGCAGCAAGCCAAACCCGAGATCGGCCTTGTGCGCTTCGAATACCGCCTTTGCCGCCACATCGTTTTTGTCACGCCGCAGTGCTTCCAGCGCCTTGACCGCATGCACACCGGATTCGATACGCTGACGGTTTTTGGCAATAATGTCCTCTATGCCGGGAATCTCCCGGGTTGTGGAACGGGTAGCGATAAGCCCGAGCAGATAGGGAATACGGAGTTCATAATCATTCTGCATCCGCTCCTGATCCGGCAGGGCAAAGGCCACAAAGCCGGCCGGAGCCGGCTCGGTTTTCCACATCGCTTCAATGGCAGCCAGCTTGGTCTCCTGCGCCTCACCGACGGCGTAACCGGATTCGTCGCCCAGCACAATGACCGAACAGGCCGAGGCAAAACCGAATGCCGCGGCAATACGGAATGAGCGGCGGGCAAATTCAATGTCGCGCCCTTTGAGCAGGTACCAGGAGGAAATCCCCAGCACAAACAGCGAGGCAGTCACATAGCCGGCCGAAACCGTATGCACGAACTTGGCCTGCGCATCCGGATTAAAAATCACCTGATAAAAATCGGTCAGCTCCATGCGCATGGTCACCCAGGAAAACTCCGCACCGACGGGATTCTGCATCCAGCCGTTGGCTATCAGGATCCACAGGGCGGACAGATTTGAGCCGATTGCCATGAGTAGCGTCACCAGCAAATGTCCGCGCCGGCTCAACCGGTCCCAGCCAAAGAAAAACAGACCTATGAAGGTCGACTCGAGAAAGAACGCCATCAGGCCCTCAATAGCCAGAGGCGCGCCGAAAATATCGCCGACATAGTGCGAGTAGTAAGCCCAGTTGGTGCCGAACTGGAACTCCATGGTAATCCCGGTCGTCACCCCCAGGGCAAAGTTGATGCCGAACAGTTTGCCCCAGAAGCGCGTCATGTCCTTGTAGATCTGCTGGCCGGTCAACACATAGGTGCTTTCCATAATCACCAGCAACCAGACCATGCCCAGGGTCAACGGCACAAACAGAAAGTGATACAACGCCGTTACGGCAAACTGCAGCCGCGACAAATCAACAAGTTCAGCACTCATGGACGGACGGCTCCTTTGCCGGAAGACGGGGAAGAGGAAGTAGTATTACCCGAAGCGGGCGCAGACAGCAGGGCATCGCCTACAGCGGCCGGGGAAATACCGGGGCGGTGGTCGGGCGAAAAGAACAGCCACCAGAGAATAAGCAGCAAAACGAGCTTGATAAGCAAAACCAGCAGGATTTCTTTTCTGAAAGCGGTACGTGTTTGCTGCTCCGTCACGTCGTGCCCCGTTTCTGTTGCCCTGGATAGGTGCGCATTATTCAGCGCGCAGGGTAAAGCATAACAGGAACCCGCAGCCCCCGGCATGCGACATGATGCCGCATAAGCCGCTTACAGCCTTATCCCGCCGCGCTTCTTCATGCTAGATGACGCAGAAACAATTGCAAGATTTTTCCCGGCTCAGCTCCAGTCGTCTGAACCTGCATTACCCGCATCATCCCAGCTGGAGCTATCTGTCAAACCGAAGTCGCCCCCGCCCATGTCGTAGCCGGTCGCGTCATCTGTCGCGTCGTCATTCCCGAAGGAAGAGCCGAAGCCGCCGGAAGTATCCACCTGGCCGGCCGGAGTGCTGCCATCGAGCAGTTTGTGCGCCAGCATCTCACCCGCCACCACCCCGGCC
>JAJZTZ010000049.1 GCA_021847305.1 Pseudomonadota bacterium | reverse complement strand
AGCAGGGCAGGGTTGGAGACGCTTTGCGGCATATCAGGGCTTCACGGAGTTGGCGTCGTGCACCTTCGCCGCTTCCTGTCTGGGCGGGCGCAATTGCGGCTGGTCCGGTCCGACCACCAGCACCTGCCGGTAACGGTTCGGGCCGGCCACCGAACGGCAGGTGATGCGGGCGAAGGCGTAAGCGGCGTTGCGCTCGACGCGGGTAACAATGGCGACAGGGATGCCGCGCGGGTAGATGCCATCAATGCCAGAGGTGACAAACCACTCGCCTTCCTTGATCGGGGTGTTAACCGGCATGAACGGAATCTCCAGTTCGCTGTCGCCGCCATGGCCGACCACGATCGCCCGCACGCCGGATTGCAGCGATTCCACCGGGGTGGTCTGATCCTTGTCGGTGATCAGCGTAACTTCGCTGTCCAGCGGCATGGCGCGCGTCACCTGGCCGATAATGCCGGCGTTATCCATCACCGCATCCCCGTCGGTAATGCCATGGACAGTGCCCTTATCGATCAGCACGCGCTGGGCGAAGGGGTCCTGGCCGGTATGAATGATTTCCGCCGCGATGCTGGGGGAGTGGAGGGTTTCCCGGATATCCAGCATGGCGCGCAAATGGCGGTTTTCCATTTCCAGCGCCGCCATGCGTGTCAATTTTGCCGCCTGCAGCAGCTCACGGGATCGCAGCGTCTGGTTTTCCTGCATCAGGGCGCCGTGGGTAACAAAGAAATGGCTGATGGTCGGATAGAAGCGGAATGGTTCCGTCACGGCTTCTTCAAGCGGATGCATGAGGAAGGAAATGGCTTTGCGCACCGGGTTGAGGTAGGAAAAATAGGCGTCAGTGAGCATCATGGTAATCGACAGCAGACTGAAGATGACCAGCTTTGCCAGCGGACTCGGGCCGCGATTGAAAAAAGGAGTGGCTTCCATCGGTCAGCCTGTTACAACCATTCTTGCATGCTCTTGCGCATCGGCCTTTCCGGACAGGTGACGCAACAATCCCGGCTGGCGCTATGCGCCAGCCGTCTGATTTACTCGTTGGCGAACACTGTGCCGAGTTTGTCCATTTCTTCCAGTGCCCGGCCGGAACCGCGCACCACGCAGGTCAGCGGATCTTCCGCTACGATCACCGGCAGACCGGTTTCTTCCATCAACAGACGGTCGAGGTCGCGCAACAGTGCGCCACCGCCGGTCAGTACCATGCCTTTTTCGGCAATGTCGGCGCCCAGTTCCGGCGGGGTTTGCTCCAGAGCCGATTTTACGGCCGAAACGATGTTGTTGAGCGGGTCGGTCAGGGCTTCCAGAATCTCATTGCTGGAGATGGTGAAGCTGCGTGGAATGCCCTCGGCCAGGTTGCGGCCCTTCACTTCCATTTCCTTCACTTCGGAGCCCGGGAAGGCGGAGCCGATTTCCTTCTTGATCTGTTCGGCGGTGGATTCGCCGATCAGCATGCCGTAGTTGCGGCGGATGTAGTTGATGATCGCTTCATCGAACTTGTCGCCGCCCACACGGACGGACGCGGAATAGACGATACCGCCGAGGGAAATCACGCCCACTTCGGTGGTGCCGCCGCCGATATCCACCACCATGGAGCCGGTGGCTTCGGCAACTGGCAGTCCCGCGCCGATGGCCGCGGCCATCGGTTCTTCAATCAGGAACACCTGTCGCGCGCCGGCGCCGACGGCCGATTCGCGGATGGCGCGACGTTCCACCTGGGTCGAGCCGCAGGGCACGCAGATGATGATGCGCGGGCTGGGCGACAGCAGACGGGAGTCGTGAATTTTCTTGATGAAGTACTTGAGCATCTGCTCGGTGATGGTGAAGTCGGCGATCACACCGTCTTTCATTGGCCGGATGGCGGTAATGTTGCCCGGGGTGCGGCCCAGCATCTGCTTGGCTTCCAGGCCTACGGCCTGAATGGTTTTCTTGGCGGAAGGGCCGCCTTCCTGGCGGATCGCTACAACCGACGGCTCGTCCAGTACGATGCCGCGTCCGCGAACGTAAATCAGGGTGTTGGCAGTACCCAGGTCAATTGCCAGATCGGTGGAGAAGTAACCGCGCAGAAAGCCGAACATGTTTTGGACTCGTTTCGTTACAACAAATTAAGTGGAATGTGTCTATATAGCTGGTGCAGTCTAAAATTCTGCAACATTTTGCAATAATTCCCTGCACTCTATCTGTTTCATTCTGTTTCAGGGCCGCTCAACCGGGTTTTTTCGGTGCTTTCCGGACAAGAGGCGGCCGTGCCGGAAAGTCGTGCGCCGCTTTGTCTGCCTGCGGGGCAAAAGATGCGCCGGTTAAAGGACTTATGATACCCTATTACGCTTTACCAGATAAAGTGTTGCAGGGGTTTTTTCATGTCTTTGTCGCTGGACGATGTAAAGCGCATTGCCCGCCTTGCCCGGGTGGGTGTCAGCGAGGCCGAAGCGGCCCATTATCAGGAACAGCTCAATAACATTTTCGGCCTGATCGCCGAAATGCAGTCCGTGGATACCAGCGGGGTTGCGCCTATGGCGCACGCGCAGGATCTGTCGCAGCGCCTGCGTGACGACGTGGCGCGCGAACCGAATCAGCGTGATAAATTCCAGAGCATCGCGCCGGCCGTGGAAGCCGGTCTGTACCTTGTACCCAAAGTTATCGAGTAAGACACCATGCTGAACGCTTCTCTGGCAGAACTGTCTGCCCTGCTGCGCGCGAAAAAAATTTCCAGCGTCGAAATGACCCAGGAATTCCTCGCCCGTATCAATCAACTGAACCCGTCCCTCAATGCCTTCGTGACCCTGGATCAGGAATTGACCCTGACCGAGGCGCGTGCCGCCGACGCCCGTCTGGCAGCCGGCGAGGCCGGGCCGTTGTTGGGCGTGCCGCTGGCACACAAGGATATTTTCTGTGCCGACGGCTGGCGTACCACCTGCGGTTCGAAAATGCTGGAAAACTTCATTGCCCCTTATGACGCGCACGTGATCAGCCAATTCAAGCAAGCCGGCAGCGTCAATCTCGGCAAGCTCAATATGGACGAGTTCGCCATGGGCTCATCCAACGAAACGTCGTATTACGGTAAAGTCAGGAATCCCTGGGATGTCAACGCCGTGCCCGGCGGCAGTTCAGGCGGCTCGGCTGCGGCAGTGGCGGCGCGTATGGCGCCGGCGGCGACCGGTACCGATACCGGCGGTTCTATCCGTCAGCCGGCCGCACTGTGCGGCATTTCCGGGCTGAAGCCTACTTACGGCGTGGTGTCGCGTTACGGCATGATCGCCTTCGCCTCCAGTCTGGATCAGGCCGGCCCGATGGCGAAAACGGCCGAAGATCTGGGGTTGATGCTCAATGTGATGGCCGGGTTTGACGAGCGCGATTCCACCAGCCTGGAACGTCCGGCCGAAGACTACTGCCGTGATCTGGCCAAGCCGCTGGCGGGGCTGAAGATTGGTTTGCCGAAAGAGTATTTCGCTGAAGGTCTGTCCGCCGATGTCGCCAAGGCCGTGGAAGCGGCCATAGCCGAATACCGCAAGCTGGGCGCGGAAACGGTTGAGGTGTCGCTGCCCAACACCCGCTTGTCCATTCCGGTCTACTACGTGCTGGCGCCGGCCGAGGCGTCGTCCAACCTGTCACGCTTCGACGGTGTGCGCTACGGGTATCGCGCGCCGGAATACGGCGACCTGAACGATATGTACGAAAAGACCCGGGCGCAAGGCTTCGGTGACGAAGTGAAACGCCGGATCATGATCGGCACGTATGTTCTGAGTCATGGCTATTACGACGCCTATTACATTCAGGCGCAGAAACTGCGCCGCCTGATTGCCCAGGATTTCGTCGAGGCTTTCAACCAGTGCGACGTCATCATGGGGCCGACTTCGCCGTCTACCGCATTCAATTTCGGCGAAAAGGGCGATGATCCGGTGGCCATGTATCTGTCCGATATCTATACCATCGCCACCAACCTGGCCGGCCTGCCCGGCATGAGTATCCCTTGCGGTTTCGGCGACAATGGCCGGCCGGTGGGGTTGCAAATCATCGGCAATTATTTTGCCGAGGCCAGAATGCTTAACGTGGCTCACCAGTTGCAACAGGCTACAGACTGGCATTTGCGCGCCCCGACTATCTAGGAGAACGCCATGCTGCACGATTTGTCCAAGCGCTTCCGTGACGACCAGCTGGTTCGGATCGTCGATGCGGCAACCATTTACATGTGTGCCTGTCCTGCTGCTGTGGCACATGAAGTGATGCGTCTGCGCGAGGTGTATGAATATCAGCAGAATTGCCTCAGTGATGGGGCGCTGATGGAGCAGGTGCATGTGCGCATTGCCGAGGCCACTGAACGTGCACATGCCGAGATGGAACAATGCCTGGACGACGTTTTGCGCATGGAAGGCTGGGACAGGGATACGCTGTCGATGCCCGATGGGCTGCGAGAATTGCGTAACAAGACGCTCGATTAGCGATTAGGGTGCCGCGCACCCGTTTATTTATCTACAAGGTTTTGAATCATGCAATGGGAAACTGTGATCGGGCTGGAAGTGCATGTGCAGCTCAATACCCAGTCTAAAATCTTTTCCGCCACTTCGACCGCCTTTGGCGCCGAGCCGAACACCCAGGCCAGTGCGGTGGACATCGCCCTGCCCGGTGTGCTGCCGGTACTCAACCGTGGTGCCGTGGAGCGGGCGATCAAGCTGGGGTTGGCGCTGGACGCGACAATCAATCCGACCTCGATCTTCGCGCGCAAGAACTACTTCTACCCTGATCTGCCGAAAGGCTATCAGATCAGTCAGTTTGAATTGCCGGTCGTGGAAAAAGGCACGCTTGCGATTCAGGTGGGGGACGAGGAAAAAACCATCCGCGTGACCCGTGCGCATCTGGAAGAAGACGCCGGCAAGTCGCTGCACGAGGACTTCCACGGCATGACCGGAATCGATTTGAACCGTGCCGGCACGCCGCTGCTGGAAGTGGTGTCCGAGCCGGATATGCGTTCTTCCGCCGAAGCCGTAGCGTACGCCAAGGCGTTGCACAGTCTGGTGACCTATCTGGGGATTTGTGATGGCAACATGCAGGAAGGCTCATTCCGCGTCGATGCCAACGTTTCCGTGCGTCCGGTTGGGCAAAAGGAATTCGGTACCCGGCGCGAGATCAAGAACCTCAACTCGTTCCGCTTCCTGCAGCAGGCGATTGATTATGAAGTGCGCTGGCAGATCGAGCAGATCGAAGACGGCAACAAAATTCAGCAGGCAACCGTGCTGTTCAATCCGGATACCGGCGAAACCCGCATGATGCGCACCAAGGAAGACGCGCACGACTATCGCTACTTCCCCGACCCGGACCTGCTGCCGCTTAGCATTTCGGCGGACTGGATCGAGCGGGTCAAGGCTGGGTTGCCGGAGTTGCCGGCGGTGAAAAAAGCCCGTTACATGGAGCAGTATGGTCTGTCGGCCTATGATGCTGGCCTGCTGTCTTCCAGTCGGGCGATGGCCGATTACTTTGAAGCCATGCTGCCGGTGGTCAACGATGCCAAATTGTGCGCCAACTGGCTAACTGGCGAGTTGTCCGCCACCCTCAATCGCGAGGGCCTGGAACTGGCCGACAGTCGCGTAGCTGCTGCATCGCTGGCGGCTCTGCTGGTGCGTATCAAGGACGGCACCATTTCCGGCAAAATCGCCAAGGAAGTGTTCGCCGCCATGTGGGCCGGCGAGGGTGAAGCGGATGCCATCATCGAGGCCAAGGGCCTCAAGCAGATGTCCGACTCGGGCGAGCTGGAAAAAATCATCGACGAGGTGCTGGCAGCCAATGCCAAGTCGGTTGAGGAATTCCGCTCCGGCAAGGAGAAAGCCTTTAATGCACTGGTCGGGCAGGTGATGAAGGCCACCCGCGGCAAGGCTAATCCCGCCCAGGTGAATGATCTGCTGAAAGCCAAGCTGGGTTAAATTCGCGCTGTTGTGATAAGCAAAAAGGGAGCCTTAGGTGCTCGCAGATTGATGACAAAGTCGTCAATCTGTCCCTCCCCGCCCACTGGGCGGGGATAAGAGGGGTGGAGATATGCAGTCAGACTGCTCAATCAGGTGGTTGGATTAAGGGCCGGGCTCTGCCCGGTCTTACGTGCGGAAGAGCAGTTGTTTGGCCGCAGTCTGAGGGAGCCTTGGCTCCCTTTTTGATCTTACTTGCTTGCCGCTGACTGACCGGTCAGTTCCAGATAGCGCTGTTTATCCTTGGCATAGCGCGCACGGATGTCTTCCTTGTCCTTGGTTTTCTGTTTCAGCATGACTTGCAGGTTCTGCATTTCAGTCTGCGTGTCTTTCAGGTCGGTCTGCAAGTCTGCCGGTACCGGCTTGTGTGCCTGGGTGAAGCGGCCGGCCTGTTTGTTGTAGTCGTCCAGGCGCATCTGCACCGATTTCATGCGGGTCTGGATGCTGCCGATGGCCAGGTCAACCTGCTGCAGGTTGCGGTCGCGGGCCAGGTCGATTTCCTGTGCATTGGAATAGCCGTTCAACAGCGCTTGGTCATGCCGTTTCTGCTCGGCAGCGGCCTGTTGCGCCTGTTTCTGCTTGGCTTCTTCATCCTGTTTGGCCTTGAGTTGTTCCGGCGTCAGCGGACCGCTGATTTTCTTGACGACTTGGCCGTCATCATTGAGTTCGGAGCGGGGGCGGTCGGCATACTGCGGGGGAATGGAGTCGCCGAAGTGCGTTACGCCCTTGTCATCCACCCACTTGTAGATTTTTGCCTGCACCGGGCTGGCCAGCAGCAGGGCGACGGCCATGAAAATTAGTTTGCGCATTGAATTTGTCTCCTCAAACTCCGCTCAAATACCATATTGCTGCCGGTAGGCAGCGACTTTGTCTTTGTATTCGCCCAATTGCGGCGTTTGTTTCAAATATTCCAGCAAATCGGCCAGATTGGCAATGGCAATTACCGGGATGCCGTAATCGGCCATGACTTCCTGCACCGCTGATTTGTCGCCTTGGCCGCGTTCCTGGCGGTCCAGCGCGATGACCACGGCTGCCGGAGTTGCACCCTGGGCGCGGATGATGTCGACCGACTCGCGGATCGACGTGCCGGCGGAAATTACATCGTCAATGATGAGGATGCGGCCCTTCAGCGGTGCGCCGACAATGGTGCCGCCCTCACCGTGGTCCTTGGCTTCTTTTCTGTTGTAAGAAAACGGCGTGTCGCGCCCCATGGTTGACAAGGCTACGGCTGTGCTGGCGGCCAACGGGATACCTTTATAGGCGGGGCCGAACAGGCCGTCGAACTCAATGTTCGCGGCCTGAATGGCTTTGGCGTAAAATTGGGCCAGTTGCGCCAGACTGCTACCGGTGTTGAACAGGCCGGCGTTGAAAAAATAGGGAGACAGGCGGCCGGCCTTGGTCTTGAATTCGCCGAAACACAGTACGTTGGTGTCGATGGCGAAGCGAATGAATTCCTGAGAAAAATTAGACATGGGCAAATCCTGTCCGGAAAGAATGATGTGCGTATTATAACGGCGAATCTCAACGGCATCCGCTCGGCCAGCAAAAAGGGCTTTTTCACCTGGCTGGCGGCGCAGGATGCGGACGTGGTCTGCGTACAGGAGCTGAAGGCGCAACAAGCGGATATGAGCGCGGAGATGCTGGCGCCCGATGGTTATCATGGCTATTTCCACTACGCCGAGAAAAAAGGCTACAGCGGGGTCGGACTTTACTGTCGCCGCGAACCGGACAAGGTCGTTGAAGGCATCGGTCACCCCGGTTTTGATGCCGAGGGACGTTACGTGCGCGCGGATTTCGGCAATCTCAGCGTGGTGTCAGTCTACGTGCCGTCCGGTTCCAGTTCGCCTGAGCGGCAACAGGCCAAATTCGAGTTCATGGACGAGTTTTACCCGCATCTGGCGGAACTGATCGCCACGGGCAGAGAAATTGTCATTTGTGGCGACTGGAACATCGCGCATCACGAAATTGATCTGAAAAACTGGAAAGGCAACCTGAAAAATTCCGGTTTTCTGCCGGAGGAGCGCGCCTGGCTGACCAAGGTGTTCGGCGAACTCGGCTGGGTCGATGTGTACCGCAAACTGTATCCCAAGGTCGAAGGCGAGGCCTATACCTGGTGGTCCAATCGCGGTCAGGCCTGGGCCAAAAATGTCGGCTGGCGTATCGATTACCAGATCGCCACGTCGGGTGTGGCCGAGACGGCCACGGCGGCCAGTGTGTACAAGGACGAGCGGTTTTCTGATCATGCACCGTTAATTGTGGATTACGGCCATGCGTTCTGAGGCGCTGAATTTTTGCCTCCGGCCGCCGCTACGCGGCTTAACATTCGCGTCGCTCATGTTAGCCTGCGCCGCAACAAGGCACCTGCGTGCCGTGTTGTCTGATCATGCACCATTAATGTGGATTACGGCTATGCGTTGTGAGACGCTGCATGTCCGTCTCCGGGGCAGTGTAAATTCATGAAACCTGCCACCCATCCCTGGCTCAACGCCCTCAAGGTCTATACCCATCCGCGGGTAGTCGGCATGCTGTTCCTCGGGTTTTCCTCGGGGCTGCCCTTGCTGCTGGTGCTCGGCACCCTGTCATTCTGGCTGCGCGAAGCGGGCATCGACCGCTCCACGATCGGTCATTTGTCCTGGATCGGTCTGGCCTACGGCTTCAAATGGGTGTGGGCGCCACTGGTGGATAGTCTGAGACTGCCTGTGCTGCATCGCTGGCTGGGGCGTCGGCGTTCCTGGCTGTTTATCTCGCAAATGGCGATTGTGTTTGGTTTGTGGAGTCTGGCACAGGTTGATCCGGCACAGAATCTCGATCGTCTGGTGCAGTTTGCCCTGCTGGTGGCGTTTGCCTCGGCAACCCAGGATATCGCCATGGATGCGTATCGTATCGAAGCGGTCGAGGTGGAAAAGCAGGGTGCCATGGCTGCAACCTATCAGGCCGGTTATCGCATTGCCATGATTACCGCGGGCGCTGGTGCGCTGTGGATTGCGGCCGCGGCGGACGCAGGTTCACAGGGTTATCAGCAGTCTTCCTGGCAGATGGCCTATACCGTGATGGCCTTGTTGATGGCGGTAGGCTGGGTGACGACACTGCTGATACGCGAGCCGGCCGTTTCCGCCGACAAGCCGCTTGAGACCGAGGAGCGGCGTGTCGAACACGATCTGGAGGGGCGCCTGGGCAGTGCTCGCTGGGTGCGCCTGATGGCCTGGCTGGACACGGCCATCGTCAATCCCTTTGTCGATTTTTTTCGCCGCTATGGCTGGCAGGCCCTGGTGTTGCTGGCGCTGATTGCCGTTTACCGGATTTCCGATGTGGTAATGGGCGTGATGAGCAACCCGTTCTACGTCGATATGGGTTTTACCAAGGACGAAGTGGCAACGGTGTCCAAGGTGTACGGCGTGATCATGACCATCGTCGGGGCCACGGTCGGGGGCGTGCTGACGGCGCGCTGGGGCGTCATGCGCACGCTGTTCTGGGGTGCCGTGCTGTCGGCCGGCACTAACCTGCTGTTTGTCTGGCTGGCAGGCGTTGGGCATGACGTCAGTGCGCTGATTTTCACCGTGTCGGCGGATAACCTGTCCGCCGGTATTGCCTCCAGTGCCTTTGTTGCCTTCCTCTCCGGCCTGACCAACCGGGCCTATTCGGCCACCCAGTATGCCCTGTTCAGTTCGGTCATGTTGCTGCTGCCCAAGTTTATTGCCGGGTTTTCCGGTGATTTTGTCGATGCTTACGGCTACGCGGCCTTTTTTACCTTTACCGCCCTGATCGGTTTGCCGGTGTTGCTGCTGGTGTGGCTGGCAGGGCGTGGTTTCGGGGAGAAACAGGATGACTGACGGCAATTTGCTGGCGATCTTCCTTGTCGGCCTGCTGGGCGGGGTGCATTGCCTGGGCATGTGCGGCGGCATTGTCACGGCGGTCAGCGGCTCCATGCCGGCGGAGCGCCGGCTCGGGTTGCAATTGGCGTATAACGCCGGGCGCATTGCCAGCTACACCCTGGCGGGCCTGCTGGCCGGTGCCATCGGCGCCAGCAGCGTCTGGCTGGAAGGATTTTTCCCGGCGCAGAAACTACTCTACCTGCTGGCCAATCTCATGCTGGTGGTGCTGGGCCTGTATCTGGCGGGTATCTGGCAGGGGGTGTTGTGGCTGGAGCGGTTCGGCAGCCATTTATGGCGCCATGTGCAGCCGCTGGCCAAAGGTTTTTTCCCGGTGACTACTGTGCCGCGCGCTTTGGTCGTGGGAGCCGTATGGGGCTGGCTGCCGTGCGGGCTGGTGTATAGCGTGCTGGTGACGGCGCTGGCCAGCGGTCATGCATTGGAAGGCGCGCGGGTGATGCTGGTGTTCGGTCTGGGCACCTTGCCCAATCTGATGGCCATGGGCCTTCTGGCATCCGGTCTGCAGCGGCTGCGGCAGCAAAAACAAACCCGCCTGCTGGCGGGTTTGCTGGTGGCGGGCTACGGCCTGTGGGGCCTGTCACACCTTATTTGAAGAACTGCTGGGAAAACTCGGTTTTCAGCGTGTTGCTGGTGCCTTGCGGAACGGCTTCAACCGTGAATTTCAGCGTGTCCGGCGGTGCTACGCGGAACTGGCCGATGTAGTATACGGCGCTGCCTTCCTGAATCTCTTTCATGTCGATCTTCAGCAACTGGCCCGGCAGGGTGACCGCGGTTGCCGTCAGCTTGGCTTTCACCGGCGTGCCCATGCCACCCAGCGGATTGGACTTCAGTACGGAGATGGTCAGCAGACCGCGCGTCTGGCTGCGCTCGATTTTGTATACCTTGGCGACTTCGGCGGCCAGATCGCTGGTCGGCATGGCGTTGTAGTGCACTTCATAGCCGCCGAATTTCTGCGATTGTTCCGCCAGCGCCGGAGTGGCTGGCAAAAGACCGAGTAGCAGTCCGGCAATAAGCAGGCGTTTCATGATGCGCTCCTTCTCGGGTGTTCTTGTGTATTACTACTATAGTTCGCCGTAAAGGTAATGCAAAACCCGAATCAGCCGAGCTTCTCGAAGCGGTATACCGCCAGGCTGCCGAGCAGGTTGGGGGCAAAGCCGACGGTCTGGCCGCCGGTCATGACCACGCGTTCGAGAATGCGGATGCCACGGCTGCTGCAGAACTCTTCAAAGTCGTTCAGGGTGCACAGGTGTACGTTGGGGGTGTCGAACCACTGATACGGTAGCGAACGCGAAACCGGCATGCGACCGCCGATCACCTGCATGCGATGACGCCAGTAGCCGAAATTGGGGAAAGTGACGATACCTTCCCGGCCGACACGCAGCATTTCTGCCATGATGCTGTTGACATTGCGCATGGTCTGCAGGGTGTGCGACAGGATGACGTAGTCGAAGGAACCGGATTCAAACGCCGACAGACCGGCTTCCAGATCGGTCTGGATGACGTTGACACCGTTTTGCACGCACGCCAGCACGCTGTCGTCGCTGATTTCCACCCCATAACCGCGGATCTGCCGGTGCTGGTGCAGATGTTTGAGCAGGGCGCCGTCGCCGCAGCCCAGGTCAAGCACGCGGCTGCTGGGTTTGATGCGGTCGGCGATCAGGGCAAATTCGGGGCGGATGCTCGGGCTCATACAGTCACCTTATCCATGTAGGCGCGCACCAGGCCGTGATAATACGGATCCACCATGAGGAAGGCGTCGTGTCCATGGCTGGAGGTGACCTCAGCGTAACTTACCGGGCGCTGGTTATCGAGCAGGGCCTTGACGATTTCCTTCGAGCGCTCCGGCGAAAAACGCCAGTCGGTGGTGAAGGAAACGACCAGGAATTCCGCCTTGACTGATTTCAGCGCCAGGCTCAGGTCGCCATGTTCGTGATGGTGGGTCGGGTCGAAGTAATCCAGCGCCTTGGTCATCAGCAGGTAGGTGTTGGCATCGAAACTTTCGGCAAATTTGTCGCCCTGATAGCGCAAATAGGATTCGATCTCGAATTCGACGTCATAACCGTAGTTAAAGGCGCCATGACGCAGGATGCGGCCGAATTTGCTGCCCATCACGTCGTCCGACAGATAGGTGATGTGGCCGAGCATGCGCGCCAGGCGTAAGCCGCGCTTGGGGGCGGTGTTGTGGGCGTAGTAGTCGCCGCCGTGAAAATCCGGATCGGTCAGAATGGCTTGCCGGGCAACGTCATTGAAAGCAATGTTCTGCGCGGTCAATTTGGGCGCGGCGGCGATCACCAGGGCGTGGCGCACCCGGTCGGGGTGCTGGATGGTCCATTGCAGGGCCTGCATGCCGCCCAGACTGCCGCCTACGACGGCGGCAAACTGCTGGATGCCGAGTTTGTCGGCCAGGCGCGCCTGGGTAGTGACCCAGTCTTCCACCGTTACCAGGGGAAAGCGCGCGCCATACGGCTTACCGGTGGCCGGGTCAATGCTCGATGGCCCGGTTGAGCCGTGGCAGCCGCCCAGGTTGTTGAGGCCGACAACAAAAAAACGGTTGGTGTCGATCGGTTTGCCCGGGCCGACCATGTTGTCCCACCAGCCGGCCCGCTTTTCGTTCTCGGAGTAGCGTCCGGCGATATGGTGATTGCCCGACAGCGCATGGCAGATCAGGATCGCATTGCTGCGCTCGGCGTTGAGGGTGCCATAGGTTTCATACACCAGATCGTAGGCCGGCAACGTCGTACCGCTTTTCAGCGTCAGCGGTGTGTCGAAATGGGCGGTTTGGGGAGTGACAATCCCTACCGATGTGGTGTCGTGCATGTTAGGCGTATAATAAGACCATGATCCGTCGCATTATATCTCTATTTGGGCCCAAGCCTACAGTGCTGCGTGACCGCTTCCTGCAACGCTTCGACGGCAGAATGATCATCATGCACGAGGGACTCAGTATCGGCTGGGTGAGCGAGTTGCTGAAAGAGGCCGGTGGAGGCGGGATTTTCCGCTTCGACGTGCGTCAGTCGTCGAGCGGCAGCCCGCCCCCTATCGAATGGCTGGCACACCGTTGGGTGATGAGCCAGAGCCTGCCTTTGCCTCTGCTGCTGCGCGTGCAGGGAGAGGAGTTGCAACTGCGTCACCTGACCCGCAACGGCAGCCCGGTCCACCCGTCGGAAATCAACTGGATGCTGCCGGAAATGGATGCAGGCCGCGTGCACGTATATCTACGTTGTTCCGGTGACGGTTTTCTGCCGGAAAGAGGAATTCCCGTTTCCGATAATGCGGTGCGGTTTGAGCTGGATGGCGAGTATTTTGATTTGTGAGAAAATAATTTGTGAAAAAATATTGAACTTTTGTGTCATATTAACGTCATCTTAAGTGTGGGGGGCGTATTCTCGCCCTTAAAATTGAAGCGTGCTTTAACTCCTCAGCAGTTCAGAATGCGGCAGGTTGGCAAACCCGCGCCGGTCTTAAATAACAGCTGATTTCCAGTTAACGAATTGATATTCAGGAAAGGGTCTTATGCAGGTGCAGGACTGGTGGCATATTTTGGCGAATGATATTTACAGCGTGCTGGCAACATTGCTTTTGCTCGCGGTTTATCACATTTATCTGTTCAGAAAAGTGAAAAAGAATCCGGCTTACACCGTACAGGCTGTAAACGCGATGGCGCGCACCCTGTGGGTGGAAAATATTATGCGGGAAGGCAAGGATATCCTCGCTGTGCAAACCCTGCGTAACTCGACCATGGCAGCGACCTTTCTGGCTTCTACCGCGGTGCTGCTGATTATCGGTGTGCTGACCCTGACCGGTCGCGGCGATGAAATCAGTCAGTCGTGGAAGTCGCTTAATATGTTCGGCGCCCTGAATATGGAGCTGTTTCTGACCAAATTGCTGGTAATGCTGCTGGACCTGTTCGCGGCATTTTTTGCCTTTTCCATGTCGATCCGCCTGTACAACCATGTCGGCTTCATGATCAACGTGCCGCTCAAGCTCAATCACAAGGTGATTGATCCACATCACGTGGCGACCCATCTGAATCGTGCCGGCAAGTACTACAGCATTGGCATGCGCACTTATTATTTCCTCGTGCCGATGATCTTCTGGCTGTTTGGCCCGCACCTGATGGTGGCATCGACCGCGGCTCTGGTGTTTGTGTTGTATCACATTGATCGCGCACCGAAGAGTTTCCTGCAGGAAGTGGTGGAGTAATCTTCCATTACGACAAATAGAAACGCCCCGCTATGCGGGGCGTTTCTATTTGTGGCTGGTACAGTCTGCTGCGCTGACTGGCGCCGCCGGAATCAGGCTTTGACGTCGATATTATGGCCCAGCGAGCCGACCGGTGAGGATTTTTGCGGTTGCGGCAGAGAGTGAATCAGACTCAGAGCGGAAGAGGCTTGTGCAACCAGGGCCTTGTTCAGCACCTGGGCGCTGACCTGGTCGAACTGCTGGCTGTTCACGATGCTGCTGATTGCGCCGGATTGGGAAATGTCCATGGTGTTTCTCCAGAATTACAATCTAGGGCGTGTTAACACTTATTTCACGCCTGCGTTGCAACAAAGAGGCGATAGATGCAAGGCGTCTGGCGCAGGGAAGGGTTATTCCCTTCACCAGCCAGACAACGCGGCAGATGCGCCTCTTTGATGCAACCCTGCGGGACGGGGGTGAATTGGGCCCCGCCCTTTGTCGCAAGCCGCTTGCAGTGGCTTGCAATGTGGCGCGTCTTGCTTCGCGGGCGGCATCCCAATTGACCCCCGTCGCAGACGCGCAATAAGTGTTAATACGCCCTAAGTGAAGCACTTAAGTTTCGCTATGTCAAGAAAATGCTGAGGGGAAATCCCTGCTAGAATTGCGCTTTTGCCAAATTCAGACGCATTCATGCATATCCATATCCTCGGAATTTGCGGCACGTTCATGGGCGGCATCGCCGTGCTGGCCCAGCAGGCCGGCCACACGGTGACCGGATGCGATGCCAATGTTTACCCGCCCATGAGCACCCAGCTCGAAGCTCAGGGCATTCGCCTGACCGAGGGGTTTGCTCCGGAGCAGGTCAAGCTCAATCCGGACCTGTTCGTAATCGGCAATGTGGTGTCACGCGGTAATCCGCTGATGGAAGAAATTCTCAATCGCGGTTTGCCTTATGTGTCCGGCCCGCAGTGGCTGGCGGAAAACATCCTGCGCGACAAATGGGTGCTGGCGGTGGCCGGCACGCACGGCAAGACGACGACGACCTCCATGCTCAGCTGGATTCTGCAATATGGCAACCTTAACCCGGGTTTTCTGGTGGGAGGCGTGCCGCAGAACTTTGGCGTATCCGCCCGCCATACCGAGTCGCCTTTTTTCGTGGTGGAAGCGGATGAATACGACACGGCCTTTTTCGACAAGCGCTCCAAGTTTGTTCATTACCATCCGCGTACGGCCATTCTGAACAATCTGGAATACGATCACGCGGATATCTTTCCTGATCTGGCCGCCATTGAAACGCAATTCCATCATCTGGTGCGCACTGTCCCCGGTAACGGGCTGGTCGTGGCAAACGGCCGGGAAGATAGTCTGCAGCGCGTATTGCAGCGCGGTTGCTGGACGCCGGTGGAATACTTCGACCGGACGGCCGGCTGGCAGGCCGCCGACGTGTCGGTAGAAGGCTTTACCGTGCTGTTCGACGGGGTGGAGCAGGGGCGTGTCAGCTGGAGCCTGCTGGGCGAGCACAACCGCAGCAACGCACTGGCTGCCATCGCCGCGGCCCGCCACGCCGGTGTGCCGGCCAGCGTGGCATGCGAGGCGCTGGGTAAGTTCGAGAACGTAAAGCGGCGCATGGAAGTACGTGGCACGGTCAATGGCGTGACGGTATATGACGATTTTGCCCACCATCCGACGGCCATTGCCACCACGCTGGCCGGACTGCGGGCCAAGGTCGGCGCGGCGCGGATTCTGGCGGTGTTGGAGCCGCGCTCCAATACCATGCGGCTGGGTGTGATGAAG
>JAJZTZ010000048.1 GCA_021847305.1 Pseudomonadota bacterium | reverse complement strand
GGTGGCTGTGTTTATTGCCGTGCTGCTGGGCGTGAGCTGGAGCTCGGCCTGGTGGGCCGGGGCAGCGGGTGCGCTGCTGGCGCTGGCGCTGACTTTCATGCTGTCGCTGTCGGTGCGCGGCTTTCGCGCCGAGCGCCTGCTGCTTACCGGCGTGGCGCTGGCGGCCGGCTACAGCGCCCTGATTGCCTTGCTCTCTTCGCTGGTGCCGCCCGCCGCGTTGCCGGGCATGAGCTTCTGGCTGCTGGGCGATACCGGCGCGATCAATCACCTTCCCCTCATCTGGGCGATCCTGCTTGCCGGGCTGCTGCTGGCCATCGCGCTGTCGCCCCGGCTTGATGTGCTGCGGCTCGGGGATGACAAGGCGCGCAGCCTGGGGGTCAATCCGCTCGGTTTGCATCTGTTTCTGTTTCTGCTGTCTGCCGCCCTGACGGCCACCTCGGTCATGCAGGTGGGCGGGGTGGCATTTGTCGGCCTGATCGGCCCGCAACTGGCCGGGTTGCTGTGGGCCGGCAGTTTTCGCGGCACGGTAGTGGCCAGCGTGCTGGCTGGCGGTACGCTGCTGGTGCTGGCGGATGCGCTGGGCCGCAGCCTGATCGCCCCGCTGCAGATTCCCACCGGCGTGCTGACCGCGGCACTGGGCGTGCCGTGGCTGATTTTCCTGCTGCGGCGCAAGAGCTTCTGATGCAGGCGCGCCAACTTCGTTTCGGCTACAAAACGCCCCATCCGGCGGCTTGCGATCTGACTGCCGGTTCCGGGCAGTTCTGGGCCATTCTCGGCCGCAACGGCGCCGGCAAGACGGCACTGCTGAAAACCCTGGCCGGACTGTTGCCGGCGCTGGGTGGCGAGGTGCTGCTGGGCGGCAAGGCGATCGGCTCTTTACCTTTGTTATCTCGCGCACAGCAACTCAGTGTGCTATTACAAGATGAAACGGCCGCCTATTTGGGAAATGTCAATGACTTCGTCAAGTTGGGCGGTTATCCTTGGGGTGGCAATCCGTCCGACAAGGCCGACTGGTCACTGCAGCAGTTTGAAGTGGGGCATCTGGCAGGCAGGCGCCTGGACGAACTGTCGGGAGGGGAGCGTCAGCGCATCAGGCTGGCGCAGATACTGGCGCAGGAGAGCCGGATTCTTTTGCTGGACGAACCGCTCCAGCACCTGGACTGGTGCCAGCAGCAACACGTGCTGCAGCGTTTGCGGCGCGCGGTGGACGAAGAAGGAAAAACCGTGATCGCGGTATTGCATGAAGTGCAATGGGTGGAAAAATATTGCACACACGCGCTACTGCTGCACGATGAAAAAATACAACAGGGGCACGCCACAGACCTGCTCAAACCCGAGTTGTTGCGACAGTTGTACTGCTGCAGCGAAGGGGCCGGTTAGGCAGAGAGACCGGCCGGGCCGGTTTGCCGTTGTCCCTGGGAATGCTGTTACCGGGGGGATCATGGCTTATTTGCCGTTGCCGCGTACTTTGCAAATGCGCATCATGTTCGGAATTGCCATGCTGCAATTCTGCGTTGTCGGGCTGTACAGCGCTTATCTGTTCTTCGATATGATGGGCAGCGAGGCCAGCAACCGCCAGGTGATGGCGCAAAAGATCGTTTCTCTCAGCACTCCCAGCATTGAACATTTACTGCAAACTCGCGATGACAAGACGCTGCCGCAGTTTCTCGAACGTCTGGCCGGCGACAGTGCGGTGTCTGAGGTGACGGTAAAGCGGCTGGATGGCAGCATTTACTTTCAGCACAGCAAAGGTATCTTTCCCCTCAATGCAGTGGCGGCACTGCTGTTTCCCCATACCCTCAATGAAGTCGTCAACAGCAATATCCACGTGGATGGCAAGTCCTACGGCACCCTTACTGTCAGACTGTCGAACGCCCCTTTCAACGGTGCAGTGGAAAATTTTCTGGAAAACATTGCGCTGCTGTTTCTGATTCTGCTTGGCTTTAACCTGCTGGCAATGCAGTTGCTGGTGCGCCATCTGGTGGCGCCGCTCAAACCCTTGAGCGAGCTGGCCATGCAGATCGGCGAGGGCAAGCTGGATACCGTGATCGATGTGTCCGAGAATGAGAGCGAAGAGGTGGTGCACCTGGCGCAGGCCTTCCGCAAGAACATCGACACCATGCGTCACCAGATTGACGATCTGCAGGAAGCGCGCGGCCAGCTGGTTGCCAGTGAAACCCGCTTGCGTGAATTGATCGACAGCATGCAGGAAGTACTGCTGGAACTCGACCGGCAAGGGCGGATTCTGTTCCTCAATCCAGTGTGGGAACAGCTCACCGGCTACTCGGTCAATGCCAGCCTGAACAAGTCGTTCAGCGATTTTGTCGTGCAGCCGGTGCAGCAGGCTATGTTTACTCCCGATCGTCTGCAGCAGATTCTGCTGCGCAATCTGCTGATCGAATTGCGTGCCGAAGACGGCCATGCCATCTGGATGCACGTCAACAGCACCATCAAGCAAGATGAACGGGGCGCATTCAGCGGCGTCGTTTGTACCCTGAGCGATATTACCGAGCTGATTCAGCTGCAGGACAAACAGCGGCAGCATGAAGCGGAACTATACCGCCTGTCGATCACCGATCCGCTGACCGGGCTGCACAATCGCCGTTATTTCGACGAAATGCTGGAACAGATCCTGCACAAGGGTTATCTGGGTGAGCCACTCAGCCTGCTGATCATGGATATCGACGGCTTCAAGTTCATCAACGACACCTACGGCCACCCGGTGGGCGATGAAGTACTGCGTCTGGTTGCCGAAGCGCTGCAGAAGATCGTGCCGGGAGCGGCTGTGCTGGTACGCATGGCCGGCGACGAATTTGCCATTCTGCTGCGCGATACCAACGAAGCTCAGGCGACCGAGATTGCCCAGCGCCTGCATGGCGTCATCAGTCGCCTGCTGATCCCACTGGCGGTAGGGACGCTGCAGGTACGCTGCTCGATCGGCGTGGCCTCGGCGCCGACACACGGACGTCAGCCGCAAGACCTGGTGCGCTCGGCCGACGTAGCGCTGTACCATGCCAAAAAGAGCGGCCGCAACCGCGTGGATATTCTGCCGCAAGATGTCGGCGAAGCCATCATGGATATCTTTTCCCAGGGCTTTGAATTGCGCAATGCACTGGAAGCCGGCATGATCGCGCCGTTTATCCAGCCCATCGTCAACCTGCAGACGCGTGAAGTGTTTGCTTATGAGGTGCTGACCCGCCTGCGCCGCGGCGACTCCTATGTGGCCGCGGATGAGTTCATTCCCATTGCCGAGGACCTGGGACTGATCCGCGAAATGGATCTGCACATCATTCGCGAGGCGCTCAATCGGGTGCCGGGGAACACCCATCTGTTTATCAATATCAGCCTGAGCTCTTTCTACAACCCGGAGTTTGCCGGCGAACTGAAAGCCATCCTGATGTCCGATGCGGGACGTCGGCATGAGATCACCATCGAGTTCACCGAACGGCAGACCACCACCATGTCGGAAGATTTCCTCCACTATTTCGACAACCTGCGGGCAGTCGGCTGCCGTATTGCCCTGGATGATTTCGGTGTCGGGTATTCAACCTACGGTTACATGCTGCAGGTCAAGCCGCACTTCCTCAAGATTGACGGCAGTTTTGTGCTGGATGTCGTGGAAAACGAGCTCGACGCCAAAATCGTGAAACAGATCGCCGACATTGCCGTGGCCACCAGCAGCATGACCATTGCCGAGCACATTGAAGACGAGGCGACCCTGGAAAAAGTCCGCTCTCTGGGCGCCAACTACGGCCAGGGCTACTATTTTGGCCGCCCTCAGCCAGTGGAGCATTATTTCCCGGTGGTAAGCGGTGCACCTGCCCCTTTGTAAAGGGGGGTAGTCGACTGGACTTGCCCCGCCCGTGTCGCGCTATACTTTTAACGCCTAACGCCTAACGCCTAACGCCTAACGCCTAACGCCTAACGCCTCACTTTTTCGGCGGCTGATTCACCAGCCGTGTGCCGGCCAGGCGGTCATGCAGGTATTGGCCCTGGCGGTCAAACAAGGCCCAGACCACGCCGATGCCCAGGCCATAGCTCGGCAGGGCGTAGAGCGCCCGCAAGATGGCGGTTTTCAGGTCGACTTTGCTGCCGTCGTTGCGTTCCAGCCGGATCCGCCAGGTTTTCATGCCCAATGTCTGTCCGCGCTTTACCCAGAACAGCACGTAATAACCGGCGCCGACAACCAGCAGGTACAGCTGGAAGACATAACGCAGCGGTCCCTGTAAAACGGTGAGCTGAGCAGACTGGTGGGGCTGGCTGATCGAGCCACCGGTGGCCAGCAGGGAAAAGGCGGCGCCGGCGATAAAGATCACGGCCAGCACCAGCAGGCTGTCATACAACAGGCTGGCAAGACGGCGGATGATGTTGACGTGCATTTCTGGGGTCATGTGTGCTTCCTGTTGGCGCGGGGCTATTGGCCCTGCGGGTTGTTGCGGCGTGACTGCCATTCGTTGCGGAATTCCTCGCGCTGTTCCGGCGACATCTGGCGCAGCTGATTGAATTTTTCCCGTGCCCGGCTGCGTTCCTCTGGCGACAGGTCGGCCCATTGCTGCAGCCGGCGCTGCAGTCGCTGTCTTTTTTCCGGCGGCAGGTTGGGGTACTGCTCTGCGACCATCATCATGCGGGCGCGCTGCAATTCGGACATCTGGTTCCATTCGCCGGCCAGCGGCGACAGGGCTTCCTGCTGTTGCGGCGTCAACTGTTCCCATAAGGGTGCGGCCGGCGCTGCCTGTGCCAGCAGCGCCCAGCCGGCCAGCAGGCATGCCATCAGTGCTTGTCGAATTTGCCGGGCCATTGGCGCGCATCCTCGTCAAGATAGGCGGAAATGGGCAGGTCGCCCGTCAGCAGTTGCGTATCGATATCCTGGATCGGCGCGGCATGGTGCGGTTGCATGCTGCTGTACAGCGCGATGCCCAGCACGGCGATGAACACGATCAATGCCAGTACCCGATGCAGCAGCGGACTGGCACTGTCGTCGAACAGGTCGAAATCGAAACCTTGCCCGGTACTAAGTGAGGTGGTTGCATTAAGCCGTTGCCGCGCAGCGGCAACGGCCGACTCACGCGCCTGACGCAAACGCCATTCCGCATGCTCGGGTAAAGCATCCAGATTCTGATCCAGCTGGTTTTTTACCCAGTGACCCAATGTGCGCTCATTCATTGATGTCGATCCCCTTGTCCTTCAAAAACGCCGCCAGCGCATGATTCGCGCGCGAACAATGCGTTTTTACACTGCCTTCCGAACAGCCCATGATTTCTGCGGTCTCTGCCACATCCATTTCTTCCCAGTAACGCAGCAAAAATGCTTCGCGTTGACGTGCCGGCAGCTGTGCCAGTCCAGCCTCGATCCAGTGCATGATTTCCTCGCGTGCCAGCAGTTTTTCCGGACGGGTTTCCTGGGCCGGTTCCCCGGCCGGCTGCAGGGTGTCGAGCAGGTCGTGCTCGTCGTCATCGTCCTTGTTGCCGGCAAAAGCGGAAAACAGGGTTACCCAGGTCGAGCGGGTTTTGCTGCGCCGGTAATGATCGTGAATGGCGTTTTGCAGGATGCGCTGAAACAGCATGGGCCACTCTTCTGCCGGGCGGCCGGCATAGTGCTCCGCCAGTTTGAGCATGGCATTTTGCACGATGTCGAGCGCCGCTTCCTCGTCGCGCACGGCAAAATACGCCTGTTTGAAGGCGCGCCGCTCGCTCTGGGCGAGGAAAGCAGAAAAGGCGTCCAACGGGTTCAGACGACGCTCCGGTTCACAAATCGGGAAAACGGGCATCTTAACAGACAGCAAAGTTTTGCGAAATTTTGCGAGGGTTTGGTACCATCAAGGGTTTCGGTGCAACACGGATAGCAGCAGATGGACAGCGATCTGAAGTCTCTTGAGTTTGACGGCATTCGCCGACTCCTCGAACGTTTGGCCTTGACCCCCTACGGCGCGGATGCCGCGCGTAATCTGGAACCGGCTCCCAGCCTGGCTGTGGCGCGCGCCATGCAGCAGGCCGTGACGGCCTCGCGCCAGGTGGTGGATGGTTATCTGCTGCCGCGTCTGGGCAATGTGCCGGACATTCGCGCCTCGCTGCGCCAGGCCGATCAGCAGGGGGCCGCGCTGTCGCCCAGCGCGCTGACCAACTTGCGCGTGGTGATGAAGATCGTGCTGCAGCTGCGCGAGCTGGTGGCACAATTCCCCGAGCTGTATCAGAACATCGGTCAGCTGAAGGCGCCGGCCGCTCTGATGGAAGTGCTGGACAAGACCATTTCCCACGCCGGGCGACTGAAAGAGGACGCCTCGCCGGAACTGGCCGATCTGCATAAGCAGTATGTTGATATTCAGAAGCAGGTGGAGAATCACCTGAAAGAGCTGATTCGCTCGCCCGCCTATGCCGGCCTGTTTGATGACGATGCCAAGCCGTCCTGGCAGGGTATTCGCGCGGTGCTTACCGTGCGCTCGGTCAACGCCGACAAGATCAAGGGTGTGCGCCGCGGCACCTCGGGCGGCGGGCGCGATGCACTGGTCGAGCCGATTGAGGTGGTGGCGCACAACAACCGCCTGGAAACCCTGAGCGGTCAGATTGAATCGCAGAATCAGATTGTGCTGCGCGCCGTCACCGATGATGTGCGCGCTCACCTGGCCGAGCTGGAAGGCGCCATTGATGCGCTTACCTGGATCGATCTGGCATTTGCCGCCGGTCAGCTGTCCGCCGCCATGAACGCCAGCGCGCCGGCGCTGGTTGATGCCCCTGTTGTGCGTCTGAACAAGGCCTACCACCCGCAGCTGATGCTGCAGTTCATGGACAAGCAGATCAGCCAGATCAAGCCGCTGACCATCAGCCTGGATGAAAGCCAGCCGATGATGGTGATTACCGGGCCGAATACCGGCGGCAAGACCGTCGTGCTGAAAACCGTCGGTCTGCTCACCACCATGGCGCACTGCGGTTTGCATGTGCCGTCGGACGATCTGTGCGAAATCGGCGACTTCTCCCGTATCATTGTCGATGTGGGGGATAAGCAGAGTCTACATCACCACCTGTCCACCTTTGCCGGGCATGTCGAGGTGCTGAAACGTCTGCTGGGCGAGGCGGATGACCGCACGCTGGTGCTGATGGACGAGCTGGGTACCGGTACCGATCCGGAAGAGGGCGCCTCGCTGGCCATGGCGGTGCTGGACGAGTTGTCCAGCCGCAAGGTGCATGGCATCGTGACCACCCATCTGTCGCCGCTCAAGGGTTTTGCCGATGGTCACAGTTATCTGACCAACGCGTCCATGCGCTTTGATTTTGAAAACTTGTCGCCGACGTATGAACTTGAGCCGGGCAAGGCAGGTCAATCCCTGGGGTTGATTATTGCCGAGAAAAACGGCCTGCCCAGCGGGCTGGTGGAAAAGGCGCGTGGCTATCTGGCAACCCTGCACCCGAACGGGGTGTGACGGGAGACAGCGCAGCTGACAGGGTTATCCGCCTTGTCTGTAGGGGTTTTGCGCTGGGTCGGGGGCTAAATTTTCCTTGACCAAATGGACTTAAATCGGTAACTTCAAAGGTTTTTCGGTACGAAATAATCTGTCGGCGTTTATGCGGGCGGAATTGATTTAAAGAGTTGAAAAAATGGAACTCACTGGTGCGGAAATAGTAGTTCGCTGCCTGGCTGACGAAGGGGTCGATTTTGTCTTCGGTTACCCCGGCGGCGCAGTGCTGAATATCTACGACGAGATTTTCAAGCAGGACAAATTCAAGCATGTGCTGGTACGCCACGAACAGGCGGCCGTCCATGCGGCTGACGGCTATGCCCGTTCCACCGGGCGCGTGGGCGTGGCGCTGGTGACTTCCGGCCCCGGCGCAACCAACGCGGTAACCGGCATCGCCACCGCTTACATGGATTCCATTCCCATGGTGGTGTTGTCCGGTCAGGCCCCGGTGCCAGCCATCGGTCTCGATTCCTTTCAGGAAGTCGACACCGTGGGCATCACCCGCCCCTGTGTGAAGCATAACTTCCTGGTGAAGGATATCGCCGATCTGGCGGCCACCATCAAGAAGGCTTTCTATATTGCCGCAAGCGGCCGTCCCGGTCCGGTGCTGGTGGATATTCCCAAGGACGTGACCATCCACAAGCACGCCTACGAATACCCGAAAGAGGTGTCGCTGCGTTCTTATAACCCGGTGACCAAGGGTCATCCGGGCCAGATCAAGAAAGCCGTGCAGCTGCTGCTGTCGGCCAAGCGCCCGATGATCTACACCGGCGGCGGCGTGGTTCTGTCCGACGCTTCCAAGCAGCTGATCGAATTCGTCAAGCTGCTGGGCGCACCGTGCACCAACACCCTGATGGGTCTGGGCGCGTACCCGGCCAACGACCCGCAGTTCCTCGGCATGCCCGGCATGCACGGTACCTATGAAGCCAATATGGCGATGCAGCACTGTGACGTGCTGATCGGCATTGGCGCGCGTTTCGATGATCGAGTGATCGGCAACCCGGATCACTTCTTCCAGGATGAGAAGAAGATCATTCATGTCGATATCGACCCGGCCTCCATCTCCAAGCGTGTAAAAGTGGACGTGCCTATCGTCGGCGGCGTGACTGACGTGCTGGACGAGATGATCAAGATTCTCAAGGCCAGCAAGGAACGCCCGGACGAAAAGGCGATGAAGTCCTGGTGGTCGCAGATCGAACTGTGGCGTTCGCGCGATTGCCTCAAATTCAACAACAGCACCGAAGTGATCAAGCCGCAATACGTGGTGCAAACCCTGCACAGCGTGACCGGCGGCGATGCCTTCGTGACCTCCGACGTGGGTCAGCACCAGATGTGGGCGGCGCAGTACTACGGCTTCAACAAGCCGCGTCGCTGGATCAATTCCGGTGGTCTGGGCACCATGGGCTTTGGTCTGCCTTCGGCCATGGGCGTGCAGCTGGCGCATCCGGATGCGCAGGTGGCCTGTATTACCGGCGAAGCTTCCATCCAGATGTGTATCCAGGAGCTGTCCACCTGCAAGCAGTACCACATGCCGATCAAGATTGTTAACCTGAACAACCGCTATCTGGGCATGGTGCGTCAGTGGCAGGAATTCTTCTACGGTAACCGTTACGCCGAGTCCTACATGGACGCGCTGCCGGACTTCGTCAAGCTGGCGGAGGCTTACGGCCATGTCGGCATGCGCATTGAAAAGCCGTCCGACGTGGAAGCCGCACTGAAGGAAGCCTTCTCGCCCAAGCTGAAAGAGCGTCTGGTGTTCATGGACTTCATTACCGACCAGACTGAAAACGTTTATCCGATGGTACCGAACGGCAAGGGCCTGTCGGAAATGATTCTGTTGTGAGCGTGACAATGAGACACATTATTTCTTTGCTGATGGAAAACGAAGCCGGCGCGTTGTCACGCGTGGCCGGTCTGTTCTCGGCCCGCGGCTACAACATCGAGTCGCTGACCGTGGCCCCGACCGAAGACGAAACCCTGTCGCGCATGACCATTGTCACCCGCGGTTCGGATGAAGTGATCGAGCAGATCATCAAGCAACTGAACAAGCTGGTTGACGTGGTGAAGGTTCTGGACCTGAACGAAGGCGACCACATCGAGCGCGAACTGATGCTGGTGAAAGTGAAAGCCGCCGGCAAGGACCGCGAAGAGATGAAGCGCATGGCCGACATTTTCCGCGGCCGCATCATCGACGTGACCGACAAGACCTATACCATCGAACTGACCGGCCCGGGCAGCAAGCTGGACGCCTTCCTCGAAGCGCTGGATGCCAGCGTGATCCTGGAAACCGTGCGTACCGGCGCATCCGGCATCGGCCGTGGCGATCGCATACTCCGAATTTGAAATTAAGTGAGGTCGGGGCGAGCAACGCAAAACGCCTCACGCCTCACACCTCACTATTAAACGAAAGGATAGAGCATGAAAGTTTTGTACGATAAGGACGCCGACCTGTCCATCATCAAGGGCATGAAAGTGTCCATCATCGGCTACGGTTCCCAGGGCCATGCGCACGCGCAGAACCTGCGTGACTCCGGCGTGGACGTAACCGTCGGTCTGCGCAAGGGCGGTGCTTCCTGGTCCAAGGTTGAAGCGGCTGGCATCAAAGTCGCTGAAGTGAATGACGCTGTTAAGAGCGCAGATCTGGTGATGATTCTGCTGCCGGACGAAAATATTCCGGAAGTGTACGCCAACAATGTGGCTCCCAACATCAAGCAGGGCGCTGCACTGGCTTTTGCTCACGGTTTCAACGTGCATTACAACCAGGTTGTGCCGCGTGCTGACCTCGACGTGATCATGATCGCGCCGAAGGGCCCGGGCCACACCGTGCGTTCCGAATACCTCAAGGGCGGTGGCGTGCCGACCCTGATCGCTGTTTACCAGGACAAGTCCGGCAAGGCCAAGGACATCGCACTGTCTTACGCTGCTGCCAACGGCGGTACCAAAGGCGGCGTGATCGAAACCAACTTCCGTGAAGAAACCGAAACCGATCTGTTCGGTGAGCAGGCTGTTCTGTGCGGTGGCGCGGTTGAACTGGTTAAAGCCGGTTTTGAAACCCTGGTGGAAGCCGGTTATGCTCCGGAAATGGCTTACTTCGAATGTCTGCACGAACTGAAACTGATCGTGGATCTGATGTACGAAGGCGGTATCGCCAACATGAACTACTCCATTTCCAACAATGCCGAGTACGGCGAATACGTGACCGGTCCGCGCGTGATTGCCGACCAGGCCCGTGCTGCCATGAAGGAATGCCTGAACAACATCCAGAACGGTGAATACGCCAAGCGCTTCATCCTGGAAGGTCGCACCAACTATCCGGAAATGACCGCTCGCCGTCGTCTGAACGCAGAACACCCGATCGAAAAAGTGGGTGGCGAACTGCGCGCCATGATGCCTTGGATTGCCAAGAACAAGCTGGTTGACCAGTCCAAGAACTAATCAGGGCGTGAAGGGGGAAGGGAGAAGAGGGAAGGGCTGAACCCCTTTCGTCTTGCTCCCTTCCCCCTTCTCTCTTCTGTCTTCCCAGGATTCCTATGTCCAACTACCCCCATCCCATTCTTGCCCGCGAAGGCTGGCCGTTTATCGCTATCTCCGTGGGAGCAGCCATTGCTGCGACACTCTGGTTTCCGGCAGCCCAGTGGCCGCTGTGGATCATCGCCGGTTTCGTGGTGCAGTTTTTCCGTGACCCGCCGCGTAATATTCCTGAAGGCGACAGGCTGGTTATTTCTCCCGCCGACGGTCGCATCGTTGCCATCGAAAAAACCACCGATCCCTACCTGAATCGTCAGGCACTGAAAATCAGCGTGTTCATGAACGTGTTCAACGTGCATTCCAACCGCAGTCCGGTCGACGGCGAAGTGAAGCAGCGCTGGTATAACCCCGGCAGCTTTCTGAATGCAGCTCTCGATAAAGCCTCGCTGGAAAACGAGCGCAACGCGCTGTGGATCAAGACCACTGACGGCCAGGACGTCACCTGCGTGCAGATCGCCGGCCTAGTAGCACGCCGCATCCTGTGCTACGTCGATAAAGGCGCGCAACTGTCGCGCGGCCAGCGTTACGGCTTCATTCGCTTTGGCTCGCGCGTCGATGTATACTTGCCTCCAAATGCCACCCCCAAAGTCGGCATGGGTGACAAGGTCAGCGCCACGGAGACGGTGCTGGCACAATTGCATAGCGATATCTGACAGAGAACCGTAAGCCGCAATGGCACAAAATTACGAAAAACGCACTCACCGTTCGCTGATTGACCCCGCCATGAGCCGGCGGGGCATCTACCTCTTGCCCAATCTGTTTACCACCGGAGCCTTGTTTGCCGGCTTCTACAGCATCGTCCAGGCCATGAGCGGGCGCTGGGAACATGCTGCCGTGGCTATCTTCATCGCCATGGTGCTGGACGGTCTGGATGGCAGGGTGGCACGCATGACCCGCACCCAGAGCGCTTTCGGTGCAGAGTACGACAGCCTGTCCGACATGGTGTCGTTTGGCGTGGCGCCGGCGCTGGTGATGTACGTGTGGGCGCTCAAAGGCATGGGCAAGCTGGGCTGGATTGCGGCCTTTATCTACTGTGCAGGTGCAGCGCTGCGTCTGGCGCGTTTCAATACCCAGCTGGAAGTGGCCGACAAACGCTATTTTCAGGGTCTGCCCAGCCCGGCTGCCGCGGCATTGATCGCCGGCTTTATCTGGGTGCTCAACGACTACGATATTACCGGTGTCTCGGTACACTGGGCCGCCTGGGTGCTGACGCTTTTTGCCGGCCTGAATATGGTCAGCAATATGCGCTATTACAGCGGCAAGGACATCAATCTGCGCAAGAGCGTGCCGTTTGTCGTCATCGTCGGCATCGTGCTGGCATTTGTGCTGATTTCCTACCGTCCGCCGGAAGTGTTGTTCGGCCTGTTTGTGCTCTATGCCCTGTCAGCTTATGTGCTGGCTGTGGTGGGCTGGTTCAGGAAGGATAGCAAGAAGGTGGCCGCGCCGCCGGCCGGGCAGTGAGTAATTTAGCTGGCAATAAGCGGTGAACAGCAACAACAAAAAAGCCCACATACGTGGGCTTTTTTGTTGGGAAAGCGGCTGCTAACCGCTAACCTATTTCAATAACGCTTGTCGGCGTTGCTGCGCTTCGGGCGACGCTCGCCGCCGAAACGGTCGGAGTTGCCTTCTGCGCTACGCGGGCGACGATCACCGTTGAAGCTGTTGCCATCACGCGGGGCGCGGTTGCCGAAGTTGTCATCGCGACGCGCTGCGCTGTGGTTGTCGGTACGCTGGCCGAAATTGCCCTCACGACGTTGACCGCCGAAGCCGCCTTCACGGCGCTGTCCGTCAAAGCCGCCTTCACGACGTTGACCGCCGAAACCGCCTTCACGGCGCTGTCCGTCAAAACCGCCTTCGCGGCGTTGACCTTCAAAACCGCCTTCGCGACGCTGGCCACCGAAGCCGCCTTCGCGGCGTTGGCCGTCAAAACCACCCTCACGACGCTGACCGCCGAAGCCACCTTCACGGCGCTGGCCACCAAAGCCTTCGCCACGGTTGCCATAGCCGGACTTCTGGCCATGACGCGGCGGCTGGTTACGACGGTCGCCATTGCGTTCCGGGCTGGGTTTGATTTTCGGTTCCATACCTTCGATGATGTGGATATTCATGGTCTTGGTCGTGTAGCGTTCGATGGCACGTACCAGGCCGCGTTCACGCACGCTGGCCAGCGATACGGCGATACCGGAGCGGCCGGCACGACCGGTACGGCCGATGCGGTGCACGTAGTCTTCCACCTGGCGCGGCAGATCGAAGTTGATGACGTGGCTGACGCCGGCAACGTCAATGCCGCGGGCGGCGACGTCGGTGGCTACCAGCACGCGCATGCGGCCCTGGCGCAGTGCCTGAAGGGTACGGTTGCGCTGGCCCTGGTTCATGTCACCATGCAGTGCGCCGGCCTGGAAGCCGTTGGCACGCAGTTCGCTGGAGATGTCTTCCGCCGCCATTTTGGTGGAGGTGAAGACAACTGCCTGGTTCAGGTCGGCATCGCGGAGCAGTGCATCCAGCAGGCGGGTTTTGTGGCCCAGATCGTCAGCGTACATCAGGCGCTGTTCGATGTTGGCTTCCTGTTGCGGCTGCTTGGCAATTTCGATACGGGTAGCATCGCGGGTAATGCGGCTGGCCAGTTTGCCGACTACGCCGTCCAGCGTGGCGGAGAACAGCAGGGTCTGACGTTGTTGCGGCAGGCGGGCGATAATGCTTTCAATGTCACCGATGAAACCCATGTCGAGCATGCGGTCGGCTTCATCCAGAATCAATGTTTCCACATTGGCCAGATCAACGCGTCCACGTTCCATGTGGTCCATCAGGCGGCCCGGGGTGGCAACAATAATATCAACCGGCTGGCGCAGCAGTTGCAGCTGTTTGGCGTAAGGCACGCCGCCTACCAGGCAGACGGTGCGCAGACGACGCAGTTCGCGGCCATAGGTGTCGGCGGCTTTCTGCACCTGTAGAGCCAGCTCGCGCGTCGGGGTCAGCACCAGTACGCGGGTACCGTTGCCCTGTTTGGCGCCTTCTGCCATGCGGTGCAGGCAGGGCAGCAGAAACGCTGCGGTTTTGCCGCTACCGGTGTGGGAAGAAACCAGCAGGTCGGTGCCGGTCATGGCAGCCGGAATAGCCTGCTGCTGCACCGGGGTCGGCTGGGTGTAGCCGGCGCGTGCCAGTGCTTTGGTAATAATGGAATTGAGACCCAGCGAGTCGAAGGTGACAGTCGGAGCGTCAGCAACAACGGGGGTATCAATAGCGGTATTTTCAACAGTCATGTTAATTTCCTGAATGTGGGCGCGCCAAATAGGTCGAAGTCGATCTCTATCGAAACGAAGTGGGCAGGGCGCCTACGCGTACTAGAAACGCGAGCAATCTCACTTGGCCTACGCGTGAAGGCGGTGATCGCGAAAAAATCACACCGGCGCTAACCAAATTTGCAGTGAGTCGCTTGATCAGGAGAAGAACTGCTGATGAAGCCCTACGAGGGGGTCAGGACGATGAAAACCGCAAGCCGAAACTTGCGAGAGGACGCATCATACGGGAATAAATGTGTAATGTCTAATTGAATTTAAACGACGGGCGCTGGGGAGGTGGTCTGTGGTTTCCGTGGAGTTGACATACTTCATATAAGCGCGGGGCGAATCTGTAGTGAAGATGTGTTACATTTCTTTCTGTTCTGCTTGTTGATGAGTCCTCATGCTGTCAAAGCTGCTTCTTTCTGATCGGGTATGGTCGCGGTTTTTGCCGTTCATTGTGCTCGGCATCGGTCTAGTGCTTACTTATTTGTTATATGTTGATGTCGGCGAGCAAAGTCGCCATGCGCTGAATGTGAGATTTAATGCGCGTGCGGGGGAAATCAGCCACAACATTACCGATCATTTGAATAATTATTCGCAGCTTCTCAAAGGCACTGCCGGGCTATTTGCTGCCTCGGAGGTTGTCAGTCGATCGGACTTTCGGCAATACATCAGTGCGCTGCAGTTGGATAAACAATACCCGGGGGTGCAGGGGATCGGCTACGCGGAGCAAATTCCTGCCAGCGACAGGGAATTCCACATAGAAAGTATGCGACGTGCCGGAGTGGCTGCTTACTCGGTCTGGCCCGGTGGTGTGCGTTCGTCCTATTCCAGTATTGTTTATCTGGAGCCATCTAACTGGCGCAACATACGGGCGATTGGTTATGACATGCTGTCTGACCCTGTTCGAAGTGAAGCCATGCGACGCGCAATGGATACAGACCAACTGGCAGTTTCTGGCAAAGTGACGCTGGTGCAGGAGACTGAGAGTGACGTCCAGCCAGGCTTCCTCATGTATCTTCCGGTGTATCGCAACGGCTTGCCGCATGATACGCCAGAGCAGCGCCGGGCCAACCTCCAAGGCTGGGTATATGCGGCGTTTCGCAGCAACGATTTGATGGCTGGCGTTCTGGGTGAACAGAATACCGTGCTTCGCAATATGGTGAATTTGCTGATTTATGATGGTGACGCCAGGCGCGGGGACAAACTTCTGTATAACTCCGACCCGAGTGCGGCAGGCTTTCTCCCATCGGCCACGGATGAGCACCAGTTCCAGCAAATACGGACGATTGAGATCGGCGGACATAAGTGGACGCTAGTCATGAGTTCCAAACCTGATTTCGAAGCCGGCTTGCAGGGCGATAAAGCTCTGATTCTTGCCAGCCTCGCGGCGGGTGGCTCGGCATTGCTGGCAGCGCTGCTCTGGTCTCTGGTTAACGGGCGCGCCCGGGCAGAACGTTATGCGGACAAAATGAATCTGGAGCTGCGTGAGGCGGCGCAGCAACTAAAGGCCAAAGAAAATTATCAGCAGCTCTTGCTGGAAAATTTGCCTGCCGGTGTTGTCATTCATGGGGCGTCGGGTGAGGTGCGTTATTGCAATTCCATTGCCGCGGAATTGTTCGGGGTGCCAATTGAGGCACTACTGGGGAAATTGACACGTCATTTGCCGTTTATATTGATTGGTGAAAATGGCATGCCTTTGTCTCCTGACGACATTCCGGTGAATTACGTGATAAAGCCCTGTTGTTGACTTCGA
>JAJZTZ010000047.1 GCA_021847305.1 Pseudomonadota bacterium | reverse complement strand
CGCCTCGGAAGACATTACCGTGGAATTCGACCGCGACGGTTGCATCCTCAATCTGTGGAGCGTCAACCCGCTTCTGGCTGAGCAACTGAAACACGACGGTATGCAAAACACCCTGCACCAGGCGCTACCCACCGACATGGCTAATGCCATTTTGCAGGCCATGCCGGAAGCCTTCCCGCCGCCAGCCGACTTTCGCGAAGACTTTGAGTTCACCCTGCCGCTACAGGGCGAAACCCATTATTTCCTCGGTCGCCTGCAGTTCATTCCGCAGCTCGACAATGACGAACCCAGCGCCCTGGCACGCATCCGCGACGTAACCGAGATCATGCAGGCCGAAGCCCGCCGCGTCGCCACCCTGCAAACCCTCGACCTGCTTGAGGAAGCCATTATCGACCTGTCGCCGGAAGGCATGCTGTTGCACGCCAGTGCCGCCTTCGCCACGCTGCTGCACAGCAGCCGCAGCGAAGTCGAGGCCATGACCGGCAGCTCGCTGCTGGAGCACGTGCCGCTGGAAGATCACGCCATGTTGAGCGAGACGCTGCGCGACATCATGAACGGCGACAGCACCGCCCATTCCTTGCGCTTCCGCCTGGAGCAGAATTCCGGCGACACCATCTGGGTAGAAGGCAAATTCATCATCGAGCATGCCCTGAATGGCGAAATTCGCGCCTTGCGCGGCATCCTGCGCGACATCACCACCAGCTACCTGCAGGAAAAGCGCATCACCCAGATGGCCCTGCACGACGCGCTCACCGGCCTGCCCAACCGCATTCTGCTGGAAGACCATCTGCAGCAGGCGATTTTCCGCGCCGACCGCGATTCGGGCAAAGTCGCGCTGGGGTTTATCGACCTGGACCACTTCAAGCATATCAACGACACGCTGGGCCACAATGCCGGCGATACCGTGCTGCTGACGGTCAGCCAGCGTTTGCGGTCGGTGCTGCGTGACGTTGACACCCTGTCGCGCTGGGGCGGTGACGAGTTCGTCGTCCTGCTGCCGGACGCCACCGACGAAGCCGGTATTCGCGATATTGCCGACCGCCTGCGCGATGCCGCGCGCGAACGCATCCAGGTGGACGGCATCGACGCCAAGCTGACCATCAGTATCGGCTTTGCCGTCTACCCCGACGACGCCGGCAATGCCGAAGCCCTGATGAGCGCGGCCGATCACACCATGTTCCACGCCAAGAACATTGGCCGCAACAACGTGCAGTTCTATTCCGACATCCAGACCCGCGCCATCGGCCGCGCCGATATGGAATTGCAGACGCAGCTGATCCAGGCGGTACAGGACGGCAATATCGACGTCTTTTTCCAGCCCATCTTCGACATTTCCACCAACCGCATTGTCAGTTTTGAAGCGCTGGCGCGCTGGCACCACCCGGAAACCGGCTGGATCAACCCGGCTGTATTCATCCCCATGACCGAACATCTGGGGCTGATTCACGAACTGGGTGATATCGTCTTCATCAAGACACTGTATGAGTTGCGTCAGTGGAAACGGGCCGGTTTTGACGTAACGGCATCGATCAACGTGTCGCGTGCGCAATTTTTCGCCCCTGATTTTCTTCAGCATCTGCTCGACAGTCTGGAAGCCTATGAGCTGACGCCCCAGGATGTGATTCTGGAAATCACCGAGAGTGTTGCCCTGCTGGATGTTTCTTACGAATCGAAGCGCCTCAACGAACTCGCCCAAGCCGGGTTTACCCTGGCTATCGACGACTTTGGTACCGGGTACTCCGCACTGGCCCAGTTGCACCAGATGCCGGTCAATGAAATCAAGATCGACGCCAGTTTCACCTCCCGGCTGGCGCGGGAAGACGGCCGCCGCATCGTACAGGCCATCGTGCAGATGGCCCAGGCGTTGAATCTCGACATCGTGGTGGAAGGCGTGGAAATGCCTGAGTGTGTCGAGTTCCTGCAGACACTGGGCGTCACCCATATGCAGGGTTTCCTGTTCAGCCATGCGCTGAACCCGGAACACGCCCTGTCGCTGTTACGCCAGGGTCTTCCCGGCGTTATCCCCCGCCCCTGCCCGAGCACCGGCCAGAGCAAAGATTAATCGTTGCCGCTCTTGCGCTGGATGAACTCGATCTTGTAGCCGTCCGGGTCTTCCACAAAGGCAATCACCGTGGTGCCATGTTTCATCGGCCCTGCCTCGCGGGTCACCTTGCCGCCGCGCGCCTTGACCAGTTCGCACGCCTTGTAGGCATCATCGACCTCCACTGCCACGTGCCCGAAGCCGTTGCCCAGTTCGTACGCCGGCGTATCCCAGTTGTGGGTCAGTTCCAATACGGCGGCTTCGCTTTCATCAGCGTAACCGACAAACGCCAGGGTAAACCGGCCTTCCGGATAATCCTTGCGCCGCAGCAGTTTCATGCCCAGCACTTCGGTGTAAAAAGCCAGGCTGCGCTCGAGATTGCCCACCCGGATCATGGTATGCAGAATTCGCATGTCGATCTCCCGTTCAATGACGGCAAGATTGTATCACTGCTGCGGCCGGGCCATCTTCACCACCCCATTTACCGCGGGCAACTGTGCCGGCCATAATACCGGCCACAGGCGCACGATGAACAGCAGCAGCGACAGCCACACCAGCGCCCCGCCGACAACGCCGATGTGCGGCGACAGCACGAACCCGGTCACCAGCAACAGCAGCCCGCCATGCGCCAAGCCGAGCTGGGTCCAGCTCCAGGCCCCGCCGCGGATCGGCTGCCCCATGAAGCGCGGCAGCATGTGAGCGCCCACTCCATAGGTAAGCATGAGCATGAAGCCGATGGTAAACAGGTGCAGAAACGGCAGCCGCAGAACACCATCGCCGAGCAAGGCACCCTGCACCAGCAGGCTCAAGCCGGCCAGCAGCAGATAGACCATGGCACTGATGACAAACACCCGGTTGTCCAGCGACAGTGACAGTCCGGCGTGCTGCACGGCCGTCTTGCCCTTATCCGCCGCGCCCGCCACCCACTGACGCGCCTCGCCCAGCGTCTGCACGCCAATACCCTTCAGATCGCCGTCAATCACCAGTGCCGGAATGGTTTTCAGGCGCAGCCGGCTGACCAGTTCCTTACCCTCGGGCTGCCCCATATCCACCACAGCAAAATCAATTGCCTTTTCTTCCGCCACCTGCCGCCAGACTTTTTCTGCCTGATGGCAGGACTGACACCACTCGGAAACCAGCAGCTCTACTCGCATAACATTCTCCTTGTATTCCAGGCCCGCCCGCATCAGTATTTTGCCTCTTCCAAGACCGGGCACAGCCCGGCCCTGAGCATTACCACGGCATCCAGGCCCGAATTTCACGTCCCCACCCTCGGGCCCTGCCGCACCAGTATTTCAACTCCACCAAGACCGGGCACAGCCCGGCCCTGAGCATTGCCACGGCATCCAGGCCCGAATTTCACGTCCCCACCCCTTCCGTCCCCGCCCGGAGGGCGGGGAGACCCCGGCCTCGTTGGGCCGGGTGGGTGGCTTCGGTGGGTTGGCCACCTCACACCTCACACCTCACACCTCACACCTCACACCTCACACCTCACACCTCACACCTCACACCTCACACCTCACACCTCACACCTCACGCACCCAACTAATCCTGACAACGCATGCATTGCACGTCGTATTTATCGATCCACGCAGCCAGCGCCTCCTGAGCAGCTGGACCGGTATACAACTGGCTGAGTGCTGTAGCCGGATCATCCGGTTTCACGCGTACCAGCCAGGCATCGCCATAGGGATCGATATTGATGAGGTTGGGGCTTTTCAGCACATTTTCATTGCGATCGACAATGGTGCAATCAAACGGCGCCGGAATGCCGCCCGCCCATTTACCCGACTCAAGCCGCGCCAGAGTTTTCTTCTGCGCACGGTGAGTACCCACTTCTTTCATCGTAACGTACTGCACCTTGCCCGACATGGTCTGCGACGGATCGGTCAGGCCGATCGTGTAAGTGCCATCCCCTTCCGGCCGCACCCAGACGTAATCGAGGTCGTAGTACAAGTCCTCTGGCATTTCACAGCCACGGTATTCGCCCATTTTCGCCTCCTTTAGCGTCCTGGCGCTCTAGCTTTAACGGTCAGCAGAATGTTGACGGCAAACATTGCAATTGCGGCATAACTGATCGCTCCGCCGATACCAACCAGCAGATTGTTCCAGCTGAACCAGCCGGCCAGCATAATGGGCAAGCCGATGTTGGCGGCATACAGTTGCCAGTTGGCCATGCGCTCGGAGTACAACGGATAGCCGGAAAAGCGCGGCAACACGTGCAGTGCGATACCGTAAATAAACTGTAGCATAAAGCCCAGCAGCATCATGTGGGCATGGATACGCGGCACGTTGCCCGGCAACAGATCGGGCGCGGCCAGGCGCGTCAGTGCGACCAGACCGCCCAGCAGGGCATAGATCAGCGCAGCGGTAATAAACAGGCGGTTACGTTTGTGCATGGCACTCTCCTCGCAGATTGTGGTTTCATTGTGGTATAAACTGGCGTAAGCCTCCTTGATCTAAGTCAAACAAAAATCAAACCACCATGCCGCTGTCACCCGCACTTCTGCCGCAACTGTCCCGCAACTATCTGCTGTCGCCGCTGACCGCCCAGGAAATTTCGCGCGTCGCCCAGCGCGCCGGCATTCGCAGCCTCGATGCCGGAACCATGCTGTTCCGCCGGGGCGACGAAGCACGCCATTTCTATCTGGTGCAAAGCGGGCTCATCAAACTCTACCGGCTGGCGCCAGGCGGCGAAGAAAAAGTACTGGAACTGATCCGGCCGCAGCAGATCTTTGCCGAAGCAGTCATGTTCATGGAGAACATTTATCCGGTGCACGCCACGGCAGTCGAGCCGAGCACGCTCATTGAATTCGACAGCCAGGATTTTCTCGAGTTGCTGCAGGAAAACCATACTCTGGCATTTCGTCTGATGTCGAGCATGAGCCGACGTATCCACGGCCTGGTCAACGAAATCGATCAGCTGACCCTGCATAGCGGTACGGAGCGGCTGATCGGCTTTTTACTGCAGGGCCTGCCGGAGCAGGCCGAAAACGGGGTGGTCGTCACCCTGCCGGCCAGCAAACAGGTGATCGCTTCACGCCTGGGCATGCAGCCGGAAACCTTTTCGCGCATTCTGCACAAACTGCGGCAAGCCGGTCTGATTGAAGAAGACGGGCATGATTTGAGGCTGCTTGATCTGGCCCAGCTGAAACATCAATTATGAAATTTCCCTTAAAGAAGCGCTGATTTATTCCATAAACGGAAGAAATCAGCAAGGCGGCTGCGCGGCACATGTCCGCACAGCCTCACGCTTTCAATGACTTGCGTCATTGAGCGGCCGGGCAAAAAATCCGCCCGGCACGGAAACGCGATTAAATCAGCGTTTCCTTAACAATCTGACACATTCGCTTACAAAAAAGAAATCGGACAGAAACATCCTGTTTTTAAGATGCACTTACCCCATCCAAAACGGTGGGGCCTTTAAATCTCTGAACAGGAGCATACGATGAAACGTTCGATTACCACTCTGGCACTGGCCTCCATTCTGGGTACCCTGGTTTCCATGCCCGCCATGGCGGATCACAACAGTCCGATGGGCGAAGGTTGGGCGAATATGCCGAATGACATCCACAACACCCGGATCGATACCCGTGAAACCGATGATACGGACGCGTTCACCGATTTCGTTTACCAGGGCGCCGGCGCGGACACGGTTAACCGCTTTCTGACCACCAGCGAATAAGCTGTCCGACCCTGTGCTAAAAAAAACGCCTGCTGCAGCAGGCGTTTTTCATTTCTGTCAGCGGTTACGTAAGCCAGCGCGGTACTCGCCCCCCTTGGGGTGTTCTTCCATATGGCACATGCGGCGATAGCGCATCAGCGTCTTTTGCACCGAGCCGAGCACGCTGTTAGGCGGATAATTGCCGCGACTGTCCAGTTCGCCAAACGGCGCCCCCAGCAGCAACTCCAGCCCTTCCCCCACCTGGTCAATGACATAGATATGGAATTGCCCGTGCTCGACCGCTGCCAGAACGTCCGGGTTGAGCATCAGATGCGGCTGGTTGCGCGATGGCAGTATCACTCCCTGGGTGCCATCCAGGCCAGCAGACTGGCACACACGGAAGAACCCTTCGATTTTCTCGTTCAGGCCGCCTACCGGCAGCACTTCGCCAAACTGATTGAGGGCGCCGGTCACGGCAATGCCCTGGCGAATCGGCAAATCCGACAGACTGGAGAGCAGAGCATACAGTTCGGCACAGGAAGCCGAATCGCCCTCGACACCGAAGTATTCCTGTTCGAACACCAGCGCGCCGTTGACCGACAGAGGACCGAGATGGGCAAACAGCGTGGCGAAGTAAGTCTGCAGAATGAACATGCCCTTGTCGTGGATGGGACCCGACATTTCCACTTCGCGGGCGATATTGAGCACCCCCTCCTTACCGGGAAAGGTGCGGGCTGACACCACCACCGGCATGCCGAAACGATGATCGCCCAGATCGAGCTGGGTCAAACCGTTGATGCGACCGACCCGCTCGCCCTGGACCATAATCATGCGTTCGCCCTCGGCAATCTCCTCGTGCATGCGCTGATCCGGATAATTGTGCCGCCAGATCCGCGCCGCCAGCGCCGCTTCCACTTCGGCCCGCTGCACCAGCGAGCCAGCCGCCATGGCAGCACTCTCCACCACCAGCTGTTCCAGGTAGGCAAACACGGCATACAGGCGCGTCTGATCATCCGCCTCGCGGTGCATTTCTTCGAGCAGACGGGCGACTGCAGCGGCGGTGAAATGCGGCTGGCCATGCCGCTCGCAGATGTGGGCGATAAAGGTGGCGCTGGCACGATGTGTAAGCGTATCGGCCTTGAAACTCTCGGCAAAATCCACCTTGATGCGGAAATACCGGCCGAACTCCGGATCATCCTCCTGCAGCTGATAGTAATGCTCGCGACTGCCGACCAGCACGATCTTCACCGCCACATCCACCGCTTCCGGCTCCAGCGACACGACCGGGGATGGCGCATTGAAACTGGTCGGGTCTTCGATCTGCAGCCGGCCGCTGCGCAGAAAGCGCCGCAGCTTCTCCCACACCAGCGGATCAGCCAGCAGGTCGCGCAGGTGCAACAACAGGAAACCGCCGTGCGCCCGCAACAGACTGCCGGCCCGAATACGGGAAAAATCCGTCACCAGCACATCGTCTTCCACCTGATATTCGATACTGCCGAACAAGGAACGGAAAACCGGATTGTCTTCTACAATGACCGGCGCGCACAGGCAACCGCCGTTATCCACCACCAGGTTGACCTGGTAGCGTGTCATCAGATCAAGCAATTCGGCCTGTGCGGCGGCATCGGCCGAGCCGAACAGCTCCAGCTGTTCGAGCACGTCGCGTTCCACGGTATCCAGATAGGCATTGAGTTTCAGCGTATCCTTGATTTGCTGCTTCAGCGCTGCGCGGATTGCGTGCAGTTCATGCTCGAGCAAGGGTTTTACCAGATGCCGTTTAAGCTGTTTGACAGCCTCTGCCGCGGCGCGCTCCTTGGGCCGCATGCTCTCGAGAAAGGCCGCTATTTCGCGGCGCAACTCGTTTTCATTGCGTTCAATTTCGCTCTTGCGCTCCTGCGGCAGGGCAATCATGTCTTCGTCCGTCACCGGATGCCCGTCTTCGGCCAGCAGGCTGAAGATCATCCGGTCTTCCTTGCGGAACAGACTGAACTGCCGTTTTGCCGCCTGTTGCGCCAGCGCGGCAAATGCGATGGCCTCCTGATCCTTGAAAGCCTTGTTGATCCGCTCGCTCTCGGCCTTAAAATCGGCCGCGGACAGCCGACGGGGAATTTCCAGCAGCAGGTTCTTCACCATGGCCGCCATCATGTCGCGAAACACCCGTCCCTGGCCGGCCGGCAGCCGCAGCGCCAGCGGCCGCTCGGGCGCATCGACATTGTGCAGATAGCACAGGTCGGGCGGCGCCGGACGGCGGTCAGCCTCTTCCCGCATGGCGGCTTCCAGCAGCGAGGAACGCCCGCTGCCCACTTCACCGAGGACGAACAGGTTGTAGCCCGGATGATCCAACCCCAGGCCGAAACGGGCGGCCTTTTCCGCCCGGGCCTGCCCGATCCACGGCAAGGATTCGCCTGCCAGTTCACTGGTATCGGTAAAGCCAAGCGACTGAGGATTGAGCGTCAGTCGTAATTGCGAGGGTTTAAGCTGAACAAGTGGCATGCGGGACCTGCTGTTATTACAATTATGTTTTGAATTCTAGCGCAAAAGCCTGCCTCTGCATGCGGTCGCGCTGCTAAGACCGGTCACAACCGGATCGGTCAGCCCCTTACCATTTCACAAGGCCCGCCCGTATGCCTGACACTTTTTTTGCCTCCGTGCTCGACAAAAACAGCGACGGTGTCATTACGCACTCGCTCAGCCAGCTTCCCATGTCTGAACTGGCACCGGACCAGATACTGGTTAAAGTGGCCTGCTCTTCACTGAATTACAAGGATGCGCTGGTCTATCAGGGCCATCCCGGCATTGCCCGCCATTACCCTCATGTACCAGGCATTGATGCCGCCGGGACGGTGGTCCGCAGCCCACACCCGGATTTCCCGGCCGGCACCGCGGTCATTGTCACCGGGTTTGGTCTGGGCACTTCCGCCTGGGGCGGCCATGCGGAGTACATTGCTGTTCCGGCCGACTGGCTGGTTCGCCGCCCCTCGGCCATGAGCGCGGAGGACAGCATGGCACTCGGGACGGCCGGGTTCACGGCGGCATTATGCGTTGATGCGCTGCTGCGACACGATACCCGCCCGGAACAGGGTGAAATCCTGGTCAGCGGCGCCAGTGGCGGCGTCGGCAGTGTTGCGGTAGCACTGCTGGCGCAGCTGGGTTTCCAGGTGGCGGCTGTCACGCGCAAACCCGGACTGGAAGCGTATTTCCACCAACTGGGCGCGCAGCGTACCGTTGCCGCCGCAGAACTGGCTACCGCCCCAGAACGCGCCCTGCATAAGGAGGAATACGCCGGAGCCATCGACACCGTTGGCGGCAGCACACTCAGCACCCTGCTTAAAAGAATTCGTTATGGCGGGTCGGTGGCTGCCTGCGGCATGGCGGAAAATGCCAACTTCAGCAGCACGGTGTTCCCGTTCATTCTGCGCGGCGTTAATTTATTGGGCATCGACTCAGTGGCATACCCGCAATCGAGACGGCAAGCCATCTGGGATAAACTGGCCAATGAATGGCGCCTGCCACAACTACAGGCAATCACCCAGGCTATCGGCCTGAAAGAAGTTGAAGCGGCCAGCCAGGCAATGCTGGCCGGCGAACGAACCGGCCGAACGGTGGTTGTAATTTAGCGTGAGTGATCGATACGCCGCATTTCGCCCTCAATCCAGCTTTCCACCTGCTGGTTGAGTTCACCCGGCTTGAGATTGTCACTGGCTAGCGGCTGACCGATCGAGACCGTTACCGTACCCGGTCGTTTGAGAAAGCCGTTCTTGCCCCAGAAACGGCCGGCGTTGTGGGCTACCGGCACCACCGGCAGCCGCACATGGCTTGCCAGCCAGGCGCCGCCAATATTGTATTTACCGGTTTCGCCCGGCTTCACCCGCGTGCCTTCCGGGAACACCACGACACAGAAACCCTGCGCCACCCGCTCGGCTCCCTGCGCAAGCAGCTGCTTGAGCGCCTCGCGACCGGCGGAGCGGTCAATCGCAATCGGGCTGGTGAGCGCCAGCCCCCAGCCAAAAAATGGAATGCGCAGCAGTTCCTTTTTCAGCACGAAAGACACCGGCGGAAAAATGGCCGCAAAGGCCAGGGTTTCCCAGGCTGACTGGTGCTTGGACAGAATGACATAGGGCGCGGCGGGGAGATTTTCCCGCCCTTCGACACGATAGTGGAGACCGCAGACCACGCCCAGCAGCCACACCATCAGCCGCGACCAGGCGGTGATCAGTCGGTAGCGCAGCAGTCGGGGCAACGGCGCGGTCAGAACGGCAAAAAAGGCGTACGGCGGCGTGATAAGCAGTTGCAACAGCAGAAACAGGCCGGAACGCAGAATCAGCATCAGGACAGGATCGCCTTTACCGCTTCGGCCAGATCGGCATATACCTGCGTCCCTTCAGGCAGGCCGCCCTTTTCCAGAGTACGCTCGCCCTTGCCGGTGCGCACCAGAATGGGGTTGGCCCCGACTTCCGCCGCGGCCTGCAGGTCGCGCAGCGAATCGCCGATGGCTGGCACGCCTCTCAAATCAACGTTGTAGCGGTTGGCGATTTCGCGGAACATGCCGGCGCTGGGTTTACGGCAGTCACAGTCATCGGCATTGGTATGCGGACAATAGAACACCGCATCGATGCGCCCGCCGTACTGCGCCAGCAGGCGGTGCATCTTGTCATGGATGGCATTGAGCGTGGCCATGTCATACAGACCGCGGCCGACACCGGACTGATTGGTCGCCACCACCACGCGGAAGCCCGCCTGATTGAGACGGGCAATGGCTTCCAGACTGCCGGGAATCGGCTCCCATTCCGCCGGCGACTTGATAAACTCGTCGCTATCGAAATTGATCACGCCATCGCGATCAAGAATGACAAAGCGCGCCATCGTGCCCCCTGCTCTCATCACTTCGCCAGACAGGCGATGTCGGCCACCTGGTTCATCAGGCCGCCCAGGCTGGCCAGCAATGCCAGACGGTTGTTGCGCACCGCGGCATCTTCGGCCATGACCATCACACCATCGAAGAAGCTGTCGACCGGCTGCTTCAGTGCGGCGAGTTCACACAGAGCCTGTTCATAGGCCCGCTCACCGGCCAGTTGTGCCACCGTGGGCGCAACCGATTGCAGCGCATTGAACAGATTGACCTCCGCCTCTTCCACCAGGCGGCCGGCATCGACGCTGGTCGATACGCTGCCTTCGGCCTTTTTGAGAATGTTCTGGATCCGTTTGTTGGCCGCAGCCAGCGCCTCGGCTTCCGGCAAACGGCGGAACGCCTGTACGGCTTGCAGGCGCGGCAGCACGTCATCCAGACGGGTCGGCCGGAAAGTCAGCACCGCCTCGATTTCACCGGCATCAAAACCGGAGTCACGTAGCAGACCGCGCAGACGGTCGAGCATGAAGCCGTGCAGGTCCTGCGCCACACTCTCGGCCACCACGCCGGCGGGGAACAGACTGCGGGCGAATTCCAGCAACTGCAGCAGATCCAGCGGCAAACCGCCTTCCACGATGATACGCAGCACGCCCAGCGCATGACGGCGCAGGGCAAACGGGTCCTTGTCGCCAGTCGGAATCAGGCCGATGCCGTAAATACCCACCAGCGTATCCAGCTTGTCCGCCAGCGCCACGGCTGTACCAATCGGGCCCTCCGGCAGACTGTCACCGGCAAAGCGCGGGTGATAGTGCGCCTCGATGGCCGCGGCCACTTCGACTGCTTCGCCGTCGTGCTGGGCGTAGTAGCGGCCCATCAGCCCCTGCAGCTCGGGGAATTCGCCCACCATGTCGGTAAGCAGGTCGGCTTTCATCAGATAGGCGGCACGTTCCGCCTTGGCTCCGTCGCCACCGAGACGGCGGGCAATCTCACCGGCCAGTTTCTGCAGCCGCTCAACACGTTGCAACTGGCTGCCGAGCTTGTTGTGGTACACCACATCGGCCAGACGCGGCACCCGTGCATCAAGACGCTGCTTCTTGTCCTGCTCGAAGAAGAAGCGGGCATCGGACAGCCGGGCACGCAGCACGCGCTCATTACCGTGAATTACCGCGCCGGCATCTGCCAGCTTGAGGTTGCTCACTACCAGGAAGCGTGGCAACAGCTTGCCATTGGCATCAGCCAGCGGGAAGTATTTCTGATGCTGTTTCATCGACAGAATCAGGCATTCCTGCGGCACAGCCAGAAAATCAGCGGAGAACTCGCCCTGATAAACAGCCGGGTATTCCACCAGCGCCGTCACTTCATTCAGCAGCGCGTCGTCCCACATCACCTGTGCATCGCCGGCAGCAGCCGCCAGACCGGCCCGAATGCGCTCGCGGCGATCGGCAAAACCGGCCACGACAAAACCATCCGCTTCCAGCACACGGGCGTAGTCATCGGCGGACTGAATTGTCAGATTGCCGGCGCCCATGAAACGGTGGCCGCGGGTCGTGCGGCCGCTGGTAAGGCCGAGTACTTCACCGGCAACGATCTCGTTGCCGTGCAGCATCATCAGACCATGCACCGGGCGCACGAATTCGACTTCGCGCTCGCCCCAGCGCATCAGCTTGGCCACCGGCAGCTTTTTCAGCGCTGCCGCGACAATGGCAGACAGGTGCTGCGCCAGCGGTTCGCCGGCTTTTTCCGCACGGTAGGCATAGTATTCCGCCTTGGCGTCCTGTACTTTGGTCAGCTGCGCCACATCGCTCACACCGCAGGAGCGCATGAAGCCGGCCAGCGCAGGAGTGGGCTGGCCGTTGGCATCCAGCCCCGACGCCACGGCCGGGCCCTTGCGCTCCACCGTGCGCTGTGGCTGCAGCGCCACCACATTGGAAATGGACACCGCCAGCCGGCGCGGGCTGGCGTAAGCCGTCACCACGCTGTTTTCCGCGGTAAACGCCTGCGCCTTGAGGCCGGCGGCGATTTCATTGGCAAATACATCAGACAGCGCGCCCAGCGATTTCGGCGGCAGCTCTTCGGTCAACAATTCGATCAGCAGGGTCTGGCTCATTACACGCCCTCCTTCTGACCGGCAGTTTTTACCATGGGGAAGCCCAGCGCCTCACGCGAGGCGTAGTAGGCCTGCGCCACCTGGCGCGCCAGCGCGCGCACGCGACCGATGTAGGCGGCCCGCTCGGTGACGGAAATCGCACCGCGGGCGTCCAGCAGATTGAAAGTATGTGAGCACTTCATCACCATCTCGAAACCAGGCAGCGGCACACCGGCATCCATCAGGCGCTTGGCTTCCGATTCGAAGTGGTTGAACTGCTCGAACAGCCACTGTACGTTGGACAGCTCGAAGTTGTAGCGCGACTGCTCCACCTCGTTCTGGTGGTACACATCACCGTAGCTGATGTCCTTGGTCCACTTCAGGTCGTAAACGTTTTCCACGCCCTGCAGGTACATGGCCAGACGCTCCAGGCCGTAGGTGATTTCGCCCAGCACCGGGGCACACTTGAGGCCGCCGACTTCCTGGAAATAGGTAAACTGGGTCACTTCCATGCCGTTGAGCCACACTTCCCAGCCCAGCCCCCAGGCACCCAGGGTTGGCGACTCCCAGTCATCCTCAACAAAGCGGATGTCATGGGTGGAAGTGTTGATACCCAGTGCGCGCAGGCTGTCGAGGTAGAGTTCCTGGATATTATCCGGAGACGGCTTGAGCACCACCTGAAACTGGTAGTAGTGCTGCAGACGATTGGGATTTTCGCCATAGCGGCCGTCTTTGGGACGACGCGACGGCTGTACGTAAGCGGCACGCCACGGTTCCGGGCCAAGCGCGCGCAAAAAAGTCGCGGTATGGAAGGTGCCGGCGCCGACTTCCTGGTCATACGGCTGCAATACAGCGCAGCCGCGCTCGCCCCAGAATTGCTGGAGCGTCAAAATCACTTCCTGAAAAGTTTGCATGGAGCGAAAACTTGATGCGTAAAAGGGGTGATTTTAACCGTTATGGCGCATAAATTCGAGCACCGTTCGCAGCTTACAGCGGCCGGCGAATACTGACCCCGCCAACCACATCGCCCACCCGGTATTCCACCGACTGATCATCCGGGTACTCCAGTTTGAGCTTGTTTTTCACGCCGTCGCGCATATAGCTGGCCGAGCCATGACAGTCGAGACACACTGCACGCGCCCACATGGCGCGCATGTAGCGGTAGCTCTTGCCCTGGGCATCGCTGACCACTTCGCCGAATTCGATATTATTCGGGTCTTCGCCTTTGGCGGCGCGCTTTTCAAATTCCTGCAGCACGCGCGTTTCCCATTCATCGGCTGTCGCCAGCTTTACATTACGCGGATGCAGCGACACGCGCCTGACTGTCCAGCCGGTCTCGCGCGACAGATCCTGGGCGATCACCGGCGCCACATTCTTGCAGATCATCATGGCCGATTCGGGGCCGTTGCGCTGCATGTCCTTTTTCATGGCGCGGCGCAGGCGCTGCATCATTTCTTCCGCGGTATCGCTGCCCTGTTTGGCAAATTGCGCCACAGGCAAGACAACCTCTTCTTCGGCACGCGCCATGCCGCAGGCAAGCAGCAGGAGCGGGATAGCCATCCACACTTTATATTTCATTCAACACCTGAATTTTAATTTTGTTTGCTGCGCCACCGTCGTTTCATCGCACCGACGACTGACGCCTCTCCCTTACCACACTCCACCCAGCCGGCAGCAGCAGCAACGCCGCCAGCAGCAACGCCGCTGCATTGCCCCACATCACGTACGGCGTACTGCCGCCAAAGCCCTGCGCCGTGCCGTTAAGGACCCCCGGCACAAAAGTGGGCAACCGGTCCAGCACCCGGCCATGCTCATCAATAATGGCGGTCACGCCGGTATTGGTGCTGCGCAGCAGGAAACGGCCGGTTTCCAGTGCACGCGTCTGGGCAATCTGCAGATGCTGCTCCGGCGCCAGCGAATCGCCGAACCAGGTGTCATCGCTGACATTGACCAGCACGGTAGCCTGCGGCAGCTGACGAATCACCTCTTCACCGAACACATCCTCATAACAGATGCTCACCGCCACCTGCTGACCGGCCACATGCAGCGGCGCCTGCCGCGCATTGCCGGAGGAAAAATCGCTCATGGGGATGTGCAGATACTGCAACAGCGGCTGAAACAGCCAGGGCAACGCCACATATTCGCCGAATGGCACCAGATGCACCTTGCGGTAAACCTGTTGCGGCGCGGAACCCAAACTGACAATGCTATTGTAATAGCGTCCGCTGTCCTGGTCGCTCTCCGCCAACCCGACCAGCAGGTCGCCGGCATTTTTTTTCGCCCGTTGTGCCAAAAATGCAACATATTCCGGCGGCACATCATGGTAAAACATCGGCAAAGCGGTTTCCGGCAGCACGATCAGTTTGCCGCGGCTCTGCCGCACCAGCTCGGCATAACTGTCGAGCGAATTGTATAAACGCTGCGGATCCCACTTGAGCCCCTGCTCAATATTGCCCTGCGTCAGGCTGACGCTGAACGGCTCGCCCTGCGGCTGGCTCCACTGCACCTGTTGCAGCGCCCAGCCGCCCCCCCAGAGCACAAGCACCGCCACCAGACCTGCCCAGCGGGCAGAAGCGAGCAGGCTGACTCCGGCGAGCAGTACCAGACTGACGCCGAACACGCCCAGAACCGGCGCATAGCCGGCCAGCGGGCTGAATGGCACCTGCGAGTACCCCAGTGCCAGCCAGGGAAAGCCGGTAAAGATCCAGTCGCGCAGCCATTCCACCAGCATCCACAGCGCCGGCAGCGCCAGCAGCCGTTGATTCGGTGTCGTGAAAATGCTTTGCAGTATCCCGACCAGCGCCGGGAAAAGGGCCAGGAAAGCGGCGAACAAGACTGTCGCCAGTATCGCCACCGCAACCGGCATACCGCCATACTGCTGCAAACTGACGTACACCCAGCTTACGCCGGCACCGAACAATCCCAGCCCGAAACTCCAGCCCAGCATGGCAGCCGCACGCCACCCCGGGGTGCGTGACCAGAGATAAAACAGCGGTGCCAGGGTCAGCAAGGGCAGCCAGAACAACTGCAGGGGAGCAAAAGCGGCAACAGTGAGCGCCCCGAGAACCAGGGCAAGCAGGTAAGGCCAGTATGCGGTCAGTTTCACAGCCGGGCTCGCAGAACAGGGAAAAAGACGGGGAATCCGCCAGGTTTATTCGGGTTGCGACTCCAGCCGCTCGACCAGCAGACTATGCAAGCGCCGGCTGTCGCCGCGCAGCACGGTAAAGCGGAAACCTTCGAAGCTGATGGCTTCGCCCCGTTGCGGCAAGTGGCCAAAGCGGTTCACCACCAAACCGCCGACGGTATCGAATTCCTCGTCACTCAGCGTGCAACCCAGCACTTCATTGAAATCGCTGATCTGCGTAAGCGCCTTGACCCGGTAGCGACCATGCCGGTCGCGGATGATGTTCTCTTCGACGTAATCGAAATCGTGTTCATCCTCGATGTCGCCGACAATCTGCTCCAGCACATCTTCAATGGTCACCAGACCGGCGACGCCGCCGTATTCATCGACCACAATGGCAATGTGATTACGGTTGCTGCGAAACTCCTTGAGCAGCACATTAAGCCGCTTGGATTCCGGCACAAACACCGCCGGACGCAGCATGTCGCGCACATCGGTTTCGATTTTGGCGTAGTAGCGCAGCATGTCTTTAGCCAGCAGAATACCAATGAAGATC
>JAJZTZ010000046.1 GCA_021847305.1 Pseudomonadota bacterium | reverse complement strand
CCCCACCAGTGGCCCAGCAGATCCGACATGCCGATCAGCAGGCGGGTTTGCAGCGGCAGTTCACCGCCCATGTTGCGGATCAGGCCGACCAGTTGCGGCACCAGATAAAGCAGCAGAAAGGTGAGCACTGACAGAATCACCACCAGCACGATAGACGGGTAGATGATTAGCCGGCGGGTGTGTGAGATCAGTTCGTCCTGCCATTTCAGGGTATTGCCGAGATTGACGAATACCTCGTCGAGCTGGCCGGTTTGTTCGCCGGCTTTGACCAGGTTGGTAAACACGTTGTCGAAAACATCGGGGTGGCCGGCAAGTGCCTGAGACAGCAGCTTGCCGCCTTCGAGATCTTCCAGCAGCGCAGTCAGAATCTGGCGGAAACGGGCATTTTCCATGCTGTCGCGCAGGTCATTCAGACCTTCGAAATAGGGAATGCCGGCCCGACTGATCTGCTCCATGTGAAAACAGAAGGTGATCAGGTCGCGGCGGGTAATGGCGGCGCCGGCAATGGCAGTACGGCGTTCGGCCAGTTCAAAGGTCAGCAGGTCGAGGCCGGTGCGTTTGAGCCGCTGTTCCAGGTCGACTTCGTTGGCGGCGTCCATGGTGCCCTTGGTGCTGCGTCCTTCGGCATCGACGGCACGGTATTGGTAGGCGGGCATGGCTGGGGTCCGTTCAGAGGCTGATGTCGATGACGCGCATGACTTCGGTCAGGCTGGTGTCACCCTGGAGAATCCGCCGTATGCCGTCCTGAGCCAGAGGCACAAAACCTTTTTCCCGCGCCAGGTTGCGCATTTCGCGGAAGGTGGCGCGACGGGCGATCAGTTCATCCATGTCGTTGTCGATACGCAGCACCTCCATCAGCGGCAAGCGTCCCTTGTAGCCGCGACCATTGCAAACCGGACAGCCTTTCGGCTGGTACAGGGTTACGTCCTGCTCGAGTGGCAGGCCGAGCAGCTGGCGTTCGCTTGCGTCCGGGCTGTATGGGGTTTTGCAATGGCTGCACAGGGCGCGCACCAGTCGCTGGGCGATGACGCCAATGACATTGCCGGCGATGATGTCGGGCATGACGCCCAGGTCGAGCAGACGCGGGAACGCGCCGAGCGCTGAATTGGTGTGCAGCGTGGTGAACACCTGATGGCCGGTCATGGCGGCGCGGAAGGCCATGGTGGCGGTTTCCAGGTCGCGGACCTCGCCCACCAGAATGATGTCCGGGTCCTGTCGCATGATCGAGCGGATGCCGTTGGCAAAATCCATTTTCAGCGCTTCGTTGACCGAGGTCTGGCGCATCAGCGTGACGGGGTATTCCACCGGGTCTTCCAGTGTCATGATGTTGACCGTCTCGCGGTTCAGGTGCGTCAGCATGGAATACAGCGTGGTGGTTTTACCGCTGCCGGTGGGGCCGGTGACAATGATGATTCCTTCGGGGCGGGCCATCATGCGTTTGACCACGCTCATCTGCGTTTCCGGCAGTTGCATGTCGTCCAGCGGGATGATGGCCTTTTCCCGGTCCAGTACACGCAAGACGATATTTTCGCCGTAGATGGTGGGCTGGCAGGAAACCCGGAAATCGATCGGTCGGCCATTGAGCATCAGCGAAACGCGGCCGTCCTGCGGCGCACGGGTTTCGGCAATGTTCATGTTGGAAATCACCTTGAGCCGCACGGCAACGCCGGGCCAGTAGACCTTGTGCAGGCTGCGCACGTTTTCCAGCACGCCATCGATGCGGTAACGGATGCGCAGGAAGGCATATTCCGGCTCAAAATGGATATCCGAGGCGCCGCGTTTGACGGCGTCGGTCATCAATGCGCCCACCAGACGCACAACCGGCTGGGTGTATTCGCCGCTGTCGCCCTGCAGGCTCTGGTAATCGATTTCGCCGGTTTCGATTTCCCGCAGGATGCCGTCCACCGACAGCTCAAAACCATAGAATTTGTCGACATACTCTTCCAGCTGGGCTTCGCCGGCCAGGAGGGTTTTCAGTTCGATCTGGGCGCCCAGAGTGGCGCGCAACTGATCCAGCGCCAGCACATTGAACATGTCCGAGATGGCCAGGATGAGCGTCTGGTGGTCGGCGTCAAAGGCAATCGGCAGGATCTGGTTGCGCTGGGCAAAATCCTTGGGCACGAATTTGAGCGCTTCGGCATCGGCCACCACATTGGTCAGGTCGATACTTTCCTGCCCAATGGTGCGCGCCAGAATGTCGCGAATCATCGCTTCAGTGACAAAGCCCAGTCTTACCAGCTGGCGGCCGATCGGCAGATTGCTGCGATGCTGTTCCGTCAGGGCGATGCGCAGCTGGTCCTGGGTAATCAGTCCCTGGTGCACGAGCAGATCGCCCAATCGAAGTTTACGCCGTTGTTCAGCCATGATTTTTCGTGATTCAGGGGTTGCTGAGAGCCTGTATGCGCGCCTTGACCTGGTTGCTGTCAAAACTGCTGTGGCCGCGCTGGGCAGCCAGGCGGATGGCTTGCTGGTAATAGCCCAGGGCCTGGCTGGTTTGGCCGAGGTGATCCAGGCTGACCGCCAGGTTGTAAACGTAGTCCGGGTGTCCCGGATCATTGCCGACAGCGCTGAAGTAAGCCTGTTCGGCGGCTTGCCAGTTACCGCTGCGGCTGTAGTGATTGCCCAGTGCATAAGACAACGCCGCATTATTCGGTTCGCTGGCAACCAGTTGACGCAATCGCGGACCGGTGGCCTGCGGATCGGCGGCATCCGCCAGGTTGATCAAGCCTGCCTGGGCGGTCGGATTATGCGGGTCAAGGCGCAGGACATTGCTGTAATAGCGTACCGCCTGGTCGGGCTGGTCGCGCTGGGCAGCAATGGCGGCCAAACCAAGCAGGGCGTCAGTGTTGGTTGGCTGCTGTTGCAGCAGGGCGGAGTAGAGCGCCTGGGCTTGCTCGAACCTGCCTTGTTGCCAGGCCAGATAAGCCTGGCTGGCGAGGGGATTAATGGCCGGGGTTTTGCCACCGGCGGCGACTTTGACGCTGTCGTCCGGTGCATTATTGTCGTTGGCATTTTGCGTTGCGCTGGCTTGAGGCTGGGCCGGCTCGGTTGCGGCGGGTGTTTTCGCTGGCGGGCGACTGTCCGGTTGGCCAATCGCACTTAACAGTGGTGCCTGTGCGACCGAAGCGGATGCTGGAGTTGCGGGCATGGAAACGGAAGGTGCCGGTCCGGGTGCGACGGCGGCCGGGGGGCTGGTCTGGGTCAGGCTGGGGATGAGGTGCGCTGAGGACCCTTGCATGGCCAGGTAAACGTAGACGAAATAGCCGATGATGAATGCCAGTGCAGCGGCGATAACCAGCCCCATTTCACGCGACAACCCTAGCGATGTTGCCAGATTGCCCGGCACGGACAGCCAGTCTGCTGCGCTGCGTTGCGGCAAACCGGTCAGCGGCTTGGCTTCAGCTTTTTTCAATGCGTCAATCAGCACACTCATGGCTGTCCCGAGGTTCCTTGCGCGGGAGGCAGGTAGCGGCGGAAGGCCTGCAGCGCGCTGTCATCCAGCGACGGGTTGCGGATGATGGTCGGGCGCAGGAAGATGACCAGTTCGGACTGGCTGTTGTGTTGCTCCTTTTGACCAAACAGCGCGCCGATGCCTTCCGGGCGGGACAGCACCGGCAGGCCGTCGCTGGCATTGCCGCTTTCATCCTGCATCAGGCCGCCGAGAATGACGGTCTGGCCGCTGTTCACCTGCAATACTGATTCCATTTCCCGGACCTGGATGATGGGGATGTTGTTCTTGATGCTGGCGCTTGCCAGGGCCGGGTTCGGGTCGGTGACTTCACCGACCTTGCGCGAAATGGTCGGGCGTACCACGACCGAGACCTGGCCGTTGTCGGTGATTTGCGGCGTCACGCTCATGACCACGCCCACCGGCACCGTATGCGGCGTGGTGGTGTATACCGTGGGCGTCAGAACTGTTCCGGCGGTCGAGGTGGTACCGGCTTGCACATCGATGGAGAAGTACACCAGGTTGTTGACGACCTTGAGCAACGCGGTCTGGTTGTTAAGGGCGATCACTTTCGGGCTCGACAGTACGCGGGTTTTGCCGAACGACTCCAGAAGATCGATGGTGGCATTGAATTGTCCGCTGGTGTTGCTGTAGCCAATGGTGAAGAACGGGTTAAGGGTATTGGCCAGGTTGGTGGCGGCATTGTTGTGGGTGGCAAAGGAAAATCCGGCGCCCGAGGCAAGCCGGCTCCAGTCGATGCCGGCGCGGAACTGGTCGTTCAGGGCGACTTCAACAATGGTGGCTTCAATCAGCACTTCGCGCTCGGCACTTTGCTGCACCCGATCCAGATAATCACGAACGAGCTTGTGCTGCTTTTGCGATCCGTACACGGTAATTGTGCCGGCCACCGGGTTGGCCACCACGGCATCCTTGCCCAGATCCTGGTACAGACTCGGCTGGTCGCGGAACACATCATTGAACAGTGCGCTGGCGCCGCTGCCGGCACGGGCAACCGCTTCGGCCTGCTGCAGTCGTTCTTCGCGTGTGGCACGCAGTGCCTCCTGGCGTTGGGCGCGTTCTTCCGCAGTTTGGGCGGCGGAGCGGGTGGCATTGATGATTTTGCGTATGTTGTCCGTCACGGTGTCCCAGAAGTCATTCTCGGATTTGGTATCGACCGTGGTGACTGAGTTGTTGCCCGAAGCGCCTGATTGCGCGCCCAGATTGTTGCCCGCTGCGATCCCGCTACCGGTCGAGGCAACCTGGGTGGACACGCCGATGCGCGAGGTGGTCGTGCGGTTCAGGTTGATGTAATTGAGCTTGTAGGTTTGAAAGTAAGGCGTGTCCGGCATCACCACAATAGTGCCGTCCTCGATGCTGTAACGCAGGTCGATCTGGCGGGCGATGCGATCGAGAATGGTCGGCAGGGTTTCATTGACTGCATTGATGCTGACCAGGCCCTGAATGTTTGGGTTGATGTCGATGTTGTGATGGGTGTCGCGTGCCAGAGCGAACAGCAGTTCCTTGGCTGGTACTTCGTGAACCACAACGCTGTAGGTCAACGGCTTGGCAGCGGGGCTGGGAGGAGGTACAAAATTGTTGCCGGTGACAGGTGCCGGGATGGATGCTGCCGCCTTGCTGCCGGCGGCCGGCTGGCTGATATGTCCGGCAGAGGGTTTGATGCTGCTCTGGAATGCGCAGCCAGCTAGGCTTGTCAGCAAAAAGCCGGCGAATAAGCCGATCCGCACGCTGCGGGACAAAAAGCCCGACCATGCAAAAGCGCCCCGTGTTGTCATAAAGTGCTAGCCCCCTGCGCAGCCGCTGCCGATTGCTCTGCGCGAATGCCACCGATAGTGCGAATCAGCGGTCGATTTTTCTTCAGTGACCCGGGCAATTGTGCTATTGCCGTCACAGCTTCGTGCCGGCTGCCATAGCTGCCAAAAGTCACACTATATGCGGGTTTGTTCCTTATTGTGGTGCGGTATACAAAAACCTGTTCAATTTTCATTATAGAAGCTAATTGCTGCAGATGTTGTGACAGCTTCGCTGAGTCACCCTCACTGAACAGTTGGAGTGTGAGGGTTGAGTCCGGGCTGCTGCTCAACCACTGGCGTGTGGCTTGCAAGCGTGCCTCAATCAGATCGGCTGGGGGTGATGGTATTTTTGCCATTGGGCTGCTGACCGCATGCACTGGGGCTGATGTAGCTGCGGGCGGCGATGCAGAATCGGATGCGGCGGAATGAAACAGCCCCAGGGCTCCGGCCAGACCGACACCGGCCAGCAGGATGAGTCCGGCGATGGCAAGCTGTTTGCGTTCGCCAAGTATGCCGGGGCGCGAGAATGCGCAGTCCGCCGCCGCAGCGCGGACATGGCGCAGGGTGATGGTGTGGGTGTTTTCGGCGTAGGCTGCCAGCAGTGCCTTGTCCGCCAGAATGTTGAGGCGTCGGCTCAGGCCGCCGGCATGGCGGTTTAGTTCGCGTACCAGCAGCGGGGAAAATAACTCCGGACCGCGGTAGCCGGCTGAGCGCAGGCGGTGATCGAGATACTGCCGGGCTTCTTCCGGGCCAAGCGGACGCAGCAGGAAATGCTGGGTAATGCGTTCGTTGAGCTGGCGGATCGACGGCTGGCGAAGGTTTTCGTCCAGTTCCGGCTGCCCGAACAGGACGATCTGCAACAATTTTTCGTGCGCCGTTTCCAGGTTGGTCAGCAAGCGCACCTCTTCCAGAGTTTCCAGTGGCATGCCCTGGGCTTCTTCGATCAGCAGGACGGTACGGCGTCCATTGCTGTGGCTGGTGAGCAGCGAATGGGTGATCGCATGGGTCAGTTCGGTCAGTGAGGCTTCCGCGGATATGTGCAGCTTCAGGTCGACGGCGATGGCTGCCAGTACCTCGCGCGGCGCAATGTGGGGGTTGGCCAGGTACACCAGATCATGCGAGCCGCGCAGTTTTTCTGCCAGCATGCGACACAGCATGGTCTTGCCGCTGCCGACTTCGCCGGTGACTTTGATAATGCCCTCACCCTGCTCGATGGCGTACAGCAGGGCGTCAAGTATGGCGCCCCGGTCTGCTCCGGCATAGAAAAAGCCGGTGTTGGGGGTGATCTTGAATGGTGCTTCGCTCAGGCCGAAATGGTCAAGATACATGGTCAGCTGTCATCTTTGTTATAGGTTTGCATTCGGCTGTATAGCGTTGTACGGTTAATGCCCAGCAGCCGGGCGGCCTGGGACAGGTTGCCATGGGTAATGTCCAGTGCCGCCTGCACATAGCTTTGCTCCCAGTCTTTGAGCATGCGGTCCAGTTCGAAATTCAACTGGCTCGACAGCTGTTTGCGTGCCAATTCCTTGAGGGCCGGAATAGTGGACGGAAGCGGCAGATCCTGCAGGTCGATCGAGGCGCTGTCGAGTTCGTTTTCCAGCTGCTCTACTGAAATGATCTGGCCTGGGTATTTGGCGCTCAGACGAATGACGATATTGCGCAGTTCCCGCACGTTGCCGGGAAAATGGTAGTCAAGCCAGGCCTGGCGAGCGGCTGCACTCAGCTCAATCGGCGCAGATCCGCCCAGCTGGGTGCGAAAGTGTTCCAGCAGCATCAGCCGGTCCGTACCGAGGTCGCGCAATGGCGGAGCAGTCAGGGTGAATACGCTGAGACGGTGATACAAATCCGCACGAAAGCGGCCCGCCCGCACTTCCTGCTTCAGGTCGCGATTGGTTGCGGCAACAATACGCGCCTGGCTGGTGCGGGTTTGCGTTTCACCCACCCGCTGATATTCGCCGTTTTCCAGAACGCGCAGCAATTTGGCCTGCAATTCCAGCGGCAATTCGCCGATTTCATCGAGAAACAGCGTGCCGCCGCTGGCATCTTCAAAGTAGCCGGGGCGGGCCTGCAATGCTCCGGTAAATGCCCCTTTGGCATAGCCGAACAGGGTGGGCTCGACCAAGGTCGGGGCGATGGCGGCGCAATTGAGCGCCAGCAGCGGGGCGTCGGCCCGCCGGCTGAGATAATGCAGGCAGGAAGCGAGCAGTTCCTTGCCGCTGCCCGATTCGCCTTCAATCAGGACCGGGAAAGGGGCGTCAGCATACTGTTGCAGTTGCAGCCGCAGGCGATTCAATGGCGGACTTTGGCCGATCAGGCCGCAGGTGGTGAAACGTGCCTGCGGTGTGCCGGGAAGGCGCAGTGCATCCTGCAAGCGGGCACGAATCTGTTCCGGCGGGCAGGGTTTGGCGACAAAATCGATTGCGCCCAGGGCGCGCGCATGTCGGGCATGAATTTCGTCGTTTTGGCCGGACAGTACCAGAATGCGCAGCGATGGAATGCGTCCGAGCAGGTCGCGGATCAGGGCAAAGCCTTCATCCGGCTTGTGCGGTTTGGGCGGCAGGCCCAGATCAATAAGTGCCAGGTCAGGGGAGCGGGCCTGAGTAAGCTGATTTGCTTGTGCCCGCGAGTGGGCCACGGCAACATTGAAGTCGCGTGCCAGCACAAACGCCAGAGCATCTGTTATGAGCGGGTCATCGTCAACAATCAGCAGTGCTGGTTGGTTTTGTTGGTCTGGTGTGGGCATATGCGCCGCATGCTGGATATGTTGATTAAATATAAACCAAATTCTGCTGCTGTGGTAACTGCGTGCGGGTGTGTCGGCCTGCACACGATTCGCCTGTGTGGATACTGCGGATACTTTAGGGAAGCACAGATTTATTCCATTTGGGAATAAATCAGCAAGGCGGCTGTGCGGCACATGTCCGCACAGCCTCACGCTTTCAATGACTTTCGTCATTGAGCGGCCGGGCGGAAAATCTGCCCGGCGCGGAAACGCGAATAAATCAGCGTTTCCTTAGGCATCGTGCTGAGTACGCTGAGCATGCTAAAATGCGCGCGGTTTTATATGGAAAAGATTTGCCATGAAAGATTTTATTGAGCTGCTGGTGACCCAGAGCAAAGCGGATCGGGTTTCGGTGACGACTGCACTGGATGACGCCCTCAAGCATCTGGATAACGTCATGACCGGTATCGCCGGCGATTTGCAGGTGGAGTTTTTCGGCCCCTTCGTCGGGGTTGAGACCGAAAAGGCACACCAGCTGGTGGTGCGGGCGCATAACTGGGAGCTGGGCGGCAAGGAGTGGAGTCTGAAGGTGTGCACGACCGCGCCGCAGTCGGATTTCCGTCCGGAGTGGCCGCTGCAGGGTTCCGGTCGTCTGCGCAAGCAGTTGATTGTCAAGGCGCTGCCGGCTTTCTTTCAGGGATACGCCGAAGCTCTTGCCCAGGCCGGCAAGTCGGATACCCCGTCAGGCAAGCGAATTGTTCAATTCGCTGCCCGTTTCAACGCCTGATCGCTGATTCTTCCAGCGTTTCCTTGAGGCTGTGCCGTGGGTGGAACGCCAGTAGCGTTTCCGCCCGGCGGCAGTCCAGCGTCAGCGTATGCTGTGCGCCATCCAGCCAGCCCGGTTCGGCGCCGGCACCAAACAGTTTCCACGCCAGATAAAGCCACAGTCGCGCCAGCCAGAGCGGCATTCCTATTGCCCTGGGGTGCCAGCGTCGCACCAGGCTGCGGAAATCGTAGGTTTCCGGTGCCGCCAGGTTGATCGGTCCGCTGACATCAGCAAACAGCGCTGCGACAATGGCGTTGGCGACGTCATTTTCGTGAATGCATTGCAGCAAGGGTTGCGGATCGGGCAGCCGCAGGAATACCGGTAGCCGGAGAATAAACAGCAGCAAAGGCTGCGCCTGCCGGCCGAGAATGATATGCGGGCGCAGGCGGATAGCGTCCGGCACATGTTGCGCCATCCATTGTTCCAGTTCCGCCTTGTGTTCACCGTATAAAAACCCGGGCAGCGGGGCAAACGGCGCGTCTTCGCGCAGATATTCGCCCTGGCCGTAGACCGAGGCGCTCGACAGGTGCACGATTTTCACGCCTTTGTCGCGCGCGGCGCTAAACAGGCGCTGGCTGGCGCTGACGTTGATGGTGTGCATGACCTGCGCCGAGGTGTGTCCGCGCAACACCACAAAAGCCATGTGAATGACCGCATCGACTCCATCGAGCAAAGAGAGGTCGAAGTCGCGGATGTCGCCGATGTGGGCGCTGAATTTCGGATGGCTGAACGTGCTGGAGCGGATGTCCAGACCGATCACGGCCTCAATCCGCTGGTCATTGCACAGCAAGGGAAGCAAGGGTGCCGCCAGATGGGCGGCGCAGCCGGTCAGCAGAACGCGCATGGATTGCCGGTCCGCTAGCTCTGCATGGCCGGGATGACTTCTTCGGAAATGCAGCGCAGCGATTCCTGCACCACATCCGTGCGCGCGCCGCCGGCACCCACAGCGAGGAGCATGTGCGTCACGCCGGCGGCCTGGAATTTGCGCAGCTGTTTCACGCAATCGTCCGGCGTGCCCACCACGGCCATGCCGAAGGTTTCCAGCAGCGGCAGGTTGATGCCCAGCCGCATCACCTCGCGGAAGCGGCCCAGCTCGTGGAAATGTTCATAACTCGGGTAGAGTTTTTCCAGTACCGGCAGGGTGGTCTTATACAGCTCGTGGTAGAACCAGGTCAGTGCCTGCTTGGCGACATGCTTGGCGCGGGCACGGTCTTTCAGGCAGACAATGCCGACGGTCATGCCGATGCGCGGCGGCTCGGAGCCGTTCCAGGCTTTCAGGTAGCTCTTGATGTCCTGCTTGTTCATGATCCAGGGCTTGAACGGCCCGGCGAGCATGCCCAGCTGCTGTTCTGCCGCCCAGGAAAAACTGTCCGGACTGACTGCCGCGCTCCACAGCGGCGGATGCGGCGTCTGCACGGTGTGCGGCAGGATGTCGATGTTGTCCAGTTGGTAATGTTGGCCCATGAAGGTCACGGGCTGGCGATTGAAGCTGGCGCGCAGGATCTGCAGCCCTTCCGTTACCGCGGCACGGGATGAGGCCATGTCGCGGCCGAATACCTTGAATTCCGGTGGCGAAAAACCGCGCCCGATGCCCACATCCAGTCGTCCCTGGCTGAGAATGTCGAGTGTGGCGATGCGCTCGGCGACATGTACCGGGTGATGTAGCGGCATGGGAATGATGCCGAATCCCAGGCGCAGGCGTTTGGTGCGTTGCGACAGGGCAGCCAGAAACAGGTCGGGTTTGGACGAGTGGGAGTACTCGCGCATGAAGTGGTGTTCCACCAGCCAGGCGCAACGGTAATTCAGTTCGTCGGCCAGGGTGAGTTCGTCCAGCGATTGGGCAAAAGCATCGGCTTCGCTGCGTTCGAGAAAGGCTGGATTGGCAATTTCATAAAACAGGTCGAATTGCATGGGGAACGGACCGGACGACAAAAGCGCTATGATGCCAGCGAACCCATGGCACAGCAAATGAGCGGGTGATCCGTCCAGACAGGAGTGCAGACGAAAACAGCAAGCAGGAGGGCGGGCCGATCGTGTTTAAGCTTTGCTGCGTAAGCATTTGCCGGTTAGCGCAAACCAATGATTATTTGTCATGTAATCGCTTAGCGCTTAGAATACGGGAACTTTGGCATCGGTCTGCATGCCTCACGACACTGGTAAATTAGGTAACTGGTAGTCATTTAACGGAACCGTCCGCATCTTGGATAATCTGGTCGAACTCAAGAACGTCAATTTTGCCTACGAAACCCGGCCCGTGCTCAAGGGACTCAATATGCAGATCCCCAGGGGCAAGGTTGTCGCCATCATGGGCGGCAGCGGTTGCGGCAAAACCACTCTGCTGCGTCTGATCGGCGGGCAAATTCGCGCTACCCAGGGCGAGGTCAACGTGGCCGGCCAGAATGTCGGTCAGCTGGATCGCGATGCCATGTACGATCTGCGTCGCCGCATGGGCATGCTGTTTCAGTTCGGTGCGCTGTTTACTGACTTGTCCGTGTATGAAAACGTGGCTTTTCAGATGCGCGAGCATACCGATCTGCCGGAAGAAATCATTCGCGATCTGGTGCTGATGAAGCTGCATGCGGTCGGGCTGCGCGGTGCGCGTGACCTGATGCCGTCCGAACTGTCCGGCGGTATGGCGCGTCGCGTGGCACTGGCGCGCGCCATTGCGCTTGATCCTATGCTGATCATGTACGACGAGCCGTTCGCCGGGCTGGATCCGATTTCGCTCGGCGTAACCGGCAATCTGATCCGTCGCCTCAATGATGCGCTCGGCGCCACGTCCATTGTGGTGACGCACGATGTGCAGGAGTCGCTCAAGATCGTCGACTATGTCTACTTCATGTCCGAGGGCGTGATCGTGGCGCAGGGGACGGCAGAAGAAATGAAGAAATCGGATATTCCGTACGTGCACCAGTTTGTCTGGGGCGAAATGGACGGACCGGTGCCGTTCCATTACGAAATGAACAAGACCTACGCGGAAGACATGGGGTTGGATCATGCTTGATCGATTGCTTCGTCCGTTGCGCAATATCGGTCATCGTGTGATCAATAGCATTTGGCGGCTGGGCTACGCTTCGCGCTTCTTCGCCATGACACTGCTCAAGTCGGGCACCAGTTTTGCCCGTTTCAGCCTGATCATGCGCGAGATTTATTTTTCCGGCGTGCTGTCGCTGATCATTATTCTGGTGTCGGGCCTGTTCGTCGGCATGGTGCTGGGTTTGCAGGGCTATGAGACGCTGCAGAAATACGGCTCGGAAGAGGCGCTTGGTACGCTGGTGTCGCTTTCCCTGGTGCGCGAACTGGGGCCGGTGGTGGCGGCACTGCTGTTCGCCAGCCGCGCCGGCTCGGCCATTACCGCGGAAATCGGTCTGATGAAGGCGACCGAACAGATTGCCGCCATGGAAATGATGGCGGTTGATCCGATTGCCCGCATCATTGGCCCGCGCTTCTGGGGCGGGGTGATTTCCATGCCGTTGCTGGCCGCCATGTTCAGCGCCATCGGCGTGTTCGGCGGTTATCTGGTCGGGGTGGTGCTGATCGGTGTCGACGACGGTGCTTTCTGGTCGCAGATGCAGGCCAATGTGGATTTTCGCAACGACATTCTCAACGGTGTGATCAAGAGTGTCGTATTCGGCGTGGCGGTCACCGCCATTGCCGTATTTGAAGGTTACGATGCGCCGCCGACCGCCGAAGGCGTGTCGGGCGCTACCACCCGGACCGTGGTGATGTCATCCCTGGCGGTTCTGGGGCTTGATTTTATATTGACGGCATTCATGTTTAGAGGAATGTGACAGATGGAACGTACTACCCTGGATCTATGGGTCGGGATTTTTGTGGTTATGGGCATCGCTGCTTTGCTGACGCTGGCCATGAAAGTGGGCAATCTGTCGACTTACAACAGCGAGGCCACCTATACCGTGACGGCGGATTTCCAGAATATCGGCGGGCTCAAGGTCAAGGCCCCGGTAAAGAGCGCCGGTGTGCTGGTCGGTCGGGTGAGCAATATCGAATTTGACACCAAGCGTTTTGAGGCTGTTGTAACCTTATCGCTCGACAAGCGTTATAGCTTTCCGAAGGACACTTCGGCGTCCGTACTGACGTCCGGCTTGCTGGGCGAACAGTATATCGGTCTGGATGCGGGTGGCGACGAGCAGAACCTGCAACAGGGTGACAAGATCAAATTGACGCAATCGGCTGTGGTGCTGGAAAAGTTGATCGGACAATTCCTTTACAGCAAGGCCGCTGATGGCAGTGACAAGGATAGTAAATGATGCAATGGCGTAAACTGATTGCCGCACTGGTTCTTTCCGGTGCTTCCGTGGTGGCAATGGCGAATTCCATCGCGCCTGACGTGCTGGTGAAAAACACCACTCAGGAAGTGCTGACGATCATCAGGCAGGACAAGGCCCTGCAGGCCGGCGATAAAAAGAAGGTCAACGAACTGGTGGAAGCCAAGGTGCTGCCGCATTTCGACTTTACCCGCATGACCCGCCTGGCGGTGGGCAAGGCATGGCGTACGGCTACACCGGATCAGCAACAGGCGCTGGTGCGCGAATTCCGCACCCTGCTGGTGCGTACCTACTCCAAGGCGATTTCCACCGCAGCCAATACCAATGTCGACGTAAAACCGTTGCGCATGGCGGCCGGTGATACCGAAACCGTGGTGCGCACCGGTATTCAGCAGACCGGCGCACAGCCGATTTCGGTGGATTACGTGGTGGAAAAAGACGGCGACAGCTGGAAAGTGTTTGACGTGATCGTCGAAGGTGCCAGCCTGGTAACCACCTATCGCTCGACTTTCAATGATGAAGTCACCAGGGGCGGTATCGACGGCCTGATCAAGTCGCTGGTGCAGAAAAACCAGTCGGCCGATGCGGCGGTAGCAAAAAAATGATCGAACAGCGCGGTGACGCGTACTATGTGACTGGTCCGCTGACCATTGCCACTTCGGCGAAAATTCTGGCCGAAGGGCGCAGGCTGTTCGGTCAGCAGGGCGGTCTGGTGGATTTTTCCGGCGTCACCGAACTCGATTCTTCTGCCGTCAGCGTGCTCATGCAGTGGCAGCGGGACGCGCATAAACAGGGCAGCCGTCTGGGCTGTCGCAATATTCCGGATAACCTCAAGAACCTGGCTGCATTGTACGGTGTGGCCGACATGCTTACGCTCAAGTGACTCAGCCTGCCATTCAAATCAGTCAGATCCGCAAGCGTTTTGGCAAACTGGAAGCCCTCAAGGGCGTCAGCCTGAACGTCGAGCAGGGTGAGTTTTTTGCCCTGCTGGGCCCCAATGGCGCGGGCAAAACCACACTGATCAGTATTCTTGCCGGCCTCACCCGGGCCGATTCCGGTGAGGCGCGCATCATGGGTCATGATGTGGTGCAGGACTATCGGGCTGCACGGCACGCACTCGGAGTGGTGCCGCAGGAACTGGTATTCGATCCCTTCTTTACCGTGCGCGAAACCCTGCGCATTCAGTCCGGTTATTACGGCGTCAAGCACAATGACGACTGGATTGACGAGATTCTCCACAATCTGGATCTGACCGACAAAGCTGAAACCAATATGCGCAAGCTGTCCGGCGGCATGAAGCGGCGCGTGCTGGTGGCCCAGGCACTAGTGCACAAGCCGCCGGTGATTGTGCTGGACGAACCGACCGCCGGTGTGGATGTGGAGTTACGCCAGACGCTGTGGGCGTTTGTGCGCCAGCTGAACCAGCAGGGGCATACCATTGTGCTGACCACGCATTACCTGGAAGAGGCGGAAGCCTTGTGCAGCCGGGTGGCGATGCTCAAGCTGGGTGAAGTGGTGTTGCTCGATCGCACGGATAAATTGCTGGCCCAGCACGCCGACAAAAAGGTGGCGTTGCGGCTGGCTCCCGATGCCCTGCCGCAGGCGCTGCAGCATCTGAAGTGCGGCGAGCAGCGCGGCGCGCATGTTCTCGCGCTGCCGGATTTTGCGCTGCTGGATGGTGTATTGCAGACGCTGCGCGAGAACGGCGTGAAGATCGAGGACATGGAAGTGCTGACGCCCGATCTGGAAGATGTGTTCGTCAAAGTGATGCATGGCGAAAGGGTGGGAGCATGACGCCGGGTTTTCGCGCGCTGTTCTACAAAGAGATTCTGCGCTTTTACAAAGTGGCGTTCCAGACCGTGCTCGCGCCGGTCATTACCGCGCTGCTGTACCTGCTGATTTTCTCTCACGTGCTGGAAGAGCATGTGCAGGTTTATCCGGGTGTCAGCTATACCGCTTTCCTGGTCCCCGGCCTCGTTATGATGTCGGTGCTGCAGAACGCTTTTGCCAACAGCTCGTCCAGCCTGATCCAGTCCAAGGTGACCGGCAATATCATTTTTGTGTTGCTGCCGCCGATCGCCTACAGCGAATTTTTCCTCGCCTATGTTGCCGCGGCTGCGGTACGTGGCATTGTGGTCGGTGGCGGGGTATTTGTCGTCACGCTGCTGTTTGCCTTGCCGCCGCTGCGCGAACCGGTGTGGCTGATTGCCTTTGCGCTGCTGGGCAGCGGCCTGTTAGGCGCGCTGGGCGTGGTGGCGGGGATCTGGGCGGAAAAGTTCGATCAACTGGCGGCATTCCAGAACTTCCTGATCATGCCGTTCACGTTCCTGTCCGGCGTGTTTTATTCATTGCATTCGCTGCCGGCCTTCTGGCAGGGGGTATCGCGTTTCAATCCGTTCTTCTACATGATCGACGGTTTCCGCTACGGCTTTTTTGGCGTGAGCGACGTATCCCCCTGGTTGAGTTTGACCATTGTGCTGGTCTGCTTTTTCGCTTTATCATTGTTCACCCTGCAATTGCTGAAGAGCGGCTACAAGCTGCGTCACTGAGAACGAAATGGTTACCCCGGAATCTATCAAAGCCTCCATTGCTGCGGGTTTGCCCTGCGACCACCTGCAGGTGGTCGGCGATGGACAACACTTTGAAGCAATCATTGTCAGCGCCCAGTTCGAGGGCAAAAGCCGTGTGCAGCAGCATCAGCTGGTGTATGCCGCACTGGGTGACCGCATGCGCGAAGAGATTCATGCGCTGTCGATGAAAACCCTGACGCCACAAGCCTGGCGTGCCCAGCAAGCCTGATTCACCTCTGACGGAATTCTATGGACAAGTTGTTGATTGAGGGCGGTCAGCCGCTCCGGGGCGAGGTACGCATTTCTGGTGCCAAAAACGCCGCACTGCCGATTCTTTGCGCCAGTCTGCTGACGGCCGATACCCTGCAGCTGGAAAATGTGCCGCATTTGCGCGATATCACCACCATGGTTGATCTGCTGGCGCAGATGGGGGTACAGGTTGAACGCCCGGATCATGCTCATGTGTCACTGGCTGCAACGCAGCTGACTCATCTGGAAGCGCCTTACGAACTGGTTAAGACCATGCGCGCCTCGATTCTGGTGCTCGGTCCGCTGGTTGCCCGCATGGGGCAGGCGCGCGTCTCGTTGCCGGGCGGCTGTGCCATCGGTTCGCGCCCGGTCAATCTGCACGTCAAGGGCCTGCAGGCCATGGGGGCGGAAATCACCATCGAGCACGGCTACATCGAAGCCCGTGCCAGCCGTCTCAAGGGCGCACGCATTTTCATGGACCTGGTGTCTGTGACCGGTACGGAAAATCTCATGATGGAGA
>JAJZTZ010000045.1 GCA_021847305.1 Pseudomonadota bacterium | reverse complement strand
CAACGTAGTGATGCAGCGCGCCAAGAATCTGGGTATCCCGTATGTCCACCAGGGCGCCGAAGACAAACTGGCGGTGTATCAGGATCTGTTGCGGGAACTCCAGGTCAGCCCGGAAGAAACCAGTTACATGGGTGACGACGTGGTCGATCTGCCGGTACTGCGCCGCGCCGGTCTGGCCGTTACCGTGCCGGCTTCGCCGCTGCTGGTAAAAGAACACTGCCATTTCGTCACCCCCCGCGCCGCCGGTCAGGGTGCCGTGCGCGACCTGTGCGAACTGCTGCTGATCGCCCGAGACAAATGGGACGAGCAGATGGCGTCATACCTCGCCTGATGCCGGCACCTCGCTGCAATAGGCCCTGAAAATGTCGAACCGGCTGAGCGCATTGATTCCGGTACTGATGATGCTGCTACTTGTGGCATTGACGTACTTTCTCGACCGCTGGGTCCAGCCGGCTCCGCCGCCGCAGGACGGCAAAAACCGCCACGACCCCGACTACTTCATCGACAATTTCGAAGCCCTGCGCTACAACCCCGACGGCAGCCTGCGCTATCGTCTGACCGCCAGCCGCCTGACCCACTACCCGGACACCGACAGCGCCGACCTGACCACCACGCGCCTGATCAGCTACAGCCGCAACTCCGGCCCCGTCACCCTGACCGGCGACCAGGCCCACACCACTGCGCAGGGCAAACGCGTCGACATGACCGGTCACGTCGAAGTGACTCGCCCCAGCAATACGCGTCAGGGTACACTATACGTTCGCACCCAGGCGCTGACCATTTACCCGGATGACCAGACCGCCACCACCCGCGCACCGGTGGTCATCGACACCGATCACCTGCACCTGACGGGCACGGGCATGGACTTCGACCAGGCGAACCACATTCTCAAACTGCACGCCAACGTAAGGGCACGCTATGTCAAACAATAAGCTGTTACGCCTTGCCTTGCTGACACTGCTGCTGGTCAGTCCGCTGGCCCGGGCGGAGAAAGCCGACCGCGACAAGCCGGTGTATCTGGAAGCCGACAACGTCGTCGTTGACGACGCCAAACAGGTGAGCGTCTACACCGGCAAGGTGGTCATCACCCAGGGCACGCTGATGATTCGCGGCGACAAGGTGACGGTATGGCAGGACAACGGTGCGTTCGATCACGGCACAGTGATCGGCCAGCCCGCCTATTTCCGCCAGAAACGCGACAACTCCGAGGAGTACGTGCAGGGCTGGGCGCAGCGCATTGATTACAACGCCAAGGACAACAAGGCCGACCTGTACACCCAGGCCAAGGTTAAAAACGGCGAGGACGAAGTACACGGCGACGTGATTCACTACGATGCCAACACCGAGCACTATCAGGTGGAAGGCGGTCAGCGCAACAGCGCGACGCCGGGCAGCGGACGCGTGCGCGCAGTGATCCAGCCGAAAAACAAGGACACAAAGCCGGCACCATGAGCGAACTGGTTGTTGAACATTTGCAAAAACGCTACAAGGCGCGCCAGGTCGTCAAGGACGTCTCCCTGCGCGTTTCCAGCGGTGAAATCATCGGACTGCTCGGCCCCAACGGCGCCGGCAAGACCACCAGCTTTTACATGATCGTCGGCCTGGTGCCGGCCGATCAGGGCCGCATCATGCTCGACGACAAGGAGCTGTCGCGCCTGCCCATGCACCGGCGCGCCCAGCTGGGCCTGAGCTACCTGCCGCAGGAAGCCTCCATCTTCCGCAAAATGACGGTGACGGAAAATATCCTGTCGGTGCTGGAGATCAATGTGCCGGACAAGAAAAAGCGTCTGGAACAACTGGAAGCCCTGCTGGAAGAACTGCATATCACCCATATCCGCGACAGCGCGGCCATTTCACTTTCCGGCGGCGAACGCCGGCGGGTGGAAATCGCCCGGGCTCTGGCCACCAACCCGAGCTTCATCCTGCTGGACGAGCCGTTTGCCGGGGTTGACCCCATCGCCGTGATGGACATTCAGAAAATCATCCGCTTCCTGGCGCAGCGCGGCATCGGCGTGGTCATCACCGACCACAACGTACGCGAAACGCTGGGCATCTGCGACCGTGCCTACATCATCAATGAGGGCAGCGTGCTGGCGCAGGGTACGGCAGATGAAATCGTCTATAATGAAAGCGTCCGACAAGTATATTTGGGCGAGCATTTCAAACTTTAGCAAACAGAATTCACAGCCGGACGGCCAGCCCTTCACATGAAGCAGTCACTGCAACTCAAACTTTCCCAGCAGCTCACGCTGACGCCGCAGCTGCAGCAGTCGATCAGACTGTTGCAGCTGTCGACGATGGAGCTGGACCAGGAAGTGGAGATGCTGATCCAGGAAAATCCGCTGCTGGAACGGGTAGACGGCGATAGCGAAGAAAGCAGCTCGACTGAAAGCGAAATCGGCCCGATCGAATTCCAGCCGCAGAACGAGCTGCGTTATGAGGAGCAGGCAGATACCGAAGCCTCGCTGCGCTCCGAGTCGCCGGACGACGAAGCGCTGGAAAACCCCTGGACCAACGACAGCGTGCCGATCATCGGCGGCCAGCCGAGCGACGAGGACGACAGCGATTATCCGCAGCAGGCCCGTGCCAGCACCCTCCGGGAACACCTGCTGTGGCAGGTGCAAATGTCGCAGCTGCCGGAGCGCGACGCCCAGCTGACCGCCCTGCTCATTGATGCGCTGGATGAAGACGGCTACCTCACCCAGCCGCTGGAAGAAATTGCCGAACTGCTGCCGGAAGAACTGGAACTGACCAGCGAAGACCTGGAAATCGCCCTGAAGCACCTGCAGCATTTCGATCCCGCCGGCGTCGGCGCGCGTGATCTGGCGGAGTCCCTGAGTCTGCAACTCGCCGCATTGCCGCACAACGCTCCCGGGCGCGAGCTGGCGCTAAGCGTGGTTGGCAAACACCTCGACCTGCTGGCCAGCCGCGATTTCACCAAACTCAAGCGCCTGCTCAACTGCACGGACGCCGAACTGCGTAGCGCCCAGCAACTCATCACGCACATGAACCCCCGCCCGGGCGCGGCTTTCTCGCCGGTGGAAACGCGCTACATCGTGCCTGACGTGCTGGTGCGCAAAATCCGCGGCAGCTGGACCGCCAGCCTCAATCCGGATGCCATTCCGAAACTGCGCATCAACCGTCTTTACGCCGATATCCTGCAACATCACCGCGGCAGCCATCAGCAGCTGGCTACGCAACTGCAGGAGGCCAAGTGGTTCATCAAGAATATTCAGCAGCGTTTCGACACCATCCTGCGCGTATCGCAGGCCATCGTCGAGCGGCAAAAACACTTTTTCGAGCACGGCGAAGTGGCCATGCGCCCGCTGGTATTACGCGAAATCGCCGATGTTGTGGGTTTGCACGAATCGACCATTTCACGCGTGACGACGCAAAAATTCATGCACACGCCGCGCGGCATCTTTGAATTAAAATATTTCTTCGGCAGCCATGTGGCTACCGATACCGGCGGCGCCTGCTCGGCCACCGCCATCCGCGCCCTGATCAAGCAGCTGGTAGGCGCGGAGGATCCGAAGCACCCGCTGTCGGATAACCAGATAGCTGAACTGCTGGCCAAGCAGGGTATCATGGTGGCACGCCGCACCATCGCCAAATACCGCGAAGGGTTGCATATTCCGCCGGCCAGCCAGCGCAAGAGCATTTAACCCGCAGTACCTTTCAATCAAGGAGAGCCTTCATGAATATCAAAATCTCTGGTCACCACCTCGAAGTTACCCCGGCAATCCGCGATTATGTAACCGCAAAAATGGAACGCATTGCGCGTCATTTCGACCAGGTAATCGACATCTCCGTCATCCTGTCGGTCGACAAGCTGGTGCAGAAAATTGAAGCCAACGTTCACATCAGCGGCAAGGATATTTTCGTGCAGACCGAAGACGCCGATATGTACGCCGCCATCGACGCGCTGGCCGACAAGCTGGATCGCCAGGTGCTCAAGCACAAGGAAAAATACACTGATTCGGCACGTCACGGTTCCAGCATCAAACACCAGGCTGTCGAGTAATCATGAATCAGATCGCCGGACTGCTGCGTCCCACCACCGTTGCCGTGGATGTGGACGTCAGCAGTAAAAAACGCCTGTTCGAGACAATAGGCGAACTGTTTGCCACCCAGGGCCTTTCCGCCAGCCTGGTGTTTGAAAGCCTGCTGGCGCGGGAGAAACTGGGTTCCACCGGCCTGGGCCAGGGAATTGCCATTCCCCACGGCCGAATCAAGGGTCTCAAGGAAGCCGCAGGCGCATTTGTGCGCCTGCGTACTCCGATCGCGTTTGACGCCCCGGACAATCAACCGGTCAGCATGATTTTCGTGCTGCTGGTCCCCGAGCAGGCCACCGACCTGCATCTGCATATTCTCGGCGAGCTGGCACAGCTGTTCAGCGACCCGGCCATGCGCACCACCCTTGCCAGCCAGCCCGACGCCAGCGCCATTCTGCAGGCTATAGGGAACTGGAACGCCAGCTAGGACTCCAACCGGCCATGAGCGAAATCAGCGTAAGCCAGATGTATGAAGAAACCGGCAAGATCCTGGAATTGACCTGGGTTGCCGGTCTGGCAGGCGGCCAGAAAAAATTGACCAGCGATACGGTGCAAAAACCCTCGCTGGCGCTGATCGGCCACCTCAACTTCGTCCACCCCAACCGGGTGCAGGTGATGGGCTGCGCGGAAATGGATTATCTGCGCCAACTGGATGAAACCAGCCTGTCGCAGGCAATCAGCAACCTGTTCTCCGCCGAACTGGCTGCCATCATCATCGCCAACAACGAGCCGGTACCGCGCCAGCTGCTCGACGCAGCCGAACGGACCCAGACACCGCTGTTTACTTCGCGCCAGGCCAGTCCGTCGCTGATGGACGTGCTGCAGCACTACCTGACCCGCATTCTGGCCGAAAGCACCACCCGCCACGGGGTATTTCTCGAGGTGCTGGGCATGGGCGTGCTGATTATCGGCGATGCCGCCATCGGTAAAAGCGAACTGGCGCTGGAGCTGGTCACCCGCGGCCACCGCCTGATCGCCGACGACATCGTCGAGCTGTATCAGGTATCGCCGGACACGCTGGAAGGACGCTGCCCGACGCTGCTGCAGGACTTCCTCGAAGTGCGCGGCCTGGGCTTGCTGAATATTCGCGCCCTGTTCGGCGAAACCGCCATCAAGCTAAAAAAGAATCTGCGCCTGATCGTGCAGTTGCGCGACCCGGCCGACATGAGCGACCTGACGCTCGACCGCCTGCAAATCAACGCCTCCACGGAAATGATTCTCGACGTGCCGGTACCCAAGGTGTGTATTCCGGTAGCCGCCGGCCGCAACATCGCCGTGCTGGTCGAGGTGGCGGTGCGCAACCACATTCTGCACCTGCGCGGCATCGACAGCGCCGCCCAGTTCATCGAACGGCAGCAGCTGTTTCTGCGCAGCCAGTCAGAAAGCGGCGAGTAGGCCCGGTGAACCCTGTCCTTTTCCTCTGTTGCCGCACAGCCCAGCGCCATGACTAAGTACTCCGGCATGCAACTGGTAGTCATTACCGGTCTGTCCGGTTCGGGCAAGAGTATTGCCCTGGCCGTGCTTGAGGACGCCGGCTTTTACTGCGTCGACAACCTGCCGGCCACGCTGCTGACCGAGACCATCGGCTTCCTGCAAGCCAACGGCTTCAATCGCGTCGCCATCAGTATCGACGTGCGCAGCGGCAACAGCCTGCCGCAATTACCCGGGCTGCTGGCCGACCTGGAAGCTCAGGGCCTGGATGTGCGTCCTCTGTTTCTTGAAGCCAAGACCGACACGCTGGTGAAGCGGTTTTCCGAAACCCGCCGGCGGCACCCCTTATCCGACGGCGAACGCTCCCTGACGGAAAGCATCGCGCTGGAAGCCGAACTGCTGGCCGAACTGCGCACCCTGGCGCACCGCATCGATACCAGCGACGTGCGCCCCAATACGCTGCGCAACTGGGTGCGCGACCTGATCGAATTCGACCGTTCACAGCTTACCCTGGTCTTCCAGTCGTTCGGCTTCAAACATGGCATCCCGCTCGATGCCGACATGGTATTCGACGTGCGCTGCCTGCCCAACCCGCACTACGACCCGGTGCTGCGCCCCTTGACCGGACTGGATGCCCCGGTGGCCGAATTCCTGCGCCAGACGCCACAGGCCATGGCCATGCTGGACGACATTCGCGCCTATCTGGACAAGTGGCTCCCCTGCTTTGTGCGCGACAACCGCAACTACCTGACGGTTGCCATCGGCTGCACCGGCGGGCAGCATCGCTCGGTATTTTTCTGCACGGAACTGGCGGGCGCCTTTGCCAACCAGCAGCAGGTACTGGTGCGGCACCGCGAACTGGCGGGCAATGTCGCAGCAAACTAGTTCTTTTCTGCGCCTGTCGCTGCTGCGGCCGGGCGACTGGCTGGTCATCGGCGCCGCCGCTACCCTGACTGTCTGGCTGGCGCTCTCTGCCTGGACTGCCGGCACGCCGCAGCGCGCAGTGATTCGCCTGGCCGGTAAAATCGTCGCCGACACCCCGCTGGATCATGCCCAGATTTTTTCCATCCGCGGTCCGCTCGGCATTACCCGGGTGGAAATCGCCTCTGCCCGGGCACGCATCGCCAGTGACCCGAGCCCCCGCCAGATCTGCGTCAAACAGGGCTGGCTCACGCATGCCGGCGACAGCGCCCTGTGCCTGCCGAACCAGACCAGCGTCGAGCTGATCGGCAAACACCGGCTGTACGATTCGCTCAGCTACTGAACGGCGACTGTCCCATGCGCATTGAACTGCATGCCACCCCGGCCGACCATCAGATCGCCAAACTGGCGGCACTGGCTATTGCCCTGTCGCTGGCCGAAGCCGCCATTCCCTCGCCTCTGCCGGGCGTCAAACCCGGGCTGGCGAACATTATCGTACTGGTGGTGCTGTACCGTTTCGGCTGGAATACGGCGGCCTGGGTCAACCTGATGCGGGTAGGCACCGGCAGCCTGCTGCTGGGACAGTTTCTCGCCCCCGGATTTTTCCTCGCTCTGGCCGGCGCCCTCGCCAGCCTGTCGGTTCTCGGTCTGGCTCAGGCACTGCCGCAGCGCTGGTTCGGACCGGTGAGCCTGAGCATTCTGGCGGCGCTGGCGCATATCAGCGGCCAGTTGCTGCTGGTGTATCTGTGGCTGATTCCCAACGCCAGCCTGATCAACCTGTTGCCGGTATTTTTCGGCATGGCCCTGCTATCCGGCCTTATCAATGGCTTGATAGCCGCTCACTGGCTGGATTCTGGCCAGCAGCAGGCTGGCGCTTAATGTTCCACCACGATGCGATAGGTGGCGTGACAGGCAACGCATTTCTGCATCACATTGCCCAGCTGATTCAGACTGTGGCGCATATCGCCCAGTGATTCGGCATCCAGCGCCAGCTGATCGAAATCCTGGTGCATGGAAAAGCCCAGTTTGCGGAATTCCAGCGGCATGGCCTCACGCACGACCGGCGGAGTGGCATGGGCCGCCGCCATGCCGGACGCACGGGCCGCCTTGGCGGCAGCAGCAAAATCATCGCGAGCCAGCGCGGCGGCGATCAACTGCACATTAGCCAGAGTCTGGCGCATCTCTTCCATGACCAGGGCCTGACCCTCGCGTTGCAACACAATCGGCGTGCGCGCGTCCATGCCGGACGGCAGATCGTCTGCCGCCCAAGCGGAGCCGCCCAGCGTCAGCAGCACAGTGAACAACACATTACGGCACAACAGTTTCATCGCCTTCTCCTCCGGGGTGGGTCAATACCTCTTCCAGCGCGCCCAGTGTCGCCTCGACCAGCAGACGCATGTGCGCTTCTTCAATGATGTAGGGCGGCATCCAGTACACCGTGTTGCCGATCGGCCGCAGCAGAATGCCGCGCCGCATGGCAGCCGCAAACAGCTGACGGGCAAAGGCCGGCGGCGCGGCGTCAATATCAAATGCCCAGATCATGCCGGTCTGGCGGAAATGGCGGACGCGCGGGTGGTTTTTGAGCGGCTCGACTAGCCGGTTCAGCATGTCTGCCTTGCGGCGATTGCCGGCCAGCACGTCGTCAGCAGCAAAGATATCCAGCACGGCGAGTGCCGCGCTGCATGCCAGCGGATTGCCGGTATAGGAATGCGAATGGAGAAATCCCTGCGCCACCCGGTCGTCGTAAAAATCGGCGTAAACGGCAGGCGTGGTCAGCACCACCGACAAGGGCAGGAAACCGCCGGTAATACCCTTGGACAAACAGAGAAAATCCGGAGCAATGTCCGCCTGCTCGCAGGCAAACAGGGTGCCGGTGCGGCCAAAGCCGACGGCGATCTCATCGGCGATCAGGTGCACGGCGTAGCGGTCGCAGATCTGGCGCAGCCGCTGCAGGTAGAGCGGGTGATACATGGCCATGCCGGCGGCTCCCTGCACCAGCGGCTCGACAATGACGGCGGCGGTCGCCGCATGGTGCTCGGCCAGGTGCGCTTCCAGCACCGCCGCCGCACGCAGGGCGACATCCTGCGCCGATTCGCCCGGCGCAGCAGTGCGCCAGTCCGGACTCGGCACCTGAACATTCTGACGCAGCAGCGGCGCATAGGTGTCGCTGAAGATGGCCACATCGGTTACCGACAGCGCGCCCAGCGTTTCGCCGTGATAACTGTTTTGCAGGCTGACAAAGCGGGTCTTGCCCGCCTGGCCGCGATTGCGCCAGCTGTGGAAACTCATTTTCAGGGCGATTTCAACGGCCGAAGCACCATCCGAGCCGTAAAAGCAGTGTCCCAGCTCGCCCGGCGCCAGGCTGGCAAGCCGCTCCGACAACTCCACCACCGGCCGGTGGGTGAAGCCGGCGAGCATGACATGTTCCAGGGTGTCCAGCTGCTGCCGGATCGCTGCTCCAATTCGCGGATTGGCATGACCGAACAGATTGACCCACCAGGAGCTGATAGCATCGAGATAGCGCTTGCCGTCGAAATCTTCCAGCCACACCCCGTCGCCGCGCGCAATCGGCACCAGCGGCAGGGTTTCATGCTGCTTCATTTGCGTACAGGGGTGCCAGACGGCCTGTTTGCTGCGTTGCAGCCAGTCAAGATTTGCGCTCATGGAAACGGATATCGCAGAGAGATGGCTACATTATGCCAGACAGAGCCCAATAGACTGAATGCGCGGAGCAATCATTGTATAGTCGCCCCAACTAATATATTATGATTCATTAATATTACATTGGTTTACCCAAACACATGACCCGCAATCCGGACATCAACCCGCAAACATCGAGGCATGACAGGTGGCTGTCAGCCCTGTTGCTGGCCTTTTGTCTGCTGTTTGCCGGGCTGGTCGTGACCACGCCGGCCAATCTGCCGGACATTGACGACATCACGCTGGAACAGGCGCACTCTGCCCCCAGCATGGAAGCGACCGACCACACCGGCGACGAAGTGGCATTGCCGTTGGTCACGCTGCAATCGCCCAGCCACCCGCACCATAATGGTGCATACCACTCTCCCTTGCTGCCCCGCATTTCTGCCGAATTCCTCCCCGGCAGCCGACCACCCGATCTGTCCTGATTCCGGGACTGATGGCGCAACCCGCGCCAACTCTTAAGTTCCATTAATTTTTTGGCCTCATCAGCAGCCAAGGCATGGCTTTTGCGATGGTGCGCCTGTTCGTTGCATTTTGCGTTTGGATCACACATGAAGACCTTATCACACAGGCTGACGCGCTTACTGCGTCTCTTGCCGGCCGGCGTGGCCATGGCCGCACTGGCCAACCCGTTGCTGGCCGCCCCGCTCACCCTGGATCAGGCGCTGACACTGGCGGAGCAGCACAGCCCGTCATTGCAGGCCGCCAAGGCCAATCTGGAAGCCAGCAAGGCCGCTGCGCGCACGGCTGGCGCTTACCCCAACCCCGAGCTGGAAATCATGGGCGGCCAGATTCGCCCACGCCAGAGTACCGGCGTGGAAACCTCCCGTATTGATACCGCCACGCTGTCTCAGCCGCTGGAGCTGCCCAATGTCCGCTCTGCACGCAAGCAGGTAGCGGCAGCCGGCATCGGCATCGGCCAGTCGCAGTACGACCAGACCCGGCTTAACCTGATCAGCCAGATCAAGCTGGCCTATTTTGATGCGCTGCGCTGGGAAGAAGCCCGCCGCGTGATCGGCGAGAACCGCGAGCTGCTGCAGCAAATGCGCGACCGGGTCAAGCTCAAGGTCGATGTCGGCGAAGCACCGCGCTACGAGCTGATCAAGGCGGAAGCGGAAACCATGGCGGCCGACAATGCGCTGAAAAATGCCGAATTGCGCACGCGCCAGGCCAAAACCCTGTTGCGCAGCCTGATCGGCACACCGCTGCCCGACCCATTGCAGTTGCAGCATGGCGCAAACACCCCGGCTCAGCCCCCGGCGCTGGACGAACTGGAGCAGGAGGTACTGCGCAATCATCCGCAGCTGCATCAGGCCCAGGCCCAGACCGAACAGGCGCTGGCACGGGTGGATTTCGAGCGCAGCCAGCGCCTGCCACAGCCGACCCTCAAGCTGAATCAGGAGCGCACCCGCGACAGCAACCAGTGGATGGTTGGCGTTGCCCTGCCGCTGCCATTGTGGAATCAGCGCTCCGGCCAGATCGGCGAAGCGGTAGCCGGCCTGCACCAGGCCGAGGCCCAGGCGCAACAGACGCGCCTGACCCTGATCGCCGAACTGGAGCAGGCTTACAGCCGTTATGAAATCGCTTCCAGCCAGGTAAAAACCTTTGAAAGCGGCCTGTTGCAGGAAGCCGAAGCCGCCATGAAGGTGGCCGAAGCCGCTTACCGCTATGGCGAACGCAGCATTCTCGACTACATCGACGCCCAGCGCGTGCTGCGTTCGACCCAACTGGAATTTCTCAACGCCCGATATGAATTGCAAGCTGCGCTGGTTGAGCTGGAACGCCTGCGCGCCACCCCTGTTGCCGGAGACCTGTCATGAAGTACGCCCCCACATTGCTGATCAGCCTTATCCTTGTCGCCAGCCTGAGTGCCTGCGGCAAACAGGAAGCCCCGCCCGCACCGGAGGCGCAGCCCGACCCCAATCTGGTGAGCGTGCAGCCTGATTTTCTCAAGCGCCTGAAAATAGCTCCGGCCGGCGAAGGCAATGCCGTTGACACCCTGCGCGTACCTGCCCGGGTGAGCGCTGACGAACGCCTGATCGCCCGCATCGGCGCCGCCGTGACCGGCCGGGTCACGCAGGTTCACGCGGTACTGGGGCAAAAGGTCAAGGCCGGCGAGGTGCTGGCCACCCTGCACAGCACCGAGCTGTCGGCCGCCCAACTGGCCTATCTGAAGGCCGTATCCCAGGAAAGTCTGCAACGCCGTGCCGTTGAGCGCGCCAAGCTGCTGTTCTCCGCCGATGTCATCAGCGCCGCCGAGCTGCAGCGCCGCGAGAGCGAACTGGCGCAGGCCCAGGCCGAGTTGCAGGCCTCGCATGACCAGCTGTCCATCCTCGGCATGACCGAAGGCACCATCCGCAAGCTGTCCGCCAACGGCAATGTGCACTCGCTGTCCGACGTCAGCTCGACCATCGACGGTCAGGTGATCGAGCGCAAGCTCACCCAGGGCCAGGTTGTGCAGCCGGCCGATGCGTTGTACACCGTAGCCGACCTGTCGCATGTCTGGGTCGTGGCGGAAGTGCCGGAACAGCAGGCTGATCTGGTTACCGTCGGGGAAGAAACCGAAGCGGAAATCGCCGCGCTGGGCGGCCGGCGCATCAACGGCCAGCTGATTTTCGTTGCCGACACGGTCAATCCGTCCACCCGCACCGTCACGGTACGCATGGATGTGCCCAACCCGGACCGCAGCATCAAGCCGGAAATGCTCGCCACCATGCTGATCAAGAGCAAACCGCGCCGCCAGCTGGTGATCCCCTCTTCCGCCGTCGTTCGCAACGAGAACCAGGACTACGTCTTCGTGCAGAAGGATGCCCAGCAGTTCGTGCTGCGCAAAGTCACTCTGGGTGAAGAAAACAACGGCAGTGTCCCGGTAGTTGAAGGCATCAAGATGGGCGAAAAAATCGTCGTCGACGGTGCCTTCCACCTCAATAACGAACGCCGCCGCAAAGAACTGGAGGGCTAATGTTAGAAGCCATCATTCGCGGGGCGCTCAAACAGCGCCTCATTATCGTGGTTCTGGCGGCCTGTGCCCTGTTTTTCGGCCTGCATGCCGCGCAGAATCTGTCGGTTGACGCTTTCCCCGACGTGACCAACGTACAGGTGCAGATCGCCACGGAAGCCAAGGGCCGTTCGCCCGAGGAAGTGGAACGCTTCGTCACCGTGCCGCTGGAAATGGCCATGACCGGCCTGCCGGGGCTGGAGGAAATGCGTTCGCTCAACAAGCCGGGGCTGTCGCTGATCACTCTGGTATTCACTGACGCGACTGACGTGTATTTCTCCCGCCAACTGGTGATGGAACGCCTGATTGAAGTTGCCGGCCGCATGCCGCAAGGCGTGACGCCGGTACTCGGCCCGGTTTCCACCGGCCTGGGCGAGGTGTATCAGTACACGCTGGAAAAGCCGGATGACGGCGACAAGGCGCTGAGTGAAGACGAGCTGACCCGCCGCCGCATTGCCCAGGACTGGGTGGTACGTCCGCTGCTGCGCGGCATTCCCGGCGTGGCCGAGATCAACTCGCAGGGCGGTTTCGCCAAGCAGTATCAGGTGCTGGCCAACCCGGACCGCATGGCGCACTACCATGTGACATTGCAGGATGTGTACAAGGCGCTGGCGCTCAATAACGCCAACTCCGGCGGCGGCATTCTGCCGCACTATGCCGAGCAGTACCTGATCCGCGGTGTCGGCCTGATCAAGAGCCTGGATGACATCCGCAGCATCGTGCTGAAAGAGCAGGACGGCGTGCCGGTACTGATTCGCGACGTAGCTGAAGTGACCATCGGCCATGAAGTGCGTCAGGGTGCCGTGGTGAAGAACGGCGTCACCGAATCGGTCGGTGGCGTAGTGATGATGATGCGCGGCGGCAACGCCAAGGAAGTGGTCTCGCGCATCAAGGAACGGGTGGCCGAGATCAACAGCAAGGGCATGCTGCCCGACGGCCTGCAGATTGTGCCCTACTATGACCGTAGTGAACTGGTAGACGCCGCCCTGCACACCGTGACCAAGGTGCTGATCGAAGGCGTGATCCTGGTAATCGTGGTGCTGTTCCTGTTTCTCGGCGATGTGCGTTCATCGATCATTGTGGTCAGCACACTGGTGCTCACACCGCTGCTGACCTTCTTCGCCATGAACCAGATCGGCCTGTCGGCCAACCTCATGTCGCTGGGGGGGCTGGCCATCGCCATCGGCTTGATGGTGGACGGCTCGGTGGTGGTGGTGGAAAACGCCTTCAAGCAGCTGGCGCACAACAAGGGCCGCAGCCTGAGCCGCGTGCGCGTGGTCATGGAAGCCGCCGCGGAAGTGGGTACGCCGGTGGTATTCGGCGTTTCCATCATCATTCTGGTGTTCCTGCCGCTGATGACGCTGGAAGGCATGGAAGGCAAGATGTTTGCGCCTTTGGCCTTTACCATTGCCATTGCCCTGGCGATTTCGCTGCTGCTGTCGCTCACGCTGACGCCGGTACTCAGTTCCTACCTGCTGCAAGGCAAGGAAGAGCATGACACGCGACTGGTCGCGGCACTCAAGCGTCCCTACGTGAAGCTGCTCGACGCCGCCCTGCGCAACCCGCGCAAGACGGTGATTGCCGGCGTGGGCGCGTTTGCCGGGGCGATTTTACTGCTGCCTTTCCTCGGCACCGCCTTCATTCCGGAAATGAAGGAAGGCTCCATCGTGCCGGGTATCAACCGCGCGCCCAACATCTCGCTGGATGAGTCCATCAAGATGGAACAGGAAGGCATGAAACTGGTGATGCAGGTGCCGGGCGTGAAGTCGGCCGTATCCGGCGTCGGCCGCGGCGAAAGCCCGGCCGACCCGCAGGGGCAGAACGAATCGACCCCGATTGTCAGCCTGAAACCGCGTGATGAATGGCCCGAGGGCTGGAACCAGGATGACATTGCCGAAGCCATTCGCGCCAAGCTGCAACAGCTGCCGGGCGTGCAAATCGTCATGGCCCAGCCGATTTCCGACCGGGTGGATGAAATGGTCACCGGCGTGCGCTCCGACGTGGCGATCAAAGTGTTCGGCGATGATCTGGAAGAGCTTAAACGCAAGGCCGATGAAATCGCCAAGGTTGCCGCCACCATCCGCGGCGCACAGGATCTGCGGGTGGAACGCGTCACCGGCCAGCAGTACCTGACCATCGAGATCGACCGCCAGGCGATTGCCCGTTACGGCCTCAATGCCTCGGATATTCACGATGTGATCGAGGCGGCCATCGGCGGCAAGGTGGCGACGGAAATTTACGAAGGCGAACGCCGTTTCAGCGCCACCGTGCGCCTGCCGGAGGCCTTCCGTAACGATGTCGGCACCATCCGTAAGCTATTGGTCACATCGCCCAATGGCGCTCAGGTCGCCTTGCAGGATCTCGCCCGCATCGAAGTCACTGACGGCCCGGCGCAGATCAGCCGCGAACTGGGCAAACGCCGCATCGTCGTCGGCATCAACGTCAAGGACCGCGATCTGGGCAGCTTTGTGGCCGAGTTGCAGCAGGCCGTGGAGCAGAAGATCAAACTCAAGGAAGGCTATTACCTTGAGTGGGGCGGCCAGTTCCAGAACATGGAACGGGCCATGGGCCACCTGATGATTATCGTGCCGATCACCATCGCGGCGATTTTCTTCCTGCTGTTCCTGCTGTTCAACTCGCTGCGCTACGCCAGCCTGATCATTCTGGTGCTGCCGTTCGCTTCCATCGGCGGCGTGATCGGCCTGTTCCTCACCGGCGAATACCTGTCGGTGCCGGCCTCGGTGGGCTTTATCGCCCTGTGGGGTATTGCGGTGCTCAACGGTGTGGTGCTGGTATCCTACATCCGCAGCCTGCGCGATGACGGCATGAGTCAGGACGAAGCGGTGCGTCAGGGTTGTCACGAGCGTTTCCGGCCGGTACTGATGACTGCCACCGTCGCCCTGCTCGGTCTGATCCCCATGCTGTTTGCTACGGGACCGGGCTCGGAAGTGCAACGTCCGCTGGCCATCGTGGTGATCGGCGGTCTGGTCACCTCCACCCTGCTGACGCTGGTGGTGCTGCCCACCTTGTACAAATGGTTTGAAGAGAAACATCACGAAGCCTGAGGAGTCGTTGACATGAAAGAGATCAAAGCAGTGATTCAGCCCAACCGGCTTACCCGGCTGCGCGATGCCTTCCGGGAAGTACCCAACTTTCCCGGTATGACCGTGACCCGTGTGATGGGCTGCCGGCAACATGCCGGCATCGAGCGGCACGACAGGATCAAGGACGAGCTGACTGATTTTACCGACAAGATCAAACTGGAAATCCTGGCGGAAGACCACCTGGTCGATGAAATCGTTCGCGTCATCTACAGCGCCACCCACACCGGCCAGGCCGGTGACGGGCTGGTCTGGGTAACCGACGTGACGAAATTACAGCGTCTGTGCCACCCGGCCGAATAACCCGGCCGCTTCACGCCCGTGTCGCCGTGCTGTAGCGGCCACACGGGCTTTTTTGTTTTGTGCTGTTTCAGGCCTGCAACAGCTGCAGACTGCTGCGCTTGTTCTCCATATCGGTTTCCGTGTCGGTGTAACGTTCGGCAATGCACCTGAAGGTATCCTGTATGCGCAAAAACGCATCCAGCACATCCGGGTCAAAATGCGTACCGCGACCTTCGCGCATGATCGCCACCGCTTCGTCATGCGACATACCCTCCTTGTACACCCGTCGGCTGATCAGGGCGTCATACACGTCGGCCACCGCCATCAGGCGCGCCGCCACGGGGATCTCGTCGCCCTTGAGATGCTGCGGATAGCCGGAGCCGTCCAACTTCTCCGGATGTGACAGCGCAATTTGCTTGGCGATATGAAGAAATCTACCGTCATGCCCAATTGCTTTTCCGCCCGTTCGATGGCATTACACCACAGTCATTGTTGTCACAGGATGTTGTAATGCCAGAAAACCTTCATCAATTGGGCCTTGCTCGAACCGAATTTACCTAGACAGGCAGCTGTTTGGGACGGAGGAGCATCAGGGGAACGACAACCAGATCAGAGAGATGTGTGATTCCGCTTGAACGAAATATGTCATCGACATAGAATGACCGGGTTTTTAGCACAAAAGCATAAATACCTACCCATGAAATCCCTCACCGACCTTCTCGGACTCGACGGCTCCCTGTTCAGCTCCTCCAACCGGCTTCTCGAACTGGACCTTGGCACAAATAGCCAATGGGACAACCACCTGATCATCCAGACGGCCGAAGGCAGTGAAGGGCTCAATGAGCCTTACAAGTACACCCTCACCTGTCTATCCGTCGACGATGCCATCGAGTTAAAGCAGCTCATCGGCCTGCCTGCGCGGTTGTCGATTGTCGATGATGCCGGGGCGACGGTCGAACGCTCCGGCGTGGTGTCGTCCG
>JAJZTZ010000181.1 GCA_021847305.1 Pseudomonadota bacterium | reverse complement strand
TTTGGGCTCGCCCCCCAGTTCCAGCGCGCTCTGCGCCAGGAAATGGCGTGCCAGCAAGGGAATATCCTCAGGCCGCTCACGCAGGCTCGGCAAGCGCAGACGGATCACATTCAGCCGATGGTACAAATCCTCGCGGAATAGCCCTTCCTTGACACGCGTCTCCAGGTCCTGGTGGGTGGCGGCAATGACCCGCACATTCACCTTGACCGGCTGGTGACCGCCGACCCGGTAGAACTGGCCATCCGACAGCACGCGCAACAGGCGTGTCTGCAGTTCGGCCGGCATGTCGCCAATCTCATCGAGGAACAGGGTGCCGCCGTCAGCCTGCTCGAAGCGGCCGCGGCGCAAGGTCTGCGCCCCGGTAAAAGCGCCGCGCTCGTGGCCGAACAACTCCGATTCCAGCAGATCTTTCGGTATCGCCGCCGTATTCAAGGCAATAAACGGCTTGCCGGCGCGCAGGCTGTGGCGGTGCAGGGCATGTGCCACCAGCTCTTTACCGGCACCGGACTCGCCAGTGATCAGCACCGTAGCATGCGATTGCGACAAACGACCGATGGCACGGAAAATCTCCTGCATCGCCGGCGCATGACCGATGATGTCCGACAGGCTTTCGTCGCTGACCGCCTCCGGGTCGCCGCGCACGCTCTCTGCCAGCGCGCGGCGAACAAGTTCGATGGCATGATCCACGTCGAACGGCTTTGGCAGGTATTCAAACGCGCCGCCCTGAAAAGCCGCCACTGCACTGTCCAGGTCGGAATAGGCCGTCATGATGATGACGGGCACCTTGGGGTGCTGCTCTTTCATCTGCTGCAGCAGATCCAGCCCCGATTCGCCGGGCATACGGATATCGCTGACAATCACCTGCGGCTCAGACTTGCCCAGCGCCTGCTGTGCCGCTTCCGCCGAAGCAAACGACTCAAACGCTATGCCTTCGCGGGTCAGGGCTTTTTCAAACACCCAACGAATCGAGCGGTCATCATCAATAATCCAAACTGGTTTCATGGCAGAACCTGCAGTGTGTTATTTGGTCTTTGCGCCGTACCGCCTGAAGCAGTGCAGCGCGCCTAAGTTATTTACAAGAAAACCGGCATCAGCCGGGTTATTTCCTGCCTGTCGGTACCTCGCGTTCCCGCTCAAACGGAAACAGCAGGGTAAAACAGGTGCGCCCGGGCTCGCTCTCGCATTCGATCGATCCCTGGTGCTGCTGCACATAAGCCTGAGCAAGAGTCAGGCCAAGTCCGGTACCCTCGGGCCGACCGGTCACCAGCGGATAGAAGATCTGCTCCTTGATCTCCTCCGGTATACCCGGTCCATTGTCGATAATTTGCACCTGCAGGGCTTTCTTATGCAGCTTGCGCGACAAGGTCACATGCCGGACCACGCGCGTGCGCAGTACGATCAGCCCCTGCCCGTGCATGGCCTGCACAGCATTGCGGACAATATTCAGCACCACCTGAATCAACTGCTCCACATCGCCCTCCAGTTCCGGCAGGCTGGTGTCGTAATCGCGGCGGATGATCAGGCCGGCGGGATGTTCAGCCAGGATGATGCTGCGCACCCGTTCAAGCACTTCGTGGATATTGAGGTGGACCAGCCGCTGCATGCGATGCGGCGTCAGCAGCCGGTCCATCAGCGACTGCAGCCGGTCGGCTTCCTGGATGATGACTTTGGTGTATTCAAACAGCTCCGGCCGCCCCAGCTCATGCTGCAGCAACTGTGCCGCGCCACGAATGCCGCCCAGCGGATTCTTGATCTCGTGCGCCAGGTTGCGCATCAGTTCCTTGTTGGCCTGCTGCTGCAGCAGCATGCGCTCTTCCCGGGCAATCTTCACCTGCTGGTCGATCTGCCGGAACTCCAGCACCCAACCCTCGCTACCTGGCTCATCCACGGGCGTCACTGTGACGCTGACCAGCGCATGGTTATGCTGGGTGTCGATACTGATTTCGTGTTCGGTAAAACTGGCATCCCGGGCACTGGAGCTGGCCAGCGCCTCCAGCAGGGCAAGGCAATGGGGGAACAGCGACTCCAGCACCACCCTGTGGGCTGTTGTCGCGCTGACACCCAGCAGGTTTTCGGCTGCCGGGTTGAGGTAGGTAACACGACGCCCGCTATCGAGCGTCATGACGGCTGTTGCCAGCCATTCGAGCGGAGAGTTCATAGCCCGTTACAGCAAGCAATAATCAGGCCAAAACAGACTCAGCGGAACATGCGCCGCCTTGAGCCTGTTTTGCCGCACCAGAACGCGCCACCGCGCCCTAGTTAAGCCCGCCCAGTTCCTTCTGCAGGGCCTGGACATTCTTTTCATGCAAGGTCACCTCATCCTGCAGGCCCTGCACACGATCCAGATATTTCTGGTAATTGCGCTCGTTGCCCAGGCGCACCGCTTTGCCTTCTTCAAGATTTTTCTTGGCGTCAGCCAGGCGCTGCTGCTCGGCAGTCAGCTCGTCCTGCAGCAATTTCTTGCGCAAGTCGTCGCGTTTCTTCTGCTCATCTTCATTGACGCGCGGAAAATCCGACGGCGACGGCGCACTCTTGGCCCGGGATGACGGCACCGTATTCACGGTCGTCGGCCCCAGATCGAGCTTTTTGGCACCCTTGCGCGGGATGTTGGTGTAAGTCACCCGACCGTTTTCATCCACATATTTATAGATATCGGCCTGAGCCACGCCGATCAGCATCGGCAACAGCAAACCCGCCAGCAAAATTGGTTTCATTTGCGACACAATGTATTCCTCCCAATGCCCCAGTGTAGGCAATGCCGCCAGTTCGCGCAATAAAAAAGGACAGGGCAAAGCCCTGTCCTCTTAACGCCAGAAACGCCGGAACGTTTACAGGCTGTAGTACATAGCAAATTCCACCGGGTGGGTGGTCATGCGTACGCGAGTCACCTCTTCCATCTTCAGCTCAATGTAAGCCTGGATGAAATCTTCGGAGAACACGCCACCACGGGTCAGGAACTCGTGATCGGCTTCCAGTGCGGCCAGCGCTTCTTCCAGGCTTGCGCACACGGTCGGGATCAGCTTGTCTTCTAGA
>JAJZTZ010000044.1 GCA_021847305.1 Pseudomonadota bacterium | reverse complement strand
CATCCGGCGGTACGCCCATCATGCGCAGCGCCGAACCCATTACACGCGAGAATACCGGTGCAGCGACCTGCCCACCGTAGTACTGGCCGGCGGACGGTTCGTCGATCATGACCGCCACAATCAGTCGCGGATTCGAGGCCGGGGCAAAGCCGATGAACGAAGCAATATATTTATCCTTCGAATACCCGCCACTCGGGTCGACCTTATGCGCCGTGCCGGTCTTGCCCGCCACTCGATAGCTCGGCACCTGGGCACGCAAAGCGGTACCGCCCGGCAGCACCACTTTTTCCAGCATGCTTTTCACTTCATTAGCCACCTCAGCCGAGAACACCCGCTTGCCCGGCACGGCAGCCCGATCCTTAACCAGCGTCACCGGCTTGATTTCACCGTTATTGGTAAACACCATGTAAGCTCGCGCCATCTGCAGCAGGCTCACCGAAATACCGTGACCGAATGCCATGGTGGCCTCTTCGATCGGGCGCCAGGTTTTGTAGGGACGCACCTTGCCGGTTGCCTCGCCCGGAAAATTCAGACCCGGTGTGGAGCCGAACCCAGACGCGCGCAGGTAATTCCAGTACACCTCCGGCTTGATCTGCAGGATGATCTTCGACACCCCCACGTTGCTCGACTTCTGAATTACCTGGGTTACCGTCAGAGCACCTTCTCTTTCCGCATCATGAATCGTCGCCGGACCGATCTGTAGCGTACCGGGCGCGGTCTGAATCACCGTATCCGGAGTAACCAGGCCGATCTCCAGCGCCGTTCCGACGGCAAACGGTTTCATTGTCGAACCCGGCTCATACAGATCGGTAATCGCCCGATTGCGGGTTTTCGAGCCGGTCAGATCAATGCGGTTGTTCGGGTTGTAGGAAGGCTGGTTGGCCATGGCCAGCACTTCGCCCGTTTTCGCATCCAGCACCACAATACTGCCGGCCTTGGCGCGATTCTGTTCTACTGCGGTTTTCAGCTCGCGGTAGGCCAGATACTGGATCTTGCGATCGATCGACAACTCCAGATCATGCCCCTGATGCGGCGCTTTGATGCTCTCGACGTCCTCGATAATGTCGCCGTGGTTATCCTTGATAACCCGCTTGCTCCCCGGCGTACCGACCAGCCAGTCCTGATAAGCCAGTTCTACACCTTCCTGACCGATATCATCTGCCCCGGTGAAACCCAGCACGTGCGCCATGACTTCCCCTGCGGGGTAGTACCGACGGTATTCGCGCTGCAAAAACACACCGGGTATCTTCAAGCTCATCACTCCTGCCGCCACTTCCGGCGGCAATTGCCGTTTCAGGTAAACAAAGCCCTGCCGCTTGGCCAGTTTTTGATGCAGCTCCTTCTCATCCATATCCAGCGCCCGTGCCAGCTTTGCCCGCATGGCCGGCGCCATTTCCACTTCATCGGCAATCGCACACACGGACTCGACCGGTGTACTGATTGCCAGCGGCTCGCCCCAGCGATCGGTGATCATGCCGCGCGTGGCGCTGATCTCAATCACCCGGCTGTAGCGCGCATCGCCTTTCTGCCGCAGGAATTCGTTATTCCAGCCCTGCAAAAATGCCGCACGGCCCAGCAAAGCCAGCAGCCACAGCAACAGCAACGCCAAGACCAGTCGCGCGCGCCACGCCTGCACGCGCAGCGGCATGCTGCCTACCTGCTTCATCAGCCGCCACCTGTAGCGCTTGTGGCAGAAGCCGGGCGCACATGCTCATCCGGCGCCACCATCTGAATCCGATCCGGCGTCGGCACCTGCATGTGCAGATATTTCACGGCAATCTGCTCAATCCGCGAGTGCATTGCCCAGGTGCTCTGCTCCAGCTGCAACCGCCCCCACTCCTCGTCCAGTTGCTTGGACTGCATCTGCTCGTCCTGCAACTTGACGAATTTCTGCCGCGCCTCGTGCTGAGCAGTCACCACTCCCAGAGCACATCCCAGCAAAATGGCGAACAGAATCAGATTAAGCCGGAACACGCTTCACTCCCGGCATGGCTCCGCCAGTCCGCTCCGCCACACGCAGCACGGCGCTGCGTGCACGCGGATTTTCCGCCAGCTCATCCTCACCCGCCCGGATCGCCTTGCCCACCAGACGCAGCGGCGGCTCGCGCAGATCGCTGGCGCGCACTGGAACGCCGCGCGGCAACACGTCCGCCGTACTCATCTCACGCATAAACCCTTTGACAATCCGATCTTCCAGCGAATGAAAACTGATCACCGCCAGGCGACCGCCCGGCCGCAACAAGCGCACGCACTGCGGCAGCACTAGCGACAGCTCTTCAAGCTCCTGATTGATGAAAATCCGTAAAGCCTGAAAGGTGCGCGTCGCCGGGTCTTGGTTTGGCTCACGCGTCCGCACGGCTTTTGCCACGATCTCGGCAAGTTGTCGTGTGGTAGCAATAACGCCCCCCGCTCGAGCCGCAACAATCGCTCTTGCAACCTGTTTAGCAAACCGTTCTTCGCCATAATTCCTGATAACCTCCCCGATTTCGCCCTCATCCGCACGCATCAGCCATTCAGAAGCCGTCTCTCCACGACTTGTGTCCATGCGCATATCCAGCGGTCCATCAAACCTGAAACTGAACCCCCGTTCCGCCATATCGATCTGCGGCGAAGAAACACCGATATCCAGCAAAATCCCGTCTACCGACTCCATACCACGCTCGGCCAGCACATCAGCAATATCCGCAAAGCGGCTGTGTACAATCTCGAAACGCGGATCATTTATTGTTTGCGCTTCCGCTATTGCGGTCGGATCACGATCCAGCGCCAGCAACCGACCACCGGGACCAAGCCGCGCCAGGATAGCCCGACTGTGCCCACCCCGCCCGAAGGTGCCATCCACATAAACGCCATCTGGTCGCACCGACAGCGCATCCACCGCCTCGGCCAGCAGCACCGGGCGATGCGCCGCTTCACTCATAGCGAGAAGCCTTCCAGCTCCGGCGGCATGCCGCCATCACGGAACGCCAGCGCAGCGTTCATCTGCTCATCCCACCGGGCGGCGTCCCACAGCTCGAATTTATTTCCCTGCCCCACCAGCACCACGTCCTTGCCCAGACCGGCAAAGTCGCGCAGAGGCGGCGCAACCAGAATCCGGCCGGCACTATCGAGCTCGACATCGGTGGCATTACCCACCAGCAGGCGTTGCAGGCTTCTTGATTGAGGATTGAAACTGGACAGAGCCACGAGTTTTTTCTCGATCGGCTCCCACTCAGGCAGGGGATAAACCAGCAGACACTGACTCGGGTCGGCAGTAACAATCAGCCGCCCCTCGCACTGCACGGCAAGCAGGTCGCGATACTTGGCCGGAATGCCAAGTCGCCCTTTGCCATCCAATGTCAGTTTTGCCACGCCGCGAAACATGATTTCGCTTGCCCCTTTGGTGATGTTGCCGGGAGTTCCGGAGAGAGCGCTTACCCACTTTCTCCCACTTTTCCCCACTAATCCCCACTATAGATAAAAAAATCCACCCGGTCAAGGTGGATTCTGGAAATTTCCGTTTTGAGACAAGGACTTATGCGACTTTTCTAATAAACTCGATACCCTTTAAAAATTAAGCACATAGCGAAAACACTGAAAGTTAGATATGAAGATTTGGACAAAAAGAACTGCACGAAAAGAAGGGGATGAGGGGTGGTATTGCTCTGCTCTCGAAAAGCTTCACCCCTACACTCATTGAATTCATTGAAGCTGGCCGGTAAGCCGGGTTCTGTCGTGGACAGTCATTCCTCTAGGGCGGGCATTGCTGCACGCCTCAAGCTACCTACCCGCAGACTCCGCGAGCCGCCTCATCGTCTGCCTATTTGGTATTGCTCCGGGTGGAGGTTACCGCGTTTCACCGTAACTTAATACGCTCGTCTCTGTGGCCCTATTCCTCGTCTCGCGACGTACGGCCGTTAGCCGTCACCCTGCTCTGTGGAGCCCGGACTTTCCTCCCCCGGTTGTTCCAACCGGGGGAGTCCTTGCGGACTTTGGCTCCGGCATCACATCGCTACGCGATATGAGCCTTCACCGCAACAAGCCGCAAGCGGCGTGTTGTCCTCCCCCAATCAGACGAAACCGGCGGCGACTGTCTAGCCTGCTTCACTTGCTATTATGAGGCCGCACCCCGGCCAGTTCAAGCCAGACGCCAGCCAATCTGCTCGCCAGCCCGTAGCGGAACCAGCTCCGCGTCGCCCAAAGGCAGCACAGGCGGTACCGTCCAGCCGGTTTTTTCCAGTGTGATGGTCTCGCTATTCAGCGGCAAACCGTAGAACTGCGGCCCGAAGCGGCTGGCAAAACCCTCCAGCCGATCCAGCGCACCGGCCTTCTCAAACGCTTCGGCATACAGCTCGATGGCCGCGTGCGCCGTGTAAATGCCGGCACAACCGCATGCCGCCTCTTTGGCATGCATGGGATGCGGAGCGCTGTCGGTACCGAGGAAAAATTTCGGCGAACCGCTCACCGCCGCCTCCACCAGTGCCTCGCGATGCGTTTCGCGCTTGAGCACCGGCAGACAGTAATAGTGTGGCCGCATCCCGCCCGCAAACATGGCATTGCGGTTATACAGCAGATGGTGTGCAGTAATCGTGGCCGCCACGTTGTCCGGCGCAGCGCGGACAAACTCGGCGGCCTGGCGTGTGGTGATATGTTCCAGCACCACCTTGAGCCGCGGGAAAGTCTTGAGCAGCGGCGTTAATACGCGCTCGATGAAAACCGCTTCGCGGTCGAACACATCAACCGCAGGGTCCGTTACTTCGCCATGCAGCAGGAATGGCATGCCGGCATCCTGCATGGCCGCCAGCGTGTCATGACATTTCGCCAGATCGGTCACACCCGCATCCGAGTTGGTCGTGGCACCGGCCGGATAGAGCTTGACCGCATGCACCACACCGCTGTCGCGCGCTTTGGCAATTTCATCCGGCGCCGTGTTGTCAGTCAGATACAGCGTCATCAGCGGCTGGAACGTCGAGCCGGCCGGCAATGCCGCCAGGATACGCGCACGGTAAGCCAGCGCTGCCTCGACAGTGGTCACCGGCGGCTTCAGATTGGGCATGACAATGGCCCGCGCGAAACGCCGCGCCGTGTCCGGCAGCACCGATTGCAGGGCGGCACCGTCGCGCAAATGCAGATGCCAGTCGTCAGGACGCAAAAGAGTCAGTTGTTGCATAGAGTTCGGCTACAATGATAAGTCAGTCAATGCCTGCAGTATAACGCATAAAACCGGACCAACCGGCAGCCACCCGGCAACCAGGGCATTGACATGCAAACGCAAACGACTATATTAGGATAATCGCATCCAGTTTGAGTCAATCATGATCCGATTCCTCTCCGCTCTGCTGCTGTTACTGACAAGCACCCTTGTCTGGGCCGCGCCCGATGGCGCCACCCTGTTTGCCCAAAACTGCGCCGCCTGCCACGGCGAGAAAGGCACCGGCGGCATTGGTGTGCCGCTTGCCTTACCTTCCTTTCAGGCCAGCATCAGTGACGACTATATTCGCAAAACCATCCGCCTCGGACGCCCCGGCCGTATCATGCCGGCGTTCCAGAAACTGAGTGACGCCGAAGTGGGTGCGCTGGTGAAGTACGTCCGCTCCTGGAACACGGCCCAGGCCATGCAATTCGACCCGACGCCCATCAAGGGAGATCCGGCGCATGGCAAACAGCTTTATGCACAACACTGCGCCGCCTGTCATGGAGCCAAGGGCGAGGGCGGCAAGGGTACCGGCGTCACCTTCTCCCGGCCGCGCGACTTGCCGATCATGCCGCCGGCGCTGCACAACCCCGGCTTTCTCGCTGCCGCCAGCGACAGCATGATCAAATACACCCTGATGCACGGACGCGAAGGCACGCCCATGGTATCGGCCGCCAAACGCGGCCTGAAAGAACAGGATGTCAATGATCTGGTCAGCTTCATCCGCCAGTTCCAGCAGGAACCGACTTCCGCCAGTGCCACCTTGCTGAATACCGAATCTGCCATTCTGACCATGGACTCACCCTACGACCTGGCCACCACGGTGGAAAACCTCAAGCGCGCAGTGGGCGACAACAATTTCATTTTCATCCGTGAGCAGAACCTGGATGCCGGGCTGGTAGCAGAGGACCAGGAAGATCCGCATCAACGCATCGTGTACTTCTGCAACTTCAGCTTCCTCAATCAGGCGCTGGCCAGCGACCCGCGCGTCGGCCTGTTCCTGCCCTGCCGCATCACGGTGGTGGAAGATCACGGCAAGGTAAAACTGATGGCGGTGAATCCCAAACGCTTGAGCCGGATGTTCAATGACTCCAACCTGAATGAACTGTGCCAGCAGATGACCCAGCAGTATCTCGCCATTATGGAAGAGGCCACCCTATGAGACCGCTCCTTGCCTTTGTATTGTTGTGCCTGTCGTTGTTTTCTCTGGCCGCCCGTGCGGATGAGATGATGATCGTCCGCTCCAGCCAGGAATTCGAGGAAGCCATGTCCACCCTGCAGGCCGCCATCAAGGCCCACGGCTACACCCTGACGCGCGTGCAGCGGGTAGATGTCGGTCTGGAAGCCAAAGGCTACAAAACCGACAAATACCGCGTGGTGTTTTTCGGCAAGCCCGACGAAGTCAAACAGATTGTGGCCAAACACCCGGAACTGATCCCGTATCTGCCGCTTAACATCGCCATCTTTGCGGAGAATAACCAGACGCTGCTGACCACCAACCACCCGGCCATGCTGGCAGAATTTTTCCCCGACCCGGATCTGGCTGGTTACTTCAAGGAGTGGGAAAAAGATGTGACTGCCATTCTCGATGATGTGCGGCAAACTCAGTAATCCGCTCCCGACCCCTCAATGACAAACATTCCGCTGGTCACCGAACAGATCAAATTCCTGGTGGGCATTTTTGCCATCCTGAACCCGCTCGGTGCCATTCCGATCTATCTCAGCCTGATTTCCGACCGGCGCGCCGAAGTCATGCACCATACCGCTGCCAAAGCAGCCGCAGCGGTAGCAATCATACTGATCCTGACAGTCTGGGCCGGCGGGGCGGTATTGTCGTTCTTCGGCATCGGCATCCCTGCTTTCCGCATTGCCGGCGGCCTGCTGGTACTGATGATCGCCATGGCCATGTTCAGCGCCAAGACCAGCATGGCAAGACACACGGAGGAAGAACAGGTCGAAGCACAGGCGAAGGATGATATTGCGGTGGTGCCGCTGGCCATCCCGCTGCTGGCCGGCCCCGGCGCCATCAGTCTGACGATTGTGGACGCCCATCAGGCAACCGGATTACTGGACAAGGTCTTTTTCAGCCTGGGCATTCTCGTCGTTGCCCTGCTTGTCTGGCTGGTGCTGCGCCTGGCTGAACCGATCGGTCAGCGTCTCGGCCGCGGCGGCATCAATATCGCCACCCGCGTAATGGGCCTGATTCTCGCCTCCATGGCCATCCAGTTCATTGCCGACGGCATGCTGGAACTGTTTCCCGGCTTGTCCGGCTAACTCGCCCTAGTCTTCGCCCAGCGGGCCAAACACTACCGCCCCGTCTGCATCGCGGGTGACCTGGGTAATCCCCGGATTCTCACGCTCCAGACGCAGCAACTCCAGTTGCTGTCGGCTTATCACCCCATCGCGCACGCGCACCTCATCCGCCAGACGCTGATTTTCCGCCAGCAGTTGCTGGTATGCCAGGGCGGATGAGACGGCACCGCACAATTCGTATTCCTGCCACGGCTTGTAAATGAAGCGGTAGATGCGCACATCATTGATTGCCCCAACCAGCCCGGTCATATCGGCCTGTCCCGACAGCATAATGCACGCCACCTCAGGCTGGGTCTCGCGTACCGCACGCAAGAACGCCAGACCATCCATCAGGGGCATACGATAATCGGAAATCACCAGATCAAAGCGATGCTCCCTCATCCGCAACAAGGCGAGATCCGGTATTGTAAAGGCCTCAAACTGGCAACGCCCTTCGAGTTCCGGACAACGCAACAGCGTGCGCCGCAAAGCAGAAAGAATGTTTTCTTCGTCATCAATTGCCAGTATCTGATACATCGCTAATCCCCTAGTCGTTCTGCACCCGAACCAGAATTGTCAGCGCCAGGCCGGTAGAACGCTCAAAATTACGTATCTGGTCGATAATTGCAGCGGTCAGAACATAATCCCGCGCCAGCAGCATAACCCCTTCCTTGCTGACAATATCACGCGCCAGAATCATGCCCGGTTTAAGATGCTCGGACTTAAGCCCGATGGTTTCATAGCCATTCTGGGCATGTCCGCCCATCATCCCGCGGAATGCGTCCACCACCTGCGGGTCGTAGCGTTTGCCGCGCCCGTCGAGGATGTACTCCAGGGCATCATTGGCACTGAGTTTTTTACTCAGTTGCGTGCCGATCTGCACGGCATCGTAATCATTGGCCACCGCCAGAATCCGGGCACCGAGCGGGATGGATTCTCCGGCCAAGCCATCCGGATAGCCCATGCCGTCAAACCGTTCATGGTGACTGCGTATCAGTTTGGCCGCGCCATGCAATGGCTCCAAACCCATCAATACCGCCTGGCCGGTCACCGGATGACGCATTGCCTCATCCCGATCATCGCCGACCAGCATAATGAAAGGCTTGGACAATGCCCGGTCATGCATGCCGATCTTGCCGATATCATGCAACAGGCCGGCAATGAAAACGTCCTGCAGGTCCTGCTCAACCAGCCCCATCTTTTTGCCCAGCGTGCGCGCCATGTCTGCCACCCGGCGCGAATGGCCGGCCAGTGTCCGCTCGCGCAACTCAATCAGGCCGGCGAACACCTTGATGGAGGTCAGGAAACTGTCTTTCAGCTGCTTGTGCGCCACCTCCAGAAAACTCATCGTCTGGCGCACCTCTTCGGTGCGTTGCTGGACGCGCAACTCGAGTGTCGCATTCAACTCGCGCAACGCGTCATTTTGACGCCGAATCTGTGCTTCAAGCCGTAGTTTATCCCGCTCCAGCTGCTTGAATTCCAAGGCCTGACTGACTGCCGCAAGCAGCTCGCCCTCGTCCCATGGCTTGGAAATATAACGATATATATTCCCCTTATTGATGGCATCCACCGTCATGCTCATGTCCGAGTACCCTGTCAGAAGGATGCGAACGGTATTCGGCCAACGATGACGAACCTGCTCCAATAGTTCAGCGCCGTTCATTTGCGGCATTCGCATATCCGAAACGATCAGGTCGACCGGCTGCTGCTCCAGCGCAGCCAGGGCCTCGGCACCGCTGTGCGCTATCGTGACCTTATAGCCGGTTGGCCGGAAAAGACGGCGCAGGGCATTCAGAATATTTTCTTCATCATCGACGAACAGAATCGACCATGGCGGCTCCATTTCCTCCGTCGGCGCTGCCGGCTCCATTTCCAGCTCCACGTTCATTCCAGCCTATCCTTGGGTTGCATGATCGGCAGCAAGATCCGGAAAACAGTGCCCTTCCCGACCTCGCTCCGCACCTCAATGCTTCCATGATGTTTTTGAATGATGCCGTAGGAAAGCGACAAGCCGAGCCCCGTCCCTTGCCCAATCGGTTTGGTGGTGAAAAACGGATCGAAGATACGTTCCAGATTCTCCGCCGGTATTCCCTTGCCGCTGTCTTCCACCTCAACCCAAATCTTGCCTTCGCCCTCACGCCCCATTCGAATGCTGATTTCGCCGCGCTCTTCGATTGCATGGCCCGCATTGACCAGCAAATTCATGAACACCTGATTCAGCTGCGACGGCAGGCATTCAACATCGGGAATGTCGCCCATATCCTGATTGATAACCGCCTTATATTTCAGCTCATTCCAGACGATATTGAGCGTACTCTTCATACCCTTGCGGATATCGGCCAACTGCCAGTCGTCTCCCCCTTCCACATGGGAGAAATCCTTCAAGTCCTGCACAATTTTCTTGACGCGGGTTATGCCCTCGCGCGACTCCCCCATCAGCGCAATCACATCCTCTTTCAGGAAATCGAAATCGATTTCCTTTTTCAATGCCCGCACCTCACTGAACATCTCTGCCGCACCGCCCGCATCAAGCGTCTCGTATGCGTCGATCACCGAAACGAAATCCTGCAGATACTTTTCCAGCGTGCCCAAATTGGAATAGACATAGCCAATCGGGTTGTTTATCTCATGCGCCACCCCCGCCGCCAACTGGCCAATCGACGCCATTTTCTCGGACTGAAGCAATTGCCCCTGGGCCGCGTTCAACTCTTCAAGCAGCTTGCTTAATTCCTGCGTCCGCTCCTTGACGCGCTGCTCCAGAAACTCGTTGGCCAGCTGCAGCTCCATTTCGGCGTGCTTGATCCGCGTAATGTCGGTACTCACCGAAATAAATTGTATTAAATTGCCATATTCATCATGAATGGGAACAATGGTAACGTTTTCCCAATAGAGCCCGCCGTCTTTCCGCCGGTTGCACAGCTCTCCGTTCCATACATGCCCGGTCAGAATGGTGTTCCACAGATTGGCGTACTCGCCGGGCTCGTGGATACCCGATTTCAGCATGGAAAACTTCTGTCCCAGCAATTCCTCGAAGTCGTATCCGCTCATCTCGCACAGGCGTTCATTGGCATACTGGATGCGCCCCTGAGGGTCGGTAACGCCAACCACCACATGCTGATCCACCGCAAAGATCTGCCGTTGCAGTTTAATGATCAGATCGACCATTGCAGCCGATTCATCGGAAATATCCGCAGCTTCCTCATTCTTCATGGCAAGTTATTCTCGTTAACTCAGTACAGCACCATTGCGTCGAACTTGCTCCATTTGGACAAGTCGGCTGCCAGCCGGTCCGCATCGACACCCAGCGCCCGGCATTTGAATGCAATTCTCGCGGCCACTTCCTCCGGCGCGCACTCTTCTTTCGCTGATACTATTGTTTTAGCCAGATTGACGGCAGAAGCAAGCAGATTCTCCTTGACCTGTTCATCCATTGCCTGCAGCCAAACAGCCTGCACAATGGGGGCGGGCAGATGCCATGAGGCCAGCAGGTCTGCGCCGATCTCATAGTGCTGTATGCCCAGCACGGCTTTCTCAGCCTCCAGCACGGACAGCGCATTCTCCTGCACGCAGCGGAAAACCGCCTGCAGCATAAGCGAATTAGTCAACTCCAGCACAATAAGACCAATGTCATGCAGCAAGCCGGCCGTAAACGCCATGGACTCATCTGCGCCCCATTTCTGCGCCAGCGCTTGCGCATACAGCGCGACCAGGAAAGAATCCCGCCAATATTTACGCAGCTCCAATATGCCGGCGGACGAATGGGAAAATACGCTGCTCATCACACTGGCAAGGGCAATGGAACGAATGGTCGACATGCCCAGCAACAGGACTGCTTCGCGTATCGAACCGACCTTGCCGGGCAGACCGTAAAAAGCCGAATTGGCGATACGCAGCACCCGCACACTCAGGCCCGGGTCACGCTCCACCAGAATAACGACATCGTGTGCCCCGGCGCTCTCGTCCAAGGACTCAAGCAATGCCACCGCCTGGGGCGACAAGGGGGGTAATTGGTGCAAAACATCCAGCGACAGCGCCATACTATTTACCTCACTTCGCCGTACCTTTGGCGGACCCAATTCTTATCCGTGCCGTACAGACCGGCTCCGCGAACCCGCCACCTGCGCGCAATAGCTGCAGCCTCTTCAGCAGATTTCCGCTTAACCCGTCGTGCCATCGCCAAATCTAGCCGGCCGCTTCCCCCGTTGGCACAAACACCAGCAAATCGCCCCGCACATGTTCTTCGTGCAGCAACGGGGTTTTCCAGCATTGGAGCGTTACGTTCCCATTGCGGCCGGACAAGGTCACGCTCCGATTCCCCACCACGCCCAGCAAAGGCTCCGGCACGGCTTGATCCGCCATCTCCCCCATTTCCGGCAGCCGAGTCAAAGCCAGCTGCTGATGGAAAATACGCCGCGCCGCCTGATTGACGACCACAACCATGCCTTCACCGTCGACTCCCAATACGCCAACCGGCAATGTTTCCAGTACATGCTGCGCCAATTCGAGCAGATAACGATTCTTCGTCGCCTCATTGGTGCTGACCAGAACGCGCTTTTGCAGCTCCACGTTCAACTCCCGCAACAACGCGTTGGCCTTGCTTAATTCATTTGCCAGGCGCACATTCTCTTGCCTCATCTCATAACGCATAAAGGCTTCTTCAACATTGGCCAGCAGCAGATCATCTTCCCAGGGTTTGGCCAGAAACTTGTACACCGCTCCTCTATTAATGGCATCTGTCACCAGGGCAATATCGGAAAACCCGGAAAGAATGATGCGCACGGTATCCGGGTAACGCTCTTTGACAATGTGAAGAAACTCGATGCCGGTCATCCCCGGCATACGGAAATCCGACAGGATGACTCCCACTTCGTGCTGGGCGAGCATTTCAAATGCAGCGGCTGCTGCGGGAGCGGTAAGAATTTGATAGCCATTCCTGTAAAACAGGCGCTTAAGGGAGGAGATAATGTTTGGCTCATCATCTACGAGCAGTAGAGTACGTTGCATACCGCGCATTCCTAATACCTGGACAAAACCCGGTAATTCATGCCTGCGAGCGCTTACCCAACCCTGCCCGGGCTTCAGAACCTAAAGCATAGCTGCTGACGCAAGAATCGCCAGCCGATTCACACCCGACTCATTCACGACGGGCGTTTAAGCTGAAGCGCCGCCTCATACAGGCGGTTTTTCTTCTCGCCGGTGATTTCGGCTGCCAGTTTGCTGGCCTGCTTGACCGGCAGCTCGGCCAGCAGAAGCTGCAGTATTTTGAGCGTTGCGGACGACAGCGCGTCCTCGCGTGCCGCTACCGCGCCGGAAACGATCAGCACGAATGCCGCGCTGCCGGTTGGCGTCCGCGCTCAGCCAGTAATTCGGCCACTTAAGCACAAAGTAATCCATAGGATTGCGCGCAAGCTTACACAAAACCACGCCTCCCGATATAATACAAAATCATATATGACGAAAGCTTAACAGGGGAGGCACATATGACTGCACGAGCCATCATCCGCCAAGGCGACCCAACCTCTCACGGGGGAACAGTGCTGGAAGGGTTTTCGACATTCGAGGTCTATGGGAAACCAGCATCAGGTATCGGTCATAAGGGTTACTGCCCGCGATGCAAACGTGATTTTGTCATTGTCGCTGGGGCAGAAAATTTCACCTTCTGCGGGACAAATGTCGCCGTGGAGGGGATGCAAACATCATGTGGCGCCGTACTTATCGCAACCCAACATCAAGCCCTGGTTGACAATGTACCGGGCACCCAACACGCGCCGGGGCTTCCCGTACAAACCGGCACATCATCAAGTTTGCCGGCATATGACATGCACTGGATTTTGAAAGGTGATCAAACTGGGCAGCCGCTGGCAAACGTCCCATATAAAATCACACTGGAGAACGGAACGGAGATTATTGGCCAAACTGATGAAAATGGCTTGACTCGAAAAGTATCAGCGCCCTCAGCCATCATTGCAACCATTATTGCCCCTTACCATGAAGACAACCACTCAAATGATAACTCAGACGAAATTGACTCCGACTGCAGCTGCTGCGCCTACTGAAATCACACTTCCAGAACCAGAACTGTCAGGTGTCCAATGGGTAAATCGCTGGCAGGGCAGCAAAAGTCTGAACGACCTTGAGCCGGAATTTCAGAATTCGCTTAACCATTTCATTAGCGCTCTTCGGTCTGCCGGGGCAATGGTCACTATCGCGGCGACCTACAGACCGCCTGAAAGGGCCTGGTTAATGCATTGGTCCTACCTCCTGTCAAAGGAGCAAGTTAAAGCTGCGAAGATTCCGGTTCAACGGGGTATCAACATTAAGTGGGATCATGGGCAAGAGGAAAAATCCATTTCTGCCGCCAAGGAAATGGCGGATGAGTTCGAAATTTCTCACTTGGGCGTGCCGCCGGCACTGGCTAGCAGGCATACGCAAAGAAAAGCGGTAGACATGAATATTTCCTGGAGCGGAATTCTTACAATCCAAGATGCAAATGGAAAATCCATAAAAATCCAAACAGCGCCGCAAACCGGGATGAATGCTACGCTGCAAGAAATAGGAAAATCCTACGGAGTGATCAAATTTCTGAAAGGATTAAAGGACAAACCCCATTGGAGTACAGACGGGCGATGAAAAAATTTATTTTCCTGTGGCTGCTGGTTATTTCCAGCATCGCGAACGCTGATGCCGGAAATCCGCACAAAAAGGATGTTCAAGAATTCGAGGATAACGCTGAAACTTGTGATCACCTATCAGGTGAGTGGGACGCCGAACTACCCGAAGAAAATAAACGAGAAATCAAGGAAAACATGAACGATGCTTGCGGGAAAGCCCAAGAACTCTATGGGACTCTGGAAAAGAAATACAAGAATGACAAAGCAGTTTTGCGTCTTCTTAAACAACACCGTAGCGTCAAAAACTTTCAACACTGGGATTAACCCCGGCACTCCCGCCGAAAACACTGAGCACTAACAAAGCCAAATCTGATTAGGGCATGTTAACACTTATTTCACACCCTAATCAGATTAGTTCCTGAGCCGTAGCGCCGCCTCATACAGGCGGTTTTTCTTCTCGCCGGTGATTTCGGCTGCCAGTTTGCTGGCCTGCTTGACCGGCAGCTCGGCCAGCAGAAGCTGCAGTATTTTGAGCGTTGCGGACGACAGCGCGTCCTCGCGCGCCGCCACCGCGCCGGAAACGATCAGCACGAATTCGCCGCGCTGGCGATTGCTGTCCACCTCCAGCCAGGCCGATGCATCCCGCAAAGGCAAGCGCTGTATCGTTTCGAATGTCTTGGTCAGTTCGCGGGCGATCACCAGGGTCCGCTCCCCCAGCAGCTGGGCCATATCCGCCACCGTTTCGACCACCCGGTGCGGCGCTTCATAAAAAACCAGATTGGCGCTTTGCTCCTGCAACGCTTCGAGTTCAGTACGACGCGCTCCCGCCTTGCTGGGCAAAAAACCATGAAACAGAAAGCGGCCATTCAGCAAACCGGCTGCCGACAGCGCCGTCACCACCGCGCTGGGCCCCGGCACGGGCACCACGCGGATACCCGCCGCATGCGCCTGCTCGACCAGAATGGCGCCCGGGTCACTGATCCCCGGCGTGCCCGCATCGGTAATCAGGGCGATATTCTGACCCGCCTGGAGTTGTGCCAGCACCTTGTTGCTGGCTTGCCGCTCATTATGTTCGTGCAACGCCAGCAAAGGCTTACGGATACCGTAATGAGCGAGCAACCCCTGCGAATGGCGGGTATCTTCCGCCGCCACGGCATCAACGCCCTTGAGCACCTCCAGGGCGCGCAGGGTGATATCTTGCAGGTTTCCAATCGGGGTTGCCACTACGTATAATTGACCGGTCACTTCAAATCAGCCTTCATAAAAAACATGTCTATATTTGTTCGCTTGCTGGGTGCCTTGCTGCTGTTTTCTTCGCTGGCTCATGCCGACGACACCACGGTAACGGCGGCAACGCCATCAGCCGCGCCTGTAACAGACTGTCAAAAAGGCGTCGGCCTGCTTTTGCCGCTCGACTCTGCCGCCTTTGCCAAAGCCGCCGACATGGTCAGGCTCGGCACCGCAGCATGGTCTGCCGTCCATCAGGATGCGCCCCCCTTCGTCGTCTATGCCACCACCGGCGAAGTGGATGACATCGTGAAGCGCTACGGCCAGGCGGCCGCCAGCGGTTGTCGCGTCATCATCGGACCGCTGACACGTAATGCAGTCAATGCCCTGGCCAGCCAGGATGTTGCCCGCCTGCCGACCCTCGCCCTCAATGTACCCGATAGCCCGGTCCGCGCCAATCCCAATCTCTGGTTCTTCGGCCTGCCGCTGGAAGCCGAGGCCCGCCAGCTCGCCTGGCAGGCCTTCCAGGATGGCCGGCGCAATATCGCCATCGTTGGCACGCGCAACCCGGTAACCAGTCGGGCACAGCAGGCCTTTGCCGATGAATGGCAAAGACTGGGAGGCAGCATTACCCAGCAATACGAAACCAACCGCGACCCGGCCGACCTGACAGCATTGGGACATGCCCTGAGCAACAGCAAGGCCGATGCAGTGCTGCTGGCCGCCGGCCAGGACAGCGCCTCACTGATCCGTCCTTATCTGGGCCTGACACCGGTATATACCTTCTCCATGGCCTACACCTCGAACACCTCCCCGCGCAACAACGACCTCAATGGCACCCGGTTCCTTGACATGCCCTGGCTGCTGGCACCCGACAACAGCGAAGTGCAGCGATACGCTCGTCTGGACCCGAGCCCCGGCATGGACATGGAACGGCTGTACGCGCTGGGCATCGATGCGGCCCGGCTGGCCACAATGCTGCTGGCAAACGGCAAGCTCGGCAGCGACGCGATTGCCGGCGTGAGCGGCACACTACGCCCGCAAGCCGATGGCACTATTGTCCGCGAACTGTTGCCGGCCCAGTTTCTGCAAGGCACGGTAGTGCGGCAGGACACCGCCAGCCAGTGAAAAACCGCGGCCAACAGGCTGAGGACCTTGCCGCGGCATTCCTGCAACGGCAAGGTCTGACCATTGTGGAGCGCAATTTCCGCGTGCGCGGCGGCGAAATCGACCTGATCGCACGCCAGGGCAGCACTCTGGTTTTTGT
>JAJZTZ010000043.1 GCA_021847305.1 Pseudomonadota bacterium | reverse complement strand
GCGGTTTGCGGGCGTAGGGCAGGTCGTAGACGTAGTCCATTTCCGCGGTGGTGAGCGGGATGGGCGGCGGGTTGACCCACACGGCGCGATCGCCATGCTGCTGGATGAGGGCGCGGCCGTTGCCGGGGTTGGCTTCCAGGTGCAGGATGCGCGAGGCGTGGGCGTACAGCACCGGGTGTTCCTTGACCTGCTCGTAGGACGGCAGGCGGATGACGGTGTGGCCGCGGTCCAGTTTGGGCTTTTTGCGCGGGTGCAGCATGATGGGCTGGCTGCCGTCGGCATTGGCAACCGGGGCCGGGGCAGACGGTTCGCTGGCGTACGGGTCCGGGTGCGGGGTAATGATGCCGGGGGTGTCGAGGTGGGTGGAGTCCATCTCGGTCCAGCCGGGCAGTACGTCGCGGGTCATGAAGGCGGTGCCGCGCACATCCTTGATGTCTCTGATGTTTTCGCCTTTGGCCAGGCGATGGGTGACTTCCAGCAAGGCGCGTTCGGCGTTGCCGTAGAACAGCAGGTCGGCCTTGGAGTCGGTGAGTACGGAGCGACGCACGGTGTCGGACCAGTAGTCGAACTGGGCGATGCGGCGCAGGCTGGCTTCGATGCCGCCGGCCAGAATGGGTGTGCCGGGAAACGCTTCGCGGCAGCGCTGGCTGTAGACGTTAACGGCGCGGTCGGGGCGTTTGCCGGCTTCGCCGTTGGGGGTGTAGGCGTCATCGGAACGGATTTTGCGGTCGGCGGTGTAACGGTTGACCATGGAGTCCATGTTGCCGGCGGTGACGCCGAAATACAGGTTGGGCTTGCCCAGCGCGCGGAACGGTTCGGCGCTGGTCCAGTCGGGCTGGCTGATGATGCCAACGCGGAAGCCTTGCGATTCGAGCATACGGCCCAACAGGGCCATACCGAAGCTGGGGTGGTCGATGTAAGCGTCGCCGGTGACGAGGATGATGTCGCAGCTGTCCCAGCCGAGCGCGTCCATTTCCTGCCGGCTCATGGGCAGGAAGGGGGCGATGCCGAAGCGCTTGGCCCAGTAGGGGCGGTAGCTGGTGAGGGCGGGGGCTTTGTCCATCCGTGTGCGGGGCGCTAAACCTGACTAAATAATTCAACTATTATACAATTTGGTTGGGTGATAAGGAATGAGAAAATGAACGAAAAAGTCGAGAAAAGCGATGCCGAATGGCAGGAGCAGCTGTCTCCGGAGCAGTTTTACGTTTGCCGGCAGCATGGTACCGAGCGCGCCTTTACCGGCAAATATTGGGACCACCATGAGAAAGGCGTGTATCGCTGTGCCGGCTGTGGCGCGCCGCTGTTTTCGTCGGCAACCAAGTACGATTCCGGTTCCGGCTGGCCGAGTTTTTATCAGCCGGAGCCCACTGCCCCGATAGCCGAGACGGTTGACCGCAGTTATGGTATGGTGCGCACCGAGGTGCATTGTGACCGCTGCGGCGCGCATCTGGGGCACGTGTTCCCCGATGGCCCGCAACCGACAGGGCTGCGGTATTGCATTAATTCGGCCTCGCTTGATTTCAAGGATCAGTGATTGCATTTGTATAGCGCGCGGATTGCCGCCATTCATCAGGAAACGCCCAGTATCAAGTCGTTCTGGCTGGAGCTGGGGCATCAGGATTATCACTTTCTGGCCGGGCAGTGGATCGACTTGCATGTCGAGATTGACGGTGCGGTTGAAGTGGGCGGCTACTCGATTACTTCATCCCCGTTGACACAGGGGCGCATTCAGCTGGCGGTAAAACAGGGCCAGCGCCATCCGGTGACGCGCTACCTGTACGAACAGGCCAAGCTGGGTGACAGCGTGCGCGTCTCAGTCGGGCAGGGACAGTTTTTCTTTGAGCGCGGCCAGAGCAGCGAGATTGCCCTGCTTGGCGCCGGTGTCGGCGTGACGCCGATGATCAGCATTATCCGTTATGCCGCCGAGCTGGCGCCCGAGACCCGCGTGACGCTGGTGTACAGTATGACCGAACCGGCCGAATATCTGTTTCGCTCTGAACTGGAGGCGCTGGCGGCCAGCCATGCGCACCTGCGCCTGGTACCTACAGTGACGCAGCGCGCCGATGGCTGGAGCGGCCGGACCGGGCGCATGGACCGGGCCCTGCTTGAGTCGTTGCAGTTTTCTCCTGCCACGCTGTTTTATCTGTGTGGTCCGCCGGCCATGGTGGACGAACAGGCGACCGTTCTTGAAGGCATGCACATTCCTCCGGAACGGCTGATTTACGAGAAGTGGTGGTAAACGTCTGGCAGCCGCCTGCCTGGCGGCCCAATTTCTGGGGCGAGTCGCCCGCTTATCTGCCCTTTGCCTTCTTGCAGCCATTGCTTGCGCATGCTGGCCCGCCTTCTGCGCAGGCCATGAACGCCGTGGCAGACCGGCTGCAGCAACGAGCGGAAAATTCGCAGGGACAGGCTATCCGCTTTGTTGAACAGGCTGCCGGTGAGCGGCTGGCTTACGAAAAACATATTTTCGCAACCGGCGAGGTGCCTACCCGCGCCGATAACTGGCACGATTTCTTTAATGCGCTGGTGTGGCTGACGTTTCCGCGTACCAAGGCGGCGTTGAATGCGGCGCATATGCGGGCGATGCAGTTGCCGCAGCAGGGACGCGGCAGGACGCGCGATGCGCTGACGCTGTTGGACGAAAGCGGGGTGCTGGTGGTGTCGTCCGTTGCGGATTTGCTCGACGGCTTGCGCCGGCATGAGTGGCGCAGGGTGTTCTGGCAGGAGCGCGCCAATCTGTTGCAGCACGCCGGTTGTTGGGTGTTTGGTCATGCCATTCTGGAAAAACTGCTGCAGCCTTATGTGGGATTGACCGCCAAGGCCTGGCTGATCAGTATGCCAGACGCGTTTTTTGCGCTGCCGCCGGAACAGCAGCGTCAGGAGCTGGATGCCTGGCTGGCGGCGCAGGTGGATGCCGATGCACTGCAGCAGCCGCGCGATTTGCGGCCACTGCCGGTGCTGGGCTGGCCGGGCTGGGACGCGCGCAACACCGGGCCGGAGTTTTACGACAACACGGATTACTTCCGGCCATCGTCCTGCTGATTGAACTGCTCAATACAATTTTTCAGCGAGTTTCCTGCATTTCCGCCAACAAGTTGGCAATCCATGCCTTTCTGATCGCCGCTGCCGATGACACCGGATTGCCCGCCGGTTGGTTGGGTTGCGGCCGCTGATGCCGTACTGCCGTCCTTAAGCTGCTTATTTTCTGCTTCCAGGGCCTGATTCTTTTTCAGCAGGGCCTGGTACTGCTGCTCCAGCGTTGCGCTGCCGCTGGCGGCGGTGGCTGTGCCGGAAGGTTGTGTGGCGGCGTGGGGGGCGTTGTGTGCAGAGCGCTGGGCTGTTGCCGGGGCGTGTGCGGTGGTGGTCTCTGGGGGCGCTGGTTTGTGCTTGTCGTCACCCAGAAACAGATTGACGATGAAGAAACTCAGTCCGCTCAGCAATAGCAGCGCCAGCAGTCCCAGGCCGATGATAATGCCTTTGCGCAGGTACCAGGGCGGGCGGTATTCCTCTCCATCATCGTCGAGGCTGGCAATGCTGTCGACTGATGGCAGGGTGTCCGTGCCTGCCGCTGCGTCGGCTGACTGACCGCGGCGCAGGAATGGCAGCCAGCCAAAAAGACGCTGCAGCAGGGAAACCTTGGCAATTTCATCGACAATTTCATCCGGTACTTCAGGCAGCTGGCTAGTCGCAGGCGGTGCGGCGGGTGCAGGTGAGGCTTGCGCTGCGGGGAACTCGGGTGCCTGGATTACTTCCAGCCCGGCCAGATCATCTTCAAAAGCCGGGGGCGCGGAGGATGACGGGGCCGGCATGTTGTCGACCATGGCGGCCAGTTGTGCCAGTTCGTCGGAAAAGTCTTCGTCTTCGCTGGCGCCGCCACCCATGATGGCGCCGACGTCGGGGATATGTTCTTCGTCGGTAATGGCGTCGCGGATGACCTGGGTGGCGTTCAGGTCGGTGAACTCGTCCTTGCCTGCAGGATCGTCGGGCACCATTGCCAGACGCGCGTAGCGTGTCAGGAATTTATAACCAATCCATTGTGCCAAGCCGTACTGCATCCTGTTTCCCCGTTTTTTTCGCCAGTATAGATGAATAGGGGTTGAGAGCCTAATTCAGAAGGATTCATGCCTTGCGTTGGCCCAGGCAAGTTGACCTACAACACGTTCACCCACAAACTACCGGCGCAAGCTATGAAACCTACTGAAATAGGCTCTAACAGTCAATGATATAATGGCGGTTTTCCCATTTCAGTTGTCTGCCGATGTCCAATCCAGCCATTGCCGCGGAAGTGAAGCGCCGCCGCACCTTTGCCATCATTTCTCACCCCGATGCCGGTAAAACCACGTTGACCGAGAAGCTGCTGCTGTTCTCGGGCGCAATTCAGATGGCCGGTACGGTCAAGGCCAAAAAGAGCGGCCGGCATGTGACTTCGGACTGGATGGAGATCGAGAAGCAGCGTGGCATTTCCGTAGCCAGCTCGGTGATGCAGTTCGATTACCGCGATCATGTGGTGAACCTGCTGGATACCCCGGGCCACCAGGATTTCTCGGAAGATACTTACCGCGTGCTGACGGCGGTGGATTCCGCGCTGATGGTGATTGATGCGGCCAAGGGTGTGGAAACCCAGACCATCAAGCTGCTGGATGTGTGTCGTCTGCGCGACACGCCCATCATCACTTTCATGAACAAATTCGACCGCGAGGCACGCGATCCGCTGGAACTGCTGGATGAAGTGGAGTCGGTGCTGAAGATCCAGTGTGCGCCGATTACCTGGCCGATTGGCATGGGCAAGGAATTCCGCGGTGTTTATCACCTGCAGAACGATGCCGTGCTGCTGTTTACCCCGGGCGAGGAAAAACAGCACGACGTGCAGGAGATCATTGAAGGGCTGGATAATCCGCGTCTGGACGAGTTGTTCCCCATGGAGGCGGAGCAGTTGCGCATGGAGGTGGATCTGGTGCGTGGCGCTTCGCATCCATTCGACTATGAGGCGTTCCTCGCCGGTAAGCAGACGCCAGTGTTTTTCGGCTCGGCCATCAACAACTTCGGCGTGCGCGAAATTCTCAACGCGCTGGTTGACTGGGCACCGCCACCGCATGAGCGCGATGCCACTGTGCGCAACGTGGCACCAGACGAAGAGAAATTCTCCGGATTCGTGTTCAAGATTCAGGCCAACATGGACCCGGCGCACCGCGACCGGATTGCCTTCATGCGCGTGTGCTCGGGCAAATTCGAGCCGGGCATGAAAATGAAACACCTGCGCCTGGCCCGCGATTTCAAGGTGGGCAATGTGGTGACCTTCATGGCGCACCGGCGCGAACATGTGGAATCGGCCTACGCTGGTGACATCATCGGTATCTACAACCACGGCAACGTGCAGATCGGCGACAGTTTCAGTGAAGGTGAACCGCTTACTTACACGGGTATCCCTTTCTTCGCGCCGGAATTGTTCCGCGTGGTGCGGCTGAAGAACCCGCTCAAACTCAAACAGCTGCAAAAGGGCCTGCAGCAGCTGGGCGAAGAAGGCGCGGTGCAAGTGTTCAAGCCGGCACTCGGCAGCGACCTGATTCTCGGCGCGGTGGGCGTGCTGCAGTTTGAGGTGGTGGCGCACCGGCTGCAGACAGAATATGGTGTGGATGCCGTGTTTGAAAGTACGCCGGTGTACACGGCGCGCTGGGTCAGCTGCAAGGACAGCCGCAAACTGGCGGATTTCGAGAAGAATCTGGTCAACAGCGTGGCGCACGATGCCTCGGGCAATTTGGCGTATCTGGCTACCTCCAGCGTCAATCTGGCGCTGACGCAGGAGCGCTGGCCGGATGTCGAGTTCCACGCTACCCGCGAGCATGCGGCCAAGCTGAACAACTGAGCCAGGGCATTTCATGCAAATATGGGTCGATGCCGATGCCTGCCCCGCGGTGATCAAGGAGATCCTGTTCCGCGCGGCGGAGCGCTGGCAGATCCACACGACCCTGATCGCCAACCGGCTGCTGCGCACGCCGCCTTCCGCGTTTATTACCGCACGTCAGGTGCCGGGCGGTTTCGATGTGGCGGATGCGCGCATTGTGCAGGAAGTGCAGCCGGGCGATCTGGTGATTACTGCTGATATTCCACTTGCTGCGCAGGTGTTGGCCAAGGATGGTCACGCCTTGAATCCGCGCGGCGAGTTTTATACTCCAGAAACGATCCACGAACGACTGAGCGTGCGTAACTTTCTTGAGGAGTTGCGCGGCAGCGGCGTGCAGACCGGCGGGCCGGCGGCGTTCAGTCAGGCCGATCGCAAGGCGTTTGCCGACCGGCTTGACGCTTTTCTGCAGCGCCAGCAGAACCGTCGCTAACCTTCCTCCCAGCTTAGGTCGCAGCAAAACACCCGGGTTTGTCCGTTGCTACGCAGGGCAATGGACAGGGTAATGCACATGGTGGCGCCGATAATCGATAGATACGGGCGGGTAATCTGCACATGCTCCGGTTGTGCCATAGCCTTGCGGAAGTAGTGGCGGCGTGACCAGATGGCGCCGCGGGCGTCGGCAACAGGGTGGAAGCGCGGATCTTCCTGTTGGGTGCGGCCAGGGGGAATGATATTGGGTTCGGTTTGCTGGCCTTCCTGGTCGAGAATGAAGCAGCGTTCCACCAGCGGGTGCTGCAATAGATCGGTGCACGCTTGCGCAAGCGTGGCGCCGTTTGCCAGATTCTGCGCCGCTCGGGCAAACAGATCGACGTAGTGTTGCAGCCTGGCTGAGGTTCTTTGCGATTCCGCTTCATAAAACTCGCGATATTTACTGCATAAATGCGGAATCAGTTGCAATTCGTCGGCATGGGCATCTATGCGAGCATGTGGCTTGCCCAGCAGGTAACCCTGGACGAGGTCAATTCCGGCATCCATGGCGACAATGGCCTGGGCTTCTGTCTCGATGCCTTCGCTCAGGGCCAGGCTGCCGGATTCGTGAATCAGCCCGACAAGATTGGGAAATACCCGGCGGACGAAGGGATTTTCTTCTGCCTGGACGATGATGGAACGGTCCAGCTTGACGATGTCCGGGCGGATGCGCCAGATGCGGTTGAAATTGGAATGTCCGGCACCGAAGTCATCAATCGCGATCAGGCAGCCGAGGTCGCGGTAGTAGCTGGCAGCCGTGACCAGATCTTTTTCTTCATCGATGGCATTTTCCAGAATTTCGATTACCACCCGCTCGGGTGGGAAATTGTAGTATTCAAGCAGACGGGCAAAGAACGCACCGTATTTTTTGCCGCCGATTGCCACACGGGGATTTACGTTGAGAAACAGCCAGTGTTCACCCTGTTCCTGGCGGGTGAAATTGGCCAGGTGGAGCTGGCGGCAGAGCCGGTCGAGCGCCACCGCTTCAGCTTCATCCCCTGCGCTGGCGGAAAACAGATGCAGTGGCGATACCGGGTCGCCTGTTGGTGAAAACGGTCGGATCAGCGCTTCGTAACCGACCGGGCGGCGGTGGGCGATGCTGTAAATCGGCTGGAATGCGCTGCACAGACTGTGCTGCTTGAAGGTGGCCGTGTTGTTCTGCTGAGTGCTGTCACTGTGCAGCGTGGCCATGATTGGGGTAAAGGGCGGCATCATGTCCATTGTTGTTTGGTTTTGATACTGACCTGAAAGCGCGCAATCAGGCTCTGCAGTTGCTTGGCTGTGTGACCAACAGAGTCGGTGCTGCCGCGCAAATCGATCATGGCGTAGCGCATTTTTTCGGTTGAATCATTCACCGTTTGGGCTTGCTGAACCTGAGAGTCGCTGCTCGAGCTGATTTCGTCCAGCGTTGACAACATGCGGCTGGCCATGTCGTGGAGCTCGCCTTTATCCAATGCGGCGTCTTCGGCCATGCGCAGCCCGTCTTCCATGCCGACCATGCCGCTTTCCATGGTGTTGACGGCAAGCCTGGCCTTGTTCTGGATGTTGTCGATCATTTCGCCAATCTGGCGCGTGGCGGCGCTGGTCCGCTCTGCCAGTTTGCGGACTTCGTCGGCCACCACAGCAAAACCGCGTCCCTGTTCACCGGCCCGGGCGGCTTCGATGGCCGCATTGAGCGCCAGGAGGTTGGTCTGGCTGGCAATTTCACTGATCAGGCCGACGATCTGGCCAATCTCCTCGGTGTAATGATTCAGATCCCGAATAGTATGTGCCGATTCGGTGATCGCCTCGCGTATTCCCTGAGTCTTGTCACGAACCAGCTGAAAATGCTGCTGTGACTCCGCGGCGGCTTCCTCCATACCGCTTTGCAGTTCATGGACGGTGCCGGATGCGGCGCGCACTGTCTGTAATTGCTGTTCCAGTTGCGCCAGCATGTGGCGGATCGAATCCAGCGCTTCCTCGGCCTTGGTATTGGCATCACCGTTCTTGTGCAGCATTTCCAGCGTGGTCGAGCGTACCTGGTGGGTGGCCTGGATTACCTGAACGATAATGCCTTCCAGATTGTCGATGAAGCTGTTGATCCAGCGGCCCATATCGCCGGTTTCGTCGTTGCTCAGCTTGTCCTGATCAAGGCGCTGGCTGAGATTGCCGCCACCTTCCGCGATTTCGCGGATCACGTCGGTCATGCGGGCCAGCCGTTTGGCGATGCGATTGCTGCCGAAGCGGTAAAACACCCAGGCGCTGATCAGGAAAAAGAGACCTGTACCGGCCTGTGCAAGCGCCGGCGGCATGTCGATGATATAGGTCAGCACCAGGTTGATGGCCCAGAGGGCGAAGATGATGCCGAAATGCAGACGCATGAGCATGTAGTTGACCGAGCGGCGGCGATACACTTCCTCCAGATCGGCCTCGCACATCATGCCCCAGCGGTCTTCCGAGCCCTCCAGCTGGAATGTGACGCCGGCCCCGATAACCGGGATATGGCGGTAATCGGAATAACCGGGGTAGGTGACGAACAGATTCTGTCCATTACGAATCGTTTCGCGTACGCCGGGGTGCAGGTCGTTGGTGGCCGGGTCGATGAAGCGCAATTCCAGTTCGGTGTGGTGTTTCACCTGTACCACGCCCCAGTTGGTATTGACGCCCTGCTTCAGGTTTTCACCCAGGCTGAAGGTGCTGTCTTCGAAGCGCGAGCGCGACAGCGCCGTGCCCTGCTCGATGGCCGGATCGAAACGCGAACTGACCATGAACAGGTAATTGTCGCCGGAATCCTTGAAGATGTGGCCGGCCTCACGCTGAATCAGGTCGCCCAGTACATCATTCGGGATGCGGCCGCAGACGCAGCCGATTACCTTGTTGCCACGTTTGATCGGCTGATAGAACATCAGCGTGACAGCATCGTGAAAGCTGGATGTGGATGGTCCGATGCGCAAGGTGAGGTCGTCGCAATACGGGCCATGCAGAAACGGTTTGCTCAGTCCGTTGGCGACCGCGCGGTTGTTCAGATCGGATTTGCCGATATGCGCGGGGTAGGTGGACTGCACCACTTCGCCTTGCGGATTGATGATGAATATTTCCGAGAAATCGGGTGCCTGGGTGCGCTTTTGTTCCAGTATTTCCGTTGTGATCTGGCTCAGATTGTCCGGCACTTCGGCGGCCAGAATGTTCAGGTGTTCCCAATGGGTAGAGGTCCAGGCTTTGAGAATATTGACGCGCGTGGCGGCGATTCCCTGAAAGGCCTTTTCCACGGTGGGATAGTGTTTGCGGTTGATCAGACAGCTCCAGCCAAGAACCAGTTTACCGTTCTTGCCGAACCAGGGCAGCCATTTTTTCTCAGCCTGGCTGAGGTGCATGAAAGTGCTTTTCAGAGACATGATAAATATTGAAATTATTAATCGAGTTAAATCTTTGTGATGCGAGTCGGCTGTTCTCAAGCACTTATCGTGCCATGATTGTAAGCTTTTGAGGTGTAAGGTTAATTATTGCTATTTAAGTATTTTGGAAGGGCTGGGCGGCTGAGTGGTGCACTAGGATGGTGCATCGGGAGGGCGGGGGACGAAAGGGCCGGGCATGATCCGGCGTGAGACGCGATGCCGGAATGGCATCGCGCAGGGATGGTGCGGTTTATTTGCCCAATGCTTCTTTTTCCATCAGCAAATAGGTGTTGTAGGCGTTGCGGCGATTGGCTGCATCAAAGGCCGGCAAATGATTGTAGCGGCTCCAGTCGGTCTGGGAATAGGCTTCTTCAAATGGCACGAAGTTCTCCACGGCCTGCCCCATTTTGTCGCGCAAATAAGCCAGGTAATCTCGGGTGAAGGTCAAGTCATGCGCTGCGTCATGGGAGACAGCTCCATGTCCCGGAACCATGACCGCAGGGTGGAACTCCAGCAGCTTGTCGAGTGATGCCAGCCAGGCTTTGCTGTTGGCATCGCCAACATAGGGTACCCGACCCTTGAAAACCAGATCGCCGGAATACAGCACCTTGTCTTCCGGCACGTAAATGGCCAGGTCTTCATCAGTATGGGCCGGGCCGACGTGGCGAATCAGAAAGTGCATGCCGCCGAGGGTAAGTTCCGTATCACCCTTGAGCCATTTGTCGGCGGGCAGTACACGGGTCTTTTCGTTGATCCACGGGAACAGTTCTTCGCGGCGTTGCGCCAGGCGTTTTTCCAGCACGTCGCCGACCAGATACGCCTTGCCGTTTTCATGTGCCCAGATTTCCGCGCCGGCCTCCTTGAAGGCTTGCAGGCCATAAATATGATCGGCATGGTAGTGCGTCACAATCACATATTTGATCGGCAGGCTGGTGATGCCGCGAATGAGCTTGATCATGGCCTGGCCGAGGGAGGGCGAGCCCAGGCTGTCGATCACCACCACACCGGCGGGGGTAACGACGAAGCCGGCGTTGGACATGAAACCTTCGTTTTCCGCCGAGGCGGCACCGGACAGGCCCTGAATATAGTAGCTATGCGGGGCCACCTGGGTGGCCTCCATTTTTACGCTCAGCGGCGGGTATTCCTCGTCCTGTGCCAGGGCCAACCCGGGCAGGAAAGCCAAAATCATCAGAAATCGCAGTAGCTGGAACATATCAGAAGTCGCTTTCAAGTTTGAATGTGTTATAGATGAGATCGCTGGCGACGGCGCGTGCCGCGTGACTGGCGGCATCGAGCATGTCCCGGTCATTCCAGCCCAGTTGACGCAGTGCGGCAATGTCATCTGCATTGATGCTTTCAGCGTGATCGGCCGATTGAAGGGCAAACAGCAGCATGGCTTTTTCCCGCTCGGGCAGCGGGCTGGTGTCCGGAGCGCGCTTAAGGGCTTCGACCTGACTTGCCGTGTGGCCATATAAATTGATGAGCATGCTTGCATTGAGGCCGATGCAGTAACTGCAATGGTGTTCGTTGGATATAAGCAGCCGGATTGAGGCCAGCAGTGCGCCGGACAGGGTGGGGTGGCGCATGCTGTATTGCACCCAGTCCCATTGCTGGCGCAGCAGAAATGGCGATGCACTCAAGATGCGAAAGGCTTCGGGAACGTGTCCCAGGGTTGTTTCAATTTCGCCGTAGATTTCCGCCACTTCGCCGGTGGCCTTGTCGCGGGCGAGCTGCTTGAGCAGGCTCATGTCTTCCTCCGTGTGCGCGGGGCACATTTCTGTTTTATTGCATCAGTATAGAAAAGCGTCTCTGTTGTCACAATGAGCCGAAAGTACTGTCTTGGACGGGCATGCTAGAATCGGGCTAATGAATGCGGTTGCCGGGGTGTGGGCCCGGCCTGCTTGGCCACCCCTTCCGGGCTGAATTTAAGGAACTGAACCATGCAGCTGAATAACGACTTTTCCCGGACTGTCGTACTCGACAGCACAACCCTGGAATGGCAGCCTTCCCCCCTGCCGGGAGTAGAGCGGCGCATGCTGGAACGGGATGGCGGCGAGGTGGCACGCGCGACCTCGATTGTGCGCTATGCCCCCGGCGCCCGCTTCACCGCCCATACCCATGAGCTGGGCGAGGAAATTATCGTGCTGGAAGGCGAGTTCGCCGATGAATATGGCGTGTATCCGGCTGGCACCTACATCAAAAATCCGCCCGGTTCATCTCATGCACCGTATACCCGTCCGGGCTGTGTGCTGTTTGTAAAGCTGCGTCATATGCAGCCGGATGACCTGCAGCGCGTCGTGGTGAATACCCAGACTGCCGAATGGCGTCAGGGTTTGGTTGATGGGCTGACGGTTCTGCCGCTGGCGGAATACAAGGGCGAGCACACTGCGCTGGTGCGCTGGCAGCCGGGCACCCTGTTTCAGGCGCACAAGCACTGGGGGGGCGAGGAAATCTTTGTTCTCGACGGGGTGTTCGAGGACGAACATGGCCGCTATCCGGCCGGCACCTGGCTACGTAGCCCGCATATGAGCCAGCATACGCCTTTCAGTCAGGAGGGCTGTACCATCTACGTCAAGGTAGGGCATCTGCCGGAATGACGCTACAGCTCGGATTCCGGTTCGCCGGCGCTGCGTAATGCCTGGCGAAAGCGCGACGGCGTCATCTGAAACCGCTCTTTAAATGCCGTGCTGAAATTGCAGGCATTCTGAAAGCCGACCTGGTCGGCAATTTCCTGCACCGACAAATCCGTATCACTCAGCAGTTTGCGGCCGTGCTGAATCCGCTCTTCGCGAATGAAAGCGAAGACCGTCTGACCGGTTTGCTGGCGGAAAATGTGCGACAGCTTCTTTTCATGGGTTCCCGTCATTCTGGCAATCTCTGCCAGACTGGGGATGCTGCGCAGACGTTCGCTGATCAGCTTGCTGGCGGCATTGAACACGACCATGTCAGGGTGGTGGACGGTGGGATTGGCCGCTGGTGCGGCGACTTCCTTGCAGCGGGCAGCCAGTTCAAGGTGAATGCGAATGCGCGCCAGAACCTCGGCGGATTCATAGGGTTTGCTGATGTAATCAACCGCGCCCACCGTCAAACCTTCAATGCGGTGTTCCGGTCGGTTGTTGCCGGTGAGAAAAATAACCGGAATATCGCGAGTGGCTGGGTCGGCTTTGAGTAAGCGGCACACACTGAAACCATCCATGCGCGGCAGCTCGGTTTCCAGCAAGATCAGGCCCGGCTGGGTGGCCAGTGCGCGCTGATACGCCTGCTTGCCGTCAAAGGCGAGCGACAGCTTGAAATGATGGGCGCGCAGCAGGTCCATGAGTGAGCGCTGCTCTTCAATTGCATGGTCGACAAGCAGAATGCCTGGCTGGGGCACATGTTTGCCGTGAACGGGGAAGATGGCGCTCATATGTTAAGTTTTTTAATTATCGTTATTGCGTGAACAGAAAACGATTTTGCCTATTTTTATATTCAATTGCGAATTTTCCTCTTTAGAAAAATGACTGTCTGCTCTGGCAAACGTTTGGTTGTAATTTTCATTGCAAAATACAAAAAACATAACGCAATAATTATCGGGCGTGTACTAGTCGTGTAATGTATGCGGTTAAGCTGGTGCCGTATCAGGCAACCAGCCGGGCCGAACAGGCACAGGCAGACTCGTGTGCGTGCCCGGGAGGACCTGTGGCAGAGAACGATAGACAGCAATGTGGTTGTGCGCCCGGCAGTTGCTTCCTGCAGAGTGATGCAGCGTGGGCCAAGCGCAATTACAGCATGGCAAATGAAAAAGACGTGCCCGGTGGCAACCGTGCAATGTGGCAGACCCTGGAGGCGGAGCGCCTCGGTAAAAAAAGCGAGTGGCTCGAGGAACTGGGGGTGATGGGGGTATGTCAGGTTCAGTGTCGTCTGGCGGACGAAGACGATACTTTCTGACGCCGGGCGGGAAACTGGCCGGGGCAGGAACTGCCCTGCCCAGTTGTAAGCGACCTGATTTTACTTGGCTGCAGTAGCGTCTTTTTCACACTTCTTTACGAAACTGTTCTTGGCCGCGCCATGCAGCTTCTTGTCGGCCGCCTGGGTTTCGCACGCAGCTTTGGCGGTATCGCGTTCACATTTTTTCATGAAGCTGTTCTTGGCGGCGCCGGCCAGTTTTTTCTGGGCAGCTTTGTCAGCACAGCTCATGTCATCGGCCAGGGCAATATTGGCGGCAAACAGGCTGAGCACGGCAACGATCAGGGCTTTTTTCATGGTGACTCCTCGATAGGTATGGATCAGGTCGTGTGGTGACAGTCGGCGGGCGCATGGGGCCCGCCGACTGTTGCTGCATTGTTCTACGGCTGACCAGGGCCGTCAAGAGCGCCGGCTGCTGGCCTGGCATCGATACGGCTGCCGTCCTGCAGGTTGTTGGGCGGGAACAGAACGATGCTGTCCTGCTCCCGCAAACCGGCAACAATCTGACTGACAGTGGGGCTGCGTCGTCCGGGCTCGACCTGGCGCAAATATGCCCGCTTGTCGCGGGCAATGAAGGTGCACCAGTGCTCTCCGCAGCGGAACAGCGCGCTGGTGGGTATTTGCAGTACGTTGGCTGCTTGCCAGACAACAACCTGGGCATTGACGCGGAAATCGTCCCCCAGGCCGACCGGCGGCTTGTCGAAATCGGCAATGACGCGGGTGCGCTTTTCTTCCACTCCCAGGGCGGAAACCTTGGTATAACCGCCCGGCTCGACCAAACGCACATGCGCAGTCAGCGGCGCATTGCCGCCCCAGCCATCGAGGATGACGGGCATGCCCGGTTTGACCTGTACCGCATCGGCCGACAGCATTTCAATGACGATTTCCAGATGCTCCATGTCGCCCACAGTGAGCAGGGGGCTGCCGGCCGTCACGACGCGCTCGCTGGCATCGGGAATGCGCAAGACAGTGCCGCTGACCGGCGATTGAATAGCGAGCAGATTCCCGCCGGCCGTCGGGTGCAGTGCAGCCAGACCGGCCCGGGCCAGGGTCACGTCGGCACGCGCAGCGCGGGCCTGGGCGCGCGCTGCATCCAGCGCGGCTTGCGCCGAACGGGTCTGGCTGGCGCTTTGCTCCAGTGCCTGGGGGGCAATAAAGCCTTTGGCGGCCAGCTGGCGGTTGCGGTTTTCTTCACGCAGCGCTTGTTCATGGGTTGTTTGCGCCGAGCGAACCTGCTGTTCGGCGGCATTGGCCAGGGCTTCGCTGGCGCTGACACGGGAAAGCTGCTCGTCGCGTTCGCGCGAGTTCAGCGGTGCCGGTGCCAGCTGCGCGACCACCTGGTTGACCTGTACCTTGTCGCCCGCATGCAGGGTAATGCGCAGCAGCCGGCCGGCTGCCGGAGCGGTAATCACATAATAGTCATGGCTGCGGGTCTCACCCTGGGCCGAGAGCGTGACCTGCATCGGCCCGCTGCTGGCGCGGCCGACTTCCACGACGATGGGCGAGGGGCGTACAGCCAGGTACAGCAAGCCGGCTGCAGCCGCTATGGCTGCGCCGAGCAACAGTTTGCGCCACGATGAAAGCAAGTTGGCCAAGTTATTATTCCCGTGTTTTCAATACGGCGATAAGGTCGAGTGTCTTCAGCCGGCGCGCCACCAGCAGGCCTGATAGCAAGGCTGCAGCCAGAGTGGTCAGTACCGGGTAGACAAACGAGCGGGGTTCCAGCACCAGCGGCAGGCGGAACATCTCCCGGTCAAACGCCGGCACCAACAGCATGCACAGCCCGTAACCGAGCAGCAACCCGAAGGGAATGGCAGCCACCAGCAACAGCACCTGTTCGCCTAACAGTATGAAGCCAACTTCGCGTTGCGTGAAGCCCAGCACCCGCAGGCTGGCCAATTCGTTGCCCCGCTCGGACAGGGCGATGCGCACGCTGTTGTAGACCATGCCGCCGACGATTACGGAGGCGAGAGTGACCATGAACGCGCTGAAAAAGTTGAAGCTGCGATCGAGCGAATCCTGGATGCTATCGATCAGCGCGCCGCGAATAATGGTGGCGCTGATGGACGGCAGGGTCTTCAGGGCCTGATAGAGCTGGTCGGCGTGGCGACTGTCGATGCGCAGGAATGCCCCGGACATGAGCGGCTCTTCGTTCAGCAGGCGCGACAGGGCATGACGTTCCATATAGGCATTCAGACCCAGCATCTCGTTCGCCACCCCGGCTACCCGGACCTGATAATGGCCGCGGCGGCCTTCCAGTAGTTCTACGCTAAGCGTGTCTCCTGGTACAACGCCGAGAATTTCAGCCAGTTTGGTGGTCAGCACCAGGCCTTCGGCCGGAAGTTTGATGGAACGGCCCTGCAAATCGACAATCTGGCGCAGCGGGCTGGCGGCGGGGAGGCCGGTGAGCTGGACCTGTTTACTGCGATGCTGGTAGCGCAAACGCACCGGGACGGCGCGGAATGCCTCGGCCTGCAGGACGCCGGGCAGATGCATGATTTCATCCAGCGCACTCATCGGGCGGGCTTCGGTCAGGGCGAGCGTGACGTCGTCGCGCTGCACCCGGTTGAACTGCTGGTCGAGCATGTAGGTGGCGCTGTCGAGCATGAAGCGGCCCACCACCATCAGTCCAATGGCAAGGCTGATGCCGGTGATGGACAGCACGGCCTTCCAGCGGCGCCGCATCAGGTTGCGGAAAATCATGCGCCAGGCCGGGGTCCATTGCCGCAGCATGCCGCTGCGTTCGACCCAGCCGGGGCGGAACAGTGGCGGCGCTTCCGGTCGCATGGCCTCGGCCGGGGGCAGGCGGCTGGCGCGCCAGACGGCGCTGATCGCGCCGGTTGAGGCGGCCAGCAGGCTGATCAGGAGCGTGATCTGCAATAGCTGAGGGCTGATCAGCAGTTCCAGGCGGGGGAAATGGAAATATTCGCGGTATAAATCAACATACAGGCTGCCCAGATACAGCCCGCCGGGTATGCCCAGTGCCAGTCCCAGAGCGACAGTGGCGAGGGCGAACTTGAGGTAGTGCAGGCCGACGGTCAGGTTGCTGTAGCCGAATGCCTTGAGCTGGGCGATTTCGGCCCGTTGCATGGCAACCAGCCGCGTCAGGACGATGTAGAGCA
>JAJZTZ010000180.1 GCA_021847305.1 Pseudomonadota bacterium | reverse complement strand
CGATCTCGGCAGCCGAACCCAGCAGGTTATCGCTCAGGGTGGCCGTAGCGGCCACACCCACTTCGTTGAACTGCAGCGAACCGCCTTTGCTGCTTGAATGGCCGAAGTAGTCGTTGTGATCGGTTTTTACCCAGCCTTGCGTGATGTAGCCGTCAAACTGCACTTCAGCCAGTGCCGGCATGACAAACAAAGACAACAGAAGGGTCAGGAGAGCGCGCATCATCATTCCCCCACCTTCACGACGAGCAAGTTCTTATCCGCCAGAATCGACGGATCGGGCGATTCCAGAATGGCAATGCCTCCACCATTTTCTCGCAGGTATTTCGCCACGCCCGCCGGATCGCTTTCGTAAATCATGCGATTGCCTTCGGAATACACCTGGCGGCTCCAGGCAGAAGTGATCTGCCACTGGTTCACCCCCAAAGATTCGCAGATGCGCTTCAGGTCATCGCCCGCCGAGGGCAGCACCAGCATGATACGTTTCCCGCCCGGTGTCACATGGGATTTGCCGAGCAAAATCGAGCGCAGCACAATGAGATCCATCTCGCTAACACCAAAACTCTTGTTAGCGACGACGACCATTTGTGCCGTGCTTGCCTGGGCCAGGAAGGTAGAAAGAAACAACCCCGCCCAAACGATGATTTTCTTGGGAAGACTCATCCGGGAAACGTTTATATAAACTTTGTACTTGTTAACTTTGTATTTTATATCAAATCCGCGCTCTTGTTACATTTCCAAACACTTATTTACCCCTGCACCTTCATCGGCGATCCCGCCGTTGCAATACAGCACCCCCGCTGCACGTTTGACCGGAACCAGTCCGACCGCTAGAATCGGCCTGCAGCCAGAACAGCATCCATTTACGGAAACGCTGATTTCACCGCGCTTCCATGCCGGGCAGACTGCTCGCCCGGCCGCTCAATGACGCAAGTCATTGAAAGCGTGAGGCTGTGCGGACATGTGCCGCGCAGCCGCCTTGCTGATTTATTCCATTTCTGGAATAAATCAGCGCTTCCTTAAAGAAACGTTAGGACAACGCATGATACGCAAAAACCCCAATGGCGATTTGCCCACCATTGCCGAATCGGCTTTTGTAGACCCCACCGCCATTGTCTGCGGCAAAGTCTTTGTTGGCGAAAATGTCTTTATCGGGCCCTATGCCGTCATTCGCGCCGATGAAGTGGATGCCACCGGCGGTATGGAGCCGATTATCATCGGCGCCAACTCAAACATCCAGGACGGCGTGGTCATCCATTCGAAGTCCGGCGGCAGGGTCGAAATCGGCGAATTCACCTCGATCGCTCATCGCTCGATTGTTCATGGCCCGTGCAAAATCGGCAACAACGTGTTTCTCGGTTTCAACTCAGTAGTATTCAACTGCGAAGTCGGTAACGGTTCGGTTATCCGCCATAACTCCGTGGTGGAAAACTGCCAGATTCCGGATGCTTTTTACATCCCTTCGACCACCAACATCCACTCCAATGCAGAACTGAGCCGCATCACCCCCGTGAAGCCGCATATGACCGATTTTTCCGAAGACGTTGCACGCACCAACATAGATCTGGTCAAAGGCTACAAAAAGCTGCAGAACGAGTTCTGAGCGGAATAACTCATGGGATACCGCCTCAGCAAAATAGTCACACGCACCGGCGACTCGGGCACAACCGGTCTGGCCAATGGCGAACGCCTGTCCAAGGCGCACCCCCGCATTGAAGCCCTGGGGCTGGTTGACAGTCTGAACGCGCATATCGGCGCACTGCTGGCTGAAATTGACGCACAGCAGAATGAAGCGGTGGAGTTAACCCGGGTGCAGCATGTGCTGTTTGAACTGGGTGGAGAACTGTGCCTGCCGGGCCATTCCAGAATGCAGGAGCAGCACAGCAGCCACCTGGAACAGGTGATCGGCGCATGGAATGAATCCCTGCCGCCGCTGAAAGAATTTATCCTGCCCGGAGGCAGCAAAGCGGCCGCCCAGGCGCATCTGGCGAGAACCGCCTGCCGTATGGCGGAAATTGCCGTGGTGCGCCTTACGGACAACGGCGAATCGATCAACCCCTATGCCCTGACCTACCTCAATCGGCTCTCGGATTTTCTCTTCGTCCTGGCCCGACGCCTGAACCAGCTTCACGGCGTGGCAGACCACTGCTGGAAACCGGGCAGCTGCTGATTCCCTAACCGTGCTGGCCTTTTTCAGCCGCGCGGGCGGCTTCGTAAAGAGGGATGACTGACGGCAATCGCGCCTCAATGCCCTGTCTGCGGTGCGCGTCTGACGGGTGGGTGCTGAGAAACTCGACCGGCCCCTTGTTTCCCGACGCCGCCATCTTGTCCCACAACGTCAATGCTGCGCGCGGATCATATCCGGCCCGGGCAGCAAGCTCCAGGCCGATGTAATCGGCTTCCTGCTCGTCTTCCCGGCTATTGGGCAGCTGGATGGCAATATTGGCGGCCGTATTCATCAGATCGGCGCCGGCACGCCCCAGCCCGGTGACTGCGCTCAGCACCGATACGCCGAGATTTTGGGCATAGGCGCGGCTCATTTTCTCGCGCGAGTGCTCCCGCAGGGCGTGGGCAATTTCATGGCCCAGTACCGCAGCCAGCTCATCGTCGGTCAAATGCAGCTTGTCCACCAGCCCCGAGTAAACCATGATCTTGCCGCCGGGCATGCACCAGGCATTGATTTCATCGCTTTTCTGGACGTTCACTTCCCACTTCCAGTTCAGGGCATCAGCACGGAAATGCACAGTTTGCGGAATCAGGCGATTGGTAATGGCCCGCACACGCTGCAACAGTGCGGCATCCTGGTTGAGCTGTCCCTTGACCTGCGCTTGACGCTTGATTTGCAGATATTGCTGAGCCGACGCCTGCTCCGCCTCACGCTCCGACACCAGCATGTACTGGGTACGCGTCACACCCACCGCCCCTGGACGGGTGGTTTGCACAGGCGTGCAGGCAAGCAGACTTACACTGAAGCCGGCCAGCAGCAGAAAACGTCCCCATTTCATGCAGGAAAGACTCCGGTGGACAGATAACGATCACCGCGATCGCACACGATAGAGACAATCACTGCATTTTCGAGTTCCTGATTGAGACGCAACGCCACCGCCAAGGCTCCGAGATCG
>JAJZTZ010000179.1 GCA_021847305.1 Pseudomonadota bacterium | reverse complement strand
CATTGCACCCCTACTCTTGCCCGGGTACGCGCAACCGTATCGGTAGCATGCACCCTATGTAAAACACCCCTGCCTGTTTTGCAGATCGTCCGAACAGCCTCAGGAGGCTACTTAATGCTGGGACAGGTAACCCTGCAAACGGTTCTCGATCACCCGCGGATTCTCGCCGTTGGCAATCGCCACCAACCCGTCAATCAGCAGCAATTTTACCGTCACCTGCTGCTGCACCAGGTGCTTCAGTTTATTGGATATTGGCAGGAAAAACAGGTTGGCCGAACCCACGCCGTAAATCGTGGCAACGAACGCCACCGCAATACCCCCACCCAGCTTAGACGGATCGGACAGGTTTTCCATCACATGAATCAGCCCCAGCACGGCGCCCAAAATACCGATAGTCGGGGCATAACCGCCGGCCGATTCCCACACCTTGGCGGCGGCGCGGCGCTCTTCTTCATAGGTATTCACTTCGAGTTCCAGGCCTTCGCGCAGGTAGTCGGGCTCTGCGCCGTCCACCAGCATTTGCAGGCCTTTGCGTACGAAGGGGTCTTCCAGGTCCTGAATCACCGGCTCCAGAGCCAGCAAGCCGCCCTTACGCGACAGATAACTCCATTCCACCACCTGCCCGATTGCATCGGTCGGATTAACGCGGGGCGGCACGAATACCCAGCGGATCATTTTGATGCCCTGGACGAATACAGCGACGGAACTTTGCAGCATGATGGCACCCATGGTGCCGCCGATGACAATGATGAATGCAGTAACCTGAATAATGGAGCCGACATGACCGCCTTCCAGCACCTGGCCGCCCACGATGGCGACAATCCCCAGCACCACCCCGGCAATACTGATCCAATCCATGCTTACGCCTCTCCTTGCGCTGCTATGACGTGCAGCAATTATTATTTCTTGTTTGGCAACCAGTCGGTTACGCGCTGCCGTATGCGAGCGACAGCCTGGCTGTGCAGCTGACAAACCCGCGATTCGGATACCCCCAGCACTTCGCCGATTTCTTTCAGGTTGAGTTCCTGTTCATAGTACAGCCCCATCACCAGCTTTTCCCGTTCCGGCAGCGCGGTAATAGCGTCTACCAGCAAACGCTTGAAATCACCCTCGTCCAGTATATCAAGCGGGTTGCCACCGGAGTCAACCTCGTGCCGTTCCAGATAGTCGGAATCGTCTGCGCTGGTAAGATCTTCCAGATAGAGCAGCTGCGCGCCGCGGGTATCCTGCAGAATCTGCTGGTACTCGGCCAGCTCAATGCCCATTTCTGCTGCGATTTCCGCCTCGCCCGGCGCCCGGCCAAGTCGGTGCTCAAGCGTGTGTAATGCCGCTTCGATTTCGCGGAACTGACGGCGCACGCTGCGCGACGCCCAGTCGGCATTACGCAGTTCGTCCAGCATGGCGCCGCGAATACGTTGCGTGGCATAGGTTTCGAACTGAGCGCCCTGATTCTGATCGAAGTTGCGCACCGCATCGAGCAGGCCGACCAGGCCCACCTGAATCAAATCGTCCACCTGCACGCTGGCGGGCAGACGCGCCATCATGTGATAGGCGATACGCTTCACCAGCGGCGCAAACTCGGCCACCAGGCGCTCTTGTTCGGCTTTCCCGTAATCCATGTCAATCTGTTTAGATAGATACTGCATTTCCACTCAGACGGCTACTGCGCAGCAGGCAATCGGCCAGATCGGCCGGTTGGGACAGGCGCTGCTCACTGACAGGCCAGGCGTCGATGCGTCCGGCCAGCTCTTTTATCATCATAGCAGACGGGCTGTGGGGAAAACTGTCCACTACCGGTTGCAGTGCCCTGCCGGCTTGCTGCAGCCGCTCATCCGCCGGCACCACCCCGAGCAAATTGAGTCGCACATCGAGAAACCGGCGCGCAGTCGACAACAGCGCCTGAAACAGGTTGTCAGCTTCTTTTGCGTCGGTGCGGGTAAACAGCACCTGCAGTTGCCGCCGGGCAAATTCCTGATGCAGCTTTTTGGCCTGGGCATACACTTCCGTCAACCCGGACTTATCTGCGCCCATCACCATGACGATCTCCTGCGCCGCCAGGCTGAAAGAAGAGGTCTGGCCGGGCATCTGGCCGTCGATCAGGATCACATCAGGCAAGCTGGCAAGCTCGGCAAACGCGTGCCTGACCTGCTCGGTATCGGTCTCGTCGAGATCGGCGAAGTGTCGCGCCGCATGTGCTGCAGGCAGGAGCTTGACGCCTTCGGTAAGGTCCTGCATGACACGCGGCAGAGCGGCCCCGGCACGCACGGCGTCGAGCAGTTCACGGCGTGTATGGCCGGCAAGGCGGGTGGTCAGGCTGGTCGAGCCGTTGTGTTCGTCGATGACCAGCACCGAACGGCCCATCCGGGCCAACCCTGCGGCCAGATTGAGTATCAGGGAGCTGACGCCGACCCGCGGATAGGCGCCGAGGAAAGCCAGAATCCGCGGCTGATTGTGAGCCAGCAGGCGCCGCAACCCCTCCGCCTGATCGCCCAGCAACTCAGCCATGCTCGCCCCCGCCGGTTGCCACCTCAGTCTGTGGCGCCCCAGCCATAATCAGCGGAAAATCGGCGCTGCCCGGAGAAAAAACGGTTGTTTCATTAGTGCGGAAACTGCGATCAACCAGATACATGGTATTGGCCAGATGCAGATCCTCCGGCACGCGCTGGCCATTGGTGACGTAGTACAGACGGAGTTTATGGCGAATCAGCACATCCAGCGCGCTACCATAGCCGACGGATTCATCGACCTTGGTCAGAATCGCGCCTTCCAGGCCTTCGCCCTCATAGGACTTGACCACTTCCTCCAGCGTGCTGCCCTGCGCTGTCGCCGCCAGCAGCAGCAGGCGGTGCACCTTGCGGCCATGACCACAGAGCATGGCCACCTGTTGTGCCAGGCGCTTGTCGCGCTGACTCATGCCGACTGTGTCGATCAGCACCAGATGACGCTGGCGCAAGTCATTCAGGGTCACGTCGAGATCTGCCTCATCCTTGACCGCGTAAACCGGCACACCAAGAATACGGCCGTAGATTTTCAGCTGATCATGCGCGCCTATCCGGTAACTGTCAGTGGTCAGCAATGCCAGCGAGTCGGCGCCGTGCTTGAGCGTACAGCGTGCTGCCAGCTTGGCCACGGTCGTGGTTTTACCGACACCGG
>JAJZTZ010000042.1 GCA_021847305.1 Pseudomonadota bacterium | reverse complement strand
GGCAAAGAACAAACAGCAATACCGGCCCGGCAAACGAATGCCAGACCGGCGTTTACCCGATCACCCGGTTATTACTCAGTTGGAGTGCACTCGATCCAGCAGGCGAAGATGGGATGACCATCGATGACCATAGGCGGCCCGGCACGATGTGCGCGGAAGCCTGCACGGCGCAGCAGTCGCTCGACACCAACGGGCGACACGGTGATGATACGTTTAGCGCCATGTGCAGCGGCGTACTCGATGGATTTTTGCAACAGCCCCACGGCAATCGGTGATGAAAACTGGCCCATTGCCGATACGGTGCGGTTTGCGAAATCAACGGCAGCGAAGCGCGACAACTCCCACACTTCCGGGGTGCACGGCGGCGGCAGTCCGTTCAGCAGCTGCGGAAATACGTCGCCGAGCAGATAGGGTTGATCGGTCGGCAGCAACCGGGCACAGCCATTCACATGCCCGGATTCGTCCTGCGCCACGACGTACAGGGTATCGTCATGATCAAACTGATCGAACTCCAGGCCATTCTGAGTATTAAGTTCCCAACCGAGCATTTCTACAAAAACCCGATGACGGTATTGAGAAACCTGTTGGTACAGTTCACCAGGAAGATCTTTTGAAGCACCAGCAATAACGTTCACACCTACCCCCGACAAAATGAATATCAATGGATAGGTATTTAATTAGATGTTTATTCTTTAGATAACTGTCAGATTTAACAGGTTTATTGCGCGGAAATCAGGCTGCGTAGCGGGTTTTGATATAGGCCTGCACAATTTCCGGCCATTCCAGACTGTCCAGCAGGGCTTCAAGCATGACATTGCTTTTGGCTGGCGCCATGTCGCGCCCCTGCGAATCCTGCAGCAGAATGTTGCTGCGTGGCTCGCTGACGCGAACCAGGCCAAGGCGGCCGGCCCGGGTTTCCAGCAGCCAGTCCCAGCCGATCGTTACGGTCGGGAAAGTGTCGCTCACCCACTCGGTGTAGCCGGTTATCAGAGTTGACGTGGCACCATCGTGCGTCACCGGGGGCTGTTCGTCCAGACCGGAAATCAAATGCAGCAACGGCAGTTGCTGCAGTCTGGCAAAGGACAGTCGAATATAGCCGTCTACCGACACCACCAGAGGATGCGGCTCCGCGGTTCGTCCTTGTCTTTGGTCATCAAAAACAGAGTGGCTCATGAGTTCAGCCCTACCGGTTAATTAAAAACTGGGTAAACTTTCATCGGGACCGGAATAGTACTCTTCTTTCAGCATAGAATGACAATGTCAGAATTGACAGTTGTCCTCACGTATCCGACTTTTACTGGCCAGTTAACTGCCGATCCACTCAAACGCAATAATTTGGAAATATTTTGCCGTTCCGGCGTTCAGACTCTTTCCAGACTGCCAGATTAAAGGCAAAGTATATGCAGTAACAAGAAGGGGGCGATCATGAACGAATGGCAGGAATCACTGGTTCATTCACTGATCCATGCAAAAACAGAACAAGAATTGTTTGCGAACCTGGAAAGCGCAACCGGAAAACTCGGCTTCGAATACTGCGCTTTTGGCATGCGGATGCCTTTACCCGTGTCCCGGCCCAAGGTTTTCATGATCAACAACTATTCCGACGCCTGGCAAAAGAAATACGTGCAGGAGCAGTACATTGCAGTCGATCCGACCGTTGCGCACGGCATGAAGTCGGTGATGCCGCTGGTGTGGGATCAGGAGGTTTTTTCCAGTTGCCGGACCTTCTGGGAAGACGCCCGCGCTCACGGGCTGCAGATCGGCTGGGCCCAGTCTTGCCACGATGCGCGCGGCGTAGCCGGGCTGCTGACCCTGGCGCGATCACACGACAATCTTTCTTACAGTGAATTGCAGGCTCATTCCCTGCAGATGTCCTGGCTGGCCCAGGCTGTGCACGAGGGCATGTCCCGTCTGGTGGTGCCGAAACTGATGCCGGAAGCGGCAGTGGATTTATCGCTGCGCGAAATGGAGGTGCTGCGCTGGACTGCGGATGGCAAAACGTCTGCCGATGTCAGCGAAATCATGCATATTTCCGAGCGTACGGTGAATTTTCACCTCAATAACGCCATGAACAAGCTCGGGTCATGCAACAAGACGGCTGCGGCCATTAAGGCCACGGTACTGGGATTGATTTAATCCCCGCCCGGCGGGCGGGGAATGTTGCTTGACGACCAGCCGACGCTCAGTCGGTGACCAGCACGCTGACCAGGTGACTGCGGGAGAACGGCGTACCGGACTTGGCTGACACGCCGGTTACTTCAAACTGCAGGTTATACGAGCCGGCCTGGGCCGTATCCGGAATGCTGAGCATGTATTTGCCATCACTGCCCTGCGCCATGAACAGGCTCTGTTTCACATGCGGCAGCAGATCCACCGTCGGCAGGTGTGCATTGTGCAGATAGGCCAGCTTGGCCAGGTCTGCCCGATCACCGCTTACCCGGTCGGCCACATCTTCCGGCAACACCACATTGTTGATGAGATGCGCATACTGGCTCAGCGCGTTACGTATGCTGATGCTCGGTTTGGTGAGTGTCGTGTGAATCACCTGGCCGGACATGGGTTTGCCGTCTTCGGTCAGACTGACACTCACCGGCAGCGTACTCCCTGCCTTGATGGTCTGCGGTACTTCGGCGTGCATTTCGATCATGGCGGCATTACCCGAGGGCGAAAACTCGAATGCGCCGCCGGTGAGACCCTGTGGCTGGGTGCCGCCGTACTCGATCTGGATATACCACTGGCCGACAGCCGGGTTGGGAATATTGAACACCACATACCCGCCGCCCTGCAAAGTAGGACTCGGTGTCAACACCTGACCGGCCGGATTCACCAGGGTGACGCTGATCTGGTTCATACCGGGTTGACCGTTGACATAGGGAATGGAGGCGTCGCTCCAGACCACGGAGAACTGCCCCAGATCGTTGCCGGCGGAAATGGTTGCCGGAATCAGCAGAAAATCGTACGGCACGGCATTTTTATACTGGTTGGCCGTCAGGGTAGTGGACGGCGACTGCGCGCGGATCTGATTGTAAATTTGCATCATGTTGTAGACGTAAGGCGCGTAGTAATACGTGCCATGACTTTGTGACGAAATCTGCTGCATCAGATTCTGGTCGGAATTCGGCCCCATGGCGCAGGCATAGACCGGCGGGCAGCCAGCCGGCAAGGGGATCGGATTGGTGCCGCAGTTTTGATAACCGTCGGACAAAAGCACCAGGCCCTTATTGAGGCCGGACGGGGCGCCGGACAGCATGCTCACGGCCGTTTGCAAACCGCCGCCCATGTTGGTGCAACTGCCGTTAAAGCTGAGCGCACGCACAGCATTGGCAGCCGCCGTGGCCTGCGACAGATTGCTGTCGACCAGGGACAGACCGTAGGTGACCCGACCGCCTGTGTCGTACGAGGCGACGCCTATATAGTCCCCCTGCAGCGCGTTGCTGAGAAATGCGCTGGTATCAATGACGGTAATCGCTACATAGCCAGACTGGCTCATACTGGCTGAAGTATCGACGATGGGAATGGCGACCACGGGTACGGATGTTGGCATTTAAATCTCCTCTGAGTTAATTCAGGTTGGTTCGTGTTGCGCCGCTCAGGCCATGGCCGGCTGCGGTGCGGTGCTGCCGCAACTGGAGTTGTACTTGAGCGACTGGATGGTCAGCTGCGACGCCCAGACGATGAAACCGGCCAGAATGGCGGCGGCTTCCAGACCGGTGACGATGGCAATGACCTTGCGCAGGATCCAGAACAACGCGTACCAGCCGGCCGAGGTAAGGACGAACTTGATGATGGTCCACATCAGCCCTTCGCTGTAAATCACCCCCATGAAACTGATCGCCGCGGACGCCGTGATGGTGCGGCCGGCAAGTGAATTGAGGGCATTCCAGGCGGTGGCGTTGTTGCGGATCAGGTTGTAGATGCGGGTGGCGATATTGCCGGTGGTGGGCAACAGACCAAGTGCCTGAAAGAAACCGACGGTAATCATGTAAATAAAGCTGATCCACCACAGCGTACAATCAGACACGGCACCGATGGCGCCCTCGTAGGCGATCATGTCGCCCCGCACGCCGTGGTAAATGACCCGGGTCATGCCGTTTTCGTCGATACGGGTAAAGACTTTCTTCAGATCCGGGTTGGCATCCATCATGTCGCGGGCGCGGGCAAAGGCTTCTTCAAACTGGTTGCGGAAGCGCGCTTTGCTGTCCTCGTCACCGGCAATGCGCATATGGGCGACAAAGTCGTTCCACGATGCCTCCTTGTGCGCAGTGGAGAAAAGCTCCGGCTGGGGCACAAATGCAAAGTCTTCGGCAGGGGTCGGCGGAACCGGCTGTTCGACGTTCTGGTTGAGATAAATGGCGTTGATGGACTGAGCAATCCCCAGCATGGCAATCGGCTCGGTCGGCGGCACGCCCAGCGTTTGCAGGGTTTGAACCGCGCCGTTCTGCAGCTGCAAAACGGCCCGGTCGGTGGTATCGACCGGCGGATTGACGGTGAAGTCGTAATTGGAAACCAGCCGGTTGTCATTGACGATGTCGTTGAACATCCACTGGAAGATTTCCGACTGTTCCAGGCACACGTTCCAGATGCGCAGGTTCTGCACTGCCCCCTGGAAAAACTGGCTGGGCGAGCCATTGGCGGCATACTGGGCACCGACCAGTACGTTTCCGCCGGGTACCGCCGTGACTGGTGAAGGGAAATATTCGACCGTCTGCAGATTGCCGTTCACATACAGGCTCAACGCCTTGGTGTTGCCGTCGTAGGTGACGGCAAAGTGGTAATAGCTGTTGATCGGCAAAGCCTGGCTTGAAACGATCTGCAGCGCGTCGGAATTGCGCCGGGCGATCAGCTGGCTGTTTTCATAGACAACCTGATATTCCCACTGGCTGCCCTTGCCGTAACTTACCAGCGTGCCGGTCTGGGCCGCCTCGGGGAAAAACCAGCCTTCCAGGGTATAGGGGGCATTGCCGGGGATACTGTAGTCTTCATACGAACCGCAATCGACATAGCCGTTCTGGTTGCCCATGACCACCGAAGGGACGCTCAGGAGGTATTGCGCCCCGTTTTTGAAATTCAGCTGAATGTCGTTGCCCGAGCCGTCCACCGCCGGCATGACGGAAAAATCGGTATACAGCACCAGATCCGGTGTTTCCGTGGCCTTGTAAATGCTGACCTGTACCGAATCGTTAAGAATGGCCTCGGCATCACGCACCGAATTCCAGATCATCACCCGACCGATTTGCCCTTGCAGATACCAGGTCGGCAGATTGTTCTGCAACCCGGCGCCGATCAGGGTGTTGGCGCCGCTGCGCGGCAGCGTGCCGGCAAACGTCTGGCTGGCCACGGCATTGCCGTCGACGTACAGCGTCAGGAGCTTGCTCGTGCCGTCGAAGGTGGCGGCCAGGTGGTGCCAGGCGTTGGCGGTAATGGGTTGGGGCGATTGGATCAGGTACGGAGCAATGCCGACATAGGCATACACGTAACCGTTATTGATAAATAGCTGATACTGACCGCCGATATTGTTGTCGACGTTGCCCACCAGCGCCTGGAACCCGCTCAGCGACGCGGGGTTCACCCACACTTCCAGGGTAAATGAGGTGAGGTTGGACAGGACTGTCGGCGTGCCGCAATCGATATAGGCGGTGTTGGTCAGCTGCAGAGCGGTGGAAGTCCAGCGCGGGGCAAGAATGATGTTGTTCGACATGAGGGTATTCCTTGCTTTCGGGTTGGGGAATCAGGGTTTGTTCAGCTGGCTGCGCACTGCAAGTCCAGGCGCGCTGCTGAAAGGCGTGTTGAAGGTCGCGACGCCCTGGCTGTCGGTCGTCGCACTGGCAATCACCTGCCCGTTTTGCAGCAAATCGACCGGATGGTTCTGCATGGGCTGCTCAGTGATATCGAATACGGTAATTTGTAAGGACATGGTTCATCTCCTGGGGTGAGGTTGACCTGCTGTTCAGGGCAGCTTGTCGATGAAAGTGGTGGTGCTGTTGTCGTGGATGGTGCCGACGAACTGGAACGGTTTGCCGTAGAACTCGCGGTAGATATTGCGGGCATTGGCCGTACCGCTGGGGTCGACGGGGATATTGACGAGCGTGGGCAGGAACTGGTTGTTGAGCATGGCATAACTGCACCATGGCCCGGGGCTGGTTTCGTTAAGGCCGTTGACGAAGGTAACGCAGTAGCGCACCTGATTGCCATTGACCCAGTCAGGCGGTATTGGCGTGCTGGATTGCCAGCCCGTGGGTGAAATGACCGGCGCTTGCACCGGCGGTTTCATCGGCCCGATCTGCCAGCTGGGTCCCTTATAGCTCGCCTCCAGCAGGCTCAGGGTCGACCAGCCCCACCAGCTATTGGTCCAGCTGAAATCCAGCGGGTCGTTGATGTTATTGCGCCGCAGCACGGTATTATTGGCAGCGACAAACAGGGGCGAATAGTTTTGCCCCGGATGCTGATAGTCCTGTACGACGGCAAGATCAGGAATCACTGTCAAAGCAATGAAATTGGCCGGCGGCACGACCTGCCCGGTCAGGAATGCCTGAAATACCTCATCAGCCGAAAGCTGTGCCGCACCGTTGACCAGCAGCGTATTGGTCAGGTCGATCATGTCGAAGTAACGCTTGTCACCATAAGCCTTCCAGCGATTGCCACGCTGATTCTGCACATACAGGCCGTTAGCGCTGTCTTCATCGTGCATATAGCGGGTGAGCAAGCCGCCCGCGCTGGCGGGAGTAACCGTATCATTCAGTTGCTTGCGCGGGCTGCGCATATGGCCGGAGGAAAACAAGTCGGTCAGAAAGTGGTCGGCAAAGGCATTCATTGCGTAGGCCTGCATCAAGGCCAGTTTCTGTTGCGGGGCATTGCTCATCTGCCTCGCCGTCACGGCCTGCTGCATGGCCAGGGTATGGCCTGCGGTGTATGCCAGCACCGCACACTGGGAGAAGTGATCCCAGTTGGTGGCTGCAAGCTTGAGATAACGGCCCATGGGAATCCACGGCGAAATAGCGCTGCCGCCGCCAGTAATCCGGTTCCATTGCTCGGACAGGCTATCGCCCAGTTTTTTATATGCCACCGAGGCCGGCTCACCGTTGTTGATGGCCTTGTTGACCGCATCGATCTCAATTTGCATGACGGCCAGAATCTGCGTAGCCTCGGCCTTGGATGCCGGCCTCTGCGCCAGCGAATTGTAGGCGTTGGCAAAGCGCTGTTGCCGGTCTGCCGCAGTGGCACCGTCGGAAATAGGCTGGTCGGGTATGCCGTAGAAGTCTCCGCCCAGGGCCAGGACCTGTCCGTAAGTAAGGTTCAGCCCATTTGGCAGACTGAGCGGCACCAGATAGGCGGGCGTACCCTTGTCGTCAGCAGAAAAAAACAGCAGGACCTGGTCGCCGATGGCCGTGTGCTCTCCCCCTTCGAATTGCGGCATCGGTGCGGCCGTGTTGCGGCCATCAATATCCTCCAGGGTGACCGTGCGCGAAGGGCGCGGACCGAGGTGCGAGCCACTGCCTGGCGGCTGCATATAAAGCGCCACAACGGGGCCAGGCCGTTCGGGCAACGGGATTCCCCCCTCGGCATAGAAATCAGCTACGTCGGCTATTGCCAGACGACCTTCTTTATACGCTTTCTCGATAACAGGATTGATTGCTCCGCTAAAACCATACTGCCTGACTTGTGCATCCATATTCGCCTCCTTGGCTGACTGCGTGATCGGCCCATCGGTATCCCTTGTGTGCATAAGCTGATGAGGAATAGGGTCGAGCCTGACCCGCCACCAAACGGCACATTCAAGGGGTAATTGCCTGGCCGCCGGCCCCGGCCTCGCCTCTCCAGTACGATGAAGACGCGATAGATGCGGATGATGACGACACAGGAATGCCTGCCGGCTAGCGGCAGAAACGTATCGCTTTGTGAATTATTGGGAAGGGATGACGTTTGCCGGAGAGATTACGCGGACCGGCAACAAAACGAACCTGTCATTTATGACAGGGTTATATATGGAACTTTATTGACCTTAATATACAGCCTATTGCATTAAAAACAAAACAAATATTAATTTTGCTGAAATAATCATTTCATGATTTTGTCATTCCAAGCCGATTCATCGCCACCGAAGCTGCTGCCGTGCGCGTTTCCACTCCCAGCTTGGTGAATACGTGCTCCAGATGTTTGTTGACAGTACGCGGGCTGCCACCGAGGATATCGCCAATATCGCGATTGGTCTTGCCGTGTATGACCCAGTACAGCACTTCCGCCTCGCGTGGAGTGAGCCTCAGGTTGTGCGTCAGGGCGTCGATGAGTTGGCCCGGCGCCTCCTCCCGGGCGGCGACAATGAGTTCGCCGTCGTCTGTACGGCTCGACAGGTTCAATACCAGCCTGTTGGGGCCATGGGTGAATTTAAGCGGCGCCGCATCACCGTCGCGCGGCGATGCAAGATGCTGTTTCAGCCAGGCCTGGATAGTTGCGAATTCGTGCTGTGCAACGTAATGCTCCAGCAGTTGACGAGCAAGCGGAGTTTGCCAGGTGATCTGCCCGCTGTCCGGATCCATGACAAAAGTAGCCTGACCGAAAGCATCGAGCGCGCTGCGCGCCTGGCTGACATGCTTGGCATGATTCACGTGGGCGGCTATGCGCGCCAGCACCTCGCTCGGTCGTACCGGCTTGGTTACATAGTCCGTACCGCCAGCCGCGAAACCGGCAACGACATGCTCGGATTCGGTCAACCCGGTCATGAAGATCACCGGCACGGCGCGCGCCTTGTCCTGCGCGCGCAGGCGACGGCAGACTTCAAAACCGTCCATGCCGGGCATGACCGCATCGAGCAGAATAACGTCCGGGGTGAATGTGCTGACGCTTTGCAGTGCGGCATCACCGTGGGTGGCAACCAGCACGGCATAGCCAGCTTCATCCAGGGCGTCGTGCAGAACGGCCAGATTCTCCGGCACATCATCGACAATCAGTACGGTGGACAGAGGGGTAAAGTCGGTGTGAGGCATGGTCAGGCTTCTCTGTTCAGGCGACCGCTGAGAGCAGCCGGTTCATCGCGTCGAAGTCGAATTGCTGCAGACGCTGGCGCATCGTCTGGACAAAAGCGCTGTAGCTGCTGTCGAGCCCTTCGATTTCGTCGAGTTTGCGGCTGATACCGCGCACATAGCCCATGGTCACCAGTTCGCCCAATGCCGTGCGCCAGTGTTGTGGCGGGTAGACCATTGACGCCGTGGCAGGAACTGCCGGCACGGGGGGTTGCGGGGTTTTTACCAGCCATTCGATGCCGGCCTGTTCGCCGATCCAGTCGAGCAGTTCGCCGATCTGCACCGGTTTGAGGATGAAGTCCTGCATCCGCAACCCGGCCGGATTATCCGGACTTTTGTCAAAGGCATTGGCCGACACCACGGCAATCGGCGCCTGCGACAGACGGCCTGCACGGATGCGCTGGATGGTTTCCCAGCCGTCAATGCCGGGCATGGCCAGGTCCATCAGAATCAGGTCGGGATTGACCGACTGAATTCGATCCAGGCAGTCCTCTCCCGACTCAGCCTCGACCACATCAAACCCGAGCGGCCGCAATACATCGCAGAGCCAGTTGCGGTCGGTTTGTTCATTATCCACCAGCAGGATACGCTTGCGCTGTCCCAGATAACCGAGGCGTTGTGCAGCAGGCGATTTAGCCGCGACCTCGGCCTGCAGAAAGCTCGACTCGGGCAGAAACAGCTTGATCTGAAATACCGTACCCACACCCGGAGTACTGCTCACCTGCAGTTCGCCGCCCATCAATTCGGTGAGCATTTTACTGATGCTCAATCCCAGCCCTGTACCGCTGGCGCGCGCATCGCCGCGCGAGAACGGCTCAAACAGGCGTGCCATGTTTTCTGGAGCAATGCCGGGACCGCTATCCTCGATTTCGAATATCGCCATTTCCCGCGCATAACTCAGCCGCAAAATCACCCGCCCCTGCTCGGTGAATTTAACCGCATTGCCGAGGATATTGATGAGAATCTGCCCTACCCGTCTTGCATCTCCCTTGACCACTGCGGGCAAGTCGCCGCCAGGCTGATAACTGAATTGAATCCCCTTGTGGGTGGCCTGCGGTTCGAACATGCGCACCAGCTGCTCGATGAATTCAGAAAAATTGAACGGACGCGATTCAAGCTTGAGCCGGCCGTTTTCAATACGGGCAATATCGAGTGTGTTTTCGATCAGCGACAGCAAATGGTCGCCGCTACGGCGAATGATGTGGATAGCCTGACGACGGTGCGGCGGAATTGAGTCATCCTGATCGAGAATCTGTGCGTAACCGAGAATGCTGTTGAGCGGGGTGCGCAGCTCATGGCTGATGGTGGTGATGTAACGGGTTTTTGCACTATTGGCCTGATCCGCCTGCTGCTTGGCTTTCTGCAGATTGGCATCGGTGATTTTGTGCAATTCGATCTCGCGCATCAACAGACCTGTCTGGCGGTTGGATTCAGCCTGCGCCACGCGGCGGCTTTCGCTGGCCAGCACCAGCCACCAGGCGATCACGCCGCTGAGGAACACCAGTGCAGCGTAAAGCTTGATGAAGGCCAGTTTTACCCCATGCACCCAGGGTTCGCCTGCATGGCCTATCCAAGTGTGGTAGTAAACCATGCCGAGCAGGCCGCCAACCAGAGTGCTGATTACCACCATCAGCAGCAGATAGTGCCCCAGACCGGTTTCCAGATAGCGCCAGAAACGGCGTGGTAACAGACGCCGCGCCAGGCGGTTAACCTGCACGGAAAACCGGCTGTCGCGCGGCTTGCACACATCGCCGCAACGGGCATCCAGAGTACAGCACAGGGAACAGATATGCCCGCCATAGGCGGGGCAGCGCGCCATGTCTTCATGCTCGTAATCGCGCTCGCAAATGCTGCAGCGGTGCGTCGCGCCGACCGGCTGGTTAGCGTCACCGCTCCGAGCCAGGTAATATTTCCCCTTGGTTAGCCAGGCGATAAGCGGCGATGTCAAAAAAGCTACCAGAAACGCGATAAACACGGAAAATGCCTTGATCTGGAGCCCAAACACGCCCAAAAATGCAGATACCGACAAAATCGACGCCAAAAACATCGCCCCCACGCCTACCGGGTTGATGTCATACAGGTGCGCCCGCTTGAATTCGATGCCCTTAGGGCTCCAGCCCATCGGCTTATTGATCACCAGATCGGCCACCACGGCGGCAATCCATGACAACGCCACGTTGGCATATAGCCCGAGGACCTGCTCCAGCGCCTGGAACACATTCAGTTCCATCAGCATGACGGCAATGAGGGCGTTGAACACCATCCAGACCACCCTGCCGGGGTGGCTGTGAGTCAGACGGGCGAAAAAATTGGACCAGGCCAGCGAACCGGCATAAGCATTGGTCATGTTGATTTTGATCTGCGATACCACGACGAAGACCAGCGTCGCGGTGAGCGCCAGGGTGGAGCTGTCGAACACGTAGGTAAAACCCAGCCGGTACATGAGCGTTGGGTTGGCGGCTTCCGCCCAGCTGAAACCGTTTTTCAGCACCAGATAGGCCAGCAGGCCGCCTGCCAGCATCTTCACCACGCCCAGAATCACCCACCCAGGCCCCGCCAGCAAAATGGCGGCGTGCCACCTGAGCCGGTTTTCCCGGGTCTGACGCGGCATGAAGCGCAAATAATCGACCTGCTCGCCGATCTGGGTAATCAGCGCAATACCGGCCGCCGTGGCCGCACCAAAAAGGGTCATGCTAAAGCCGGTTTCGCCCGCTTTTCCGGCGAAACCGATCAGCTCGTGCACGATGCCCGGCTCGCGATGCAGGATCATGACCAGAGGTGCAACCATCAGCCCCAGCCATAACGGTTGGGTGATGGTCTGAATGCGGCTGATCAGGGTAATGCCATGGGTAACCAGCGGTATGACGATAATGGCGCTGATGAAATAGGCGATATACAGCGGCATACCGAAATACTGCTCCAGCGCGTAGGCCATGATGGCCGCTTCCAGCGCGAACAGAATGAAGGTAAACGAGGCGTAGACAAACGAGGTGATGGTTGAACCGATATAGCCGAAACCCGCTCCGCGGGTCAGCAGATCCATGTCCACCCCGTACTTGGCGGCGTAATAGCTGATCGGCAAACCGGCCAGGAAAATCAGCAACCCGACGAATAATATGGCCCAGAATGCATTGATAAAGCCGTAATTAAGCGTAATGGTGCCGCCAATGGCCTCCAGTACCAAAAACGAAGCGGCCCCGAGCGCAGTATTGGATACCCGGCTTTCCGACCATTTGCGGAAAGCATGCGGCGTAAAACGCAGGGCGTAGTCCTCCAGCGTTTCATTGGCAACCCAGGTATTGTAGTCGCGACGTATTTTGACGATGCTGCGGCGGTACGGCAGCGATTGGGCCTGCATTGGCGGTAAATGTTCCAGTTGAGTCCGGTTAAAAACAAGCGCCCAGGGCCATCCCCATGACACCCCAACTGCCAGATTAAAAGCAAAATTCAGGCCATTAGGAAAGCGCTGCTATATTCCAGAGATGGAACAAATCTGCAAGGCGGCTGCGCGGCGCATGCCCGCACAGCCTCACGCTTTCAATGACTTGCGTCATTGAGCGGCCGGGCAAAAAAATCTGCCCGGCACGGAAACGCGATTAACTCAGCGTTCTCTTAGAACTATTTCAGCAACCGCTAACGTACTGGTAAAATGCTTCATCTCGGCATCCCCAGGCTGTTGCACCATGAACTTCACCGACACCCTGCTTCCCCGTAGTTGGGAAGCCATTGCGCTCGTGCTGTATCTCATCGTCCTGTTTCAGGCGGTGCGCCGTGCTCCGTGGAAGCGGCTGCAGCAACCCGACCTGCAGCACCTGTTCATGGCCGCCACCGTGCTCGTACTCGTGCTCTGGCACCTGAAAGCCGGCATCAAGCCGGGGCTGAATCTGCACCTTTTGGGGGCCACCGCCCTGACCCTGATGTTCGGCCCCTGGCTGGCGATTATTTCTCTTTCGGTGGTGCTGCTGATTACCACGGCTTTTGCTTCGGGTGAATTTGCCAGTCTGGCGGTCAATGGCATGCTCATGATCGCCCTGCCCGTGACGGTAACCTACGAACTGTTCCGCCTGACCGACACCAAGTTACCCAACCATTTTTTCATCTACATCCTGCTCAATGCCTTTATCGGCGCCGCACTGGCCATTACCGCCACGGGGCTGGGCTCAAGCTGGCTGCTGGCCGCCGCCGGCACGTACACGCTCGACTACCTGTACCAGGCCTATACGCCCTACTATCTGCTGATGGGCTGGTCAGAGGCCTTCTCCACCGGGCTGATCATGACCCTGATCGTGGCGTACAAGCCAAGCTGGGTGTGGACCTTCGATGACAAGCGGTATCTGAACAAGTAACCGTGACTGACTTTTCCGCTTTGCAGGCCCTGCTGCCGCAGGTGATGGCCGCCGACTTTCACCCCTTCAGCCGCCGCCTGCGCGAACTGCAGCAGAAACCGGATGCCGGCAAACTCGCCACCCTGACACAGCAGATCGAGGCGTCTGCCGCCCGCCGTGCGCGCCGCACCGAGCGTCTGCCGCAACCCGACTTCCCTGAAGAGCTGCCGGTATCCGGCCGACGCGATGAAATCCTCGCCGCCATTCTCAAACACCAGGTGGTGATTGTGGCGGGCGAAACCGGCTCGGGCAAAACCACCCAGCTGCCGAAAATCGCCCTCGCTGCGGGGCGTGGCGCCGCCGGTCTGATCGGCTGCACCCAGCCCAGACGCATTGCCGCGCGCAACGTCGCCAGCCGCATTGCCTTTGAGCTGAAATCGCCGCTGGGCGAAATGGTGGGCTATCAGGTGCGCTTTCAGGACAAGTCCAGCGCCGATTCGCTCATCAAGGTGATGACCGACGGTATTCTGCTGGCCGAGACCCAGACCGACCGTTTTCTCAACCGCTACGACACGCTAATTATCGACGAGGCACACGAGCGCAGCCTCAACATCGATTTTCTGCTCGGTTATCTGAAGCAGCTGTTACCCCGCCGGCCGGACCTGAAAGTCATCGTCACGTCGGCTACTATTGACACCCAGCGCTTTGCCAGCCATTTTTCCGGCGCGCCGATTATCGAAGTGTCGGGCCGCACCTACCCGGTGGAAGTGCGTTACCGCCCCCTGAAGGCCAAAGAAGGCGAAGCCGAACAGGCCGACATGGAAGATGCCATTGTCGATGCCGTGCACGAACTGTCGCGGCATTCGCGCGACGGCGACATTCTGGTGTTTTTGCCGGGCGAGAGGGAAATCCGCGAAGCGGCTGAGGCGCTGCGCAAAAATCACCCGGCCCACACTGAAATTCTGCCGCTGTTTGCCCGCCAGTCGGCCGAAGAGCAGCAGCGCGTATTTGCCAGCCACACCGGCCGGCGTATTGTGCTGTCCACCAACGTGGCGGAAACATCCCTCACAGTGCCCGGCATCCGCTACGTAGTAGACACCGGCCTCGCCCGTATCAAGCGCTACAGCCACCGTAATAAGGTCGATCAGCTGCTGGTGGAGCCCATTTCGCAGGCTTCCGCCAACCAGCGCGCCGGGCGCTGCGGCCGCGTGGCGGCGGGTATCTGCATACGTCTGTACGATGAGCTTGAATTCAAGGCGCGCCCCGCTTTTACCGACCCGGAAATCCTGCGCACTTCGCTGGCCGGCACCTTACTGCGCATGCACGACCTGAAGCTGGGCGACATCGAGCAGTTTCCCTTCCTCGAAGCGCCCACGCCGCGCATGGTCAACGACGGTTACCAGCTGCTCGACGAACTGGGCGCCATGGACGAGCAGCGCCGCATTACCCCGGTCGGCCGCGAACTGGCCCGCCTGCCGCTCGACCCCAAAGTCGCACGCATGCTGCTGGCGTCGAAACAGGAAAACTGCCTGCAGGAAATGCTGGTCATCGCCAGCGCCTTGTCCACCCAGGACCCGCGCGTGCGGCCGCAGGAATTCGCCGGCTCGGCCGATGCCAAACACAAATTATTTCAGGATGAGCGCTCGGACTTCCTCGGCTGGGTGAAACTGTGGCAGGCCTATAACGATGCGCTGGTGCACCAGAAATCACGCCGCCAGCTGCAGAACTGGTGTCAGGATCACTTTCTCGCTTTCCAGCGCATGCGCGAATGGCGCGACCTGCACGGCCAGCTGGCCACTCAGGTGGCTGAACTGGGCTGGCAGGAGAACGACAAACCCGCAACATTGGAACAGATTCACCGCGCGCTGATTGCCGGTCTGGCCGGCAACATCGGCGTAAAGTCAGAAGAAGGCCATTACCAGGGCGCGCGCGGCAGCAAGTTTCAGATCTTCCCCGGCTCGGCGCTGGCGAAAAAAACACCCAAGTGGGTGCTGGCCGCCGAACTGACCGAAACCGGCAAACTGTTCGCCCGCACCGTGGCGAAAATCGAGCCGGAATGGGTGGAGGCCGTGGTGCCCCACCTGCTCAAGCGCCATTATTACGACCCGCACTGGGAAAAAACCACCCAGCAGGTAGCGGCGTTTGAGCGCACGACCCTATACGGCCTCACGCTCAACCCCAAGCGCCGCGTCAGCTTTGGCAGCATCGACCCGAAGACCGCGCGCGAACTTTACATCCGCCACGCGCTGGTGCTGGGCGAAATCCAGACCCAGGCGCCCTTTCTCGCGCACAACCGCAAGCTGATCGACGACATCCGCGAACTGGAACACAAATCGCGCCGGCAGGATGTGCTGGTAGACGAAGACAAGTTATATGCATTTTTTGATGAGCGCCTGCCGCAGGACATCGCCAACACGCACAGCTTTGAAAAATGGCGCCGCGAGGCGGAAAAGCAAAACCCCAAACTGCTGTTTTTAAAGCGCGAAGATCTGATGCGTCACGAGGCGGAGCACGTCACCGCCGACCTGTTCCCCGACACGCTCGACATTGCCGGCACCGCCTGCAAACTCACCTACCGCTTCGAACCGGGTCACGCACTCGACGGTGTGACGCTCAACGTGCCACTGGCGCTGCTCAACCGGGTGGAAGCCAGCCGCATCGACTGGCTGGTGCTTGGACTGGTACGCGAAAAAATCCACTGGCTGTTGAAGTCGCTGCCCAAACAATATCGCCGCGTGTGCGTGCCGGTACCGGAATTCACCACCCGCTTCCTGCAACGCGCCGAGTGGGGCAAACAAACTCTGATTGATGCACTGACCGAGTTCATCCGCAAGGAAACCCAAACCAGCGTGCCGCGCGAAGAATGGGCTAGCGATGTACCCGACCACTTACGCATGCACATCCGCGTGGTGGACGATGCCGGCAAAACGCTCGCCAGCGCGCGTGATCTGGCGCAACTACAGGCCGAGTTCGGTTCGCACGCGCAGGAATCGTTTGCCGATGCGGGCGACACGCCCTTCGACAAATCCCCCGTAACACAATGGGATATCGGCGACCTGCCCGCCTCGTTCACCTTCACGCGTGGCAAAACCAAGCTGACCGGTTACCCGGCGCTGGCCGATGAGGACGGCGTGGTCGCCTTACGCCTGTTTGATACGGAAGAAGCGGCGACAGAAAGCCACCGCGAAGGGGTGCGCCGCCTGCTGGCCCTGCAACTGAAAGAGCAGATGAAGCAGCTGGACAAACAACTGGCCAGCATGACCCAGCTGTACCTGCAAGCCCGCGCCCTGGCCGACGCCGACAGCCTGCGCGAAGACCTGCTCGCCTGCATCACCGACCGCGCCTTCATTGGCGAGGATGAACTGCCACGCGACGCCAAGGCTTTCAACAACCTGAAAGACCGTGCCCGCACCCGCCTGCCAGCAGTGAGTCAGGCTGTCATTAAAATCACCACCGACTGCCTGAGCGCCTGGGCTTTGCTGCAACCGCGTTTACTGAAAGCCCCGCCACCGCTGGCTGCCGACCTGAAAGAACAGCTCGGTCAGCTGGTGTTCAAAGGCTTTCTCTCCGCCACGCCGTGGCAGCACCTCACCCACCTGCCGCGCTATCTCGCTGCCATGCACAAGCGACTGGACAAATACCCCGGCAACGCTGAGCGCGATGGCAAACACACCGCCAGCCTCAAGCAGTGGCAACAGCAATTTTCCACCCGCCAGCAGGCTCTGCGCAAATCCGGCCAGAGCGACCCGCGC